>CAZTZC010000121.1:0-7561 GCA_964618045.1 uncultured Candidatus Bathyarchaeia archaeon | reverse complement strand
ACGTGAAGTAATCGGTGATCTCGTCGATGCTGTCCGTCTCGAACACCGTAATCCCCTTGTGTTGGCCTCCAATGATATGTGGTTCTAGGATCACTTTCAGCTTGTACGCCCTCTTCATGAATTTATCAATGACTGCCTTGCTGTCTTTTGGATCCCACTCCCAGAACGAGATAAATCTCATTTTCAGATCTCCATTTTTTCTTGGTACTTGTATAGCTCCCCACCTCGGAGCTTGGTTCGTGGGCTACACCGTCGTTGTATTAATAACCTTGAATTGTAAACCATAGCAGCTATTTATGGATTTAGTATTCAATGAAAGATGATAATATCCAACCCATAACTTTATCCCCAAACCCCCCAACATACAGACATTACTGGAATAGACACATTTTTTTAGTAAAAGTAGAAACATCTCTCATTGATGTGAGGTTTTCAGGAGGTGAACATGGGTGAAAGAGTGGAGGTGTATACAGATTGATGATCACCGGAAGATAGCTGAATGCATTGAAGACGTCCAGAGGGATGGGTGGAACCTTCATACCTATCAAGCGAGTGGCCGTGACATCTGGATAAAACACTATTTGCTGTTTGAAAGAGAACGATAGAATAATAACAATGGAGTAATCCATAATTTTATCCCTACTCTAACTATTTCATGTGATTCTTGTTGTATGAATTAAAGGCGTTACTGGCTAGACGCAGCATCAGAAAATACACACCCGAGCCGGTGAAGACCGGAGACATCAAGAAACTGCTAGAAGCAGCGATGGCGGCTCCGACAGGCGGAAACCGTAAACCGTGGCACTTCATCACCGTGAAGGACAGAAACACTCTGGACAGACTAGCAGAAAACCATCCATACGGGAAGATGCTGTACGAGGCACCGCTATGCATCGCGGTGTGCGGAGACCCAGCCATCTCACCCCTACCCAGACAGTTCATAGTGGAAGACTGCTCCGCAGCGACGATGAACATACTTCACGGCGCAGTCGCGCTGAAGCTGGGCGCAGTGTGGATAGGATTACCCCTCGAAGAGCAGAAGACAATGGTACGCGATCTCCTCGGCATACCCGAGAACATAGTCCCCCAGAATCTGATCGCAGTAGGGTACCCCGCCGAGGAAAAGGAGCCAAGAACCCAGTACGACGAGACACGAGTACACAACGAAAAATGGTGACACCGAGAAGCGCCTTCTACCCTAGGGTTCGAGACCCCTCTCCCGAGCCGCCGAGCCCCTAGCTCTGCAGCTCGTTCACCAGCAGCGGCAGGAAGGTCCCCACGTCCGTGACTATCCCAACGGCCTGGCTCGTCCCCCGGTCGCTCAGCTTGGTCACCACCGCGGGGTTGATGTCGACGCAGATGATCGTCACCCCGCTCGAGAGCATGTTGCCCACGGCTATGCTGTGGAGAGTGGACGCCAGCATAAAGACGAAGTCCGCGTCCTTCACGACCTCCTTGTACCGCGCCTGGGCCTCGTCGGAGCACTTAATCACCTCGGGTATCGGTCCGTCGTCCCTGATGGAGCCGGCCAGCACAAACGGGACATCGTTCTTTATGAGCTGGTAGAATATGCCACTCCTCAGCTTACCCGACTCCACCAGCCCCTTCAGGGACCCCGCCTTCATGACCTCGTTTATCGCCGCGATATGGTTCCTCGGGCTCTGCACCCGGGCGTGCTCAAGATCCACCCCAAGGGACGTCCCATACAACGCGCTCTCGACATCATGGACAGCCAAGGCGTTGCCAGAGAGAAGAGCGTCGACGTAGCCTAGCTCCACCATCCTCGCCAAGTAGGGCGCGGCCCCCGTGTGGATCACGGCAGGACCAGCCACCACCACTATCTTGCCGCCGTTATCAGCGTTCATCTTAAGGCTGCGGGCGATCTCTCGGATGAGGGCCGTCGCAGGCTTCTCGGGGGAGACGTCGCTGTTCATGAACTCGAACACACCTACTCCTTCACGGGGCCTCTCGGGGTGTTTGATCCTCACACCCCTCTCGCCCACCACCACGAGGTCACCCTTCTCCACCATGCTTATCGGCTTACAGTATGCCCTGCGGTTGTCGGGCTCCACTATGATCTGCTTGTCCATCATGAGGCCCTCTACGCTCACCCAGTCACCGTCCAAGTAGATCCACGTGGGGTGATGGGTGGTGCAGTAGAACTCGTCGGGCAGCACCATGTCCGCGAGAGCCGGCTGATACTCCACCTCAGGGGTCTCCGGCAGCGTCGCGCCGAGCCGCAGCACCTCACCCAGTATATCGTCAAGATGCTCCCTCGTTTTCCCGGTGATACGGATCTTCGTGGAGCTGTAGTCGTGTTTCTTTTTCCCAACATTGAACTCTAGGAACTCGAAATCGCCCTGCTGATCCATGATGGCGTCAAGAATCTTCGACAGGATCATGGAGTCGATGAGGTGTCCCTCGACTTCAATGACTTGGGATAAGGTCTCGTCGTCCTCAACGGATCGGAAGACTATCCCTTGCCAATCATCTCACCAAGGAGTATCACTCTGCAGGGACGTCAAATAAATGTTTTCACCCATACGCCGGCTAGCGAGCGACATGAAGAACCAGGGTACCATGAATGTGGTTTCATTGAAAACAGCCTTTTAACTACAAAGTGGCTAATACCGTTAATGTAAGGACATGAACAAGGACTCTCATCCAAAAATAGTTGTCACTCCCCCCGGGCCGAAGGCGCGAAGACTCATCGAGAGAGACCGACAGATACTTTCACCCTCCCTCTCCCGCACGGCTCCCCTCGTAGGAGTGGAGACGGAGGGAGTGTGGGTCAAAGACATCGACGACAACATATACCTGGACTTCGGCTCCGGCATAGCGGTCGCCAACGTCGGACACCGCCACCCAAAGGTCACCCAAGCCATCATTGAACAAGCCCAGAAATGCGATCACGTCAACAGCTGCGACTACTTCACAGTCCCCCAGGTAGAGTTCGCCGAGAAACTCGGCCGGGTGATGCCCTGGAAGGGATCGAAGCGCTTCTTCTTCGGAAACAGCGGCTCCGAGGCGGTCGAGTGCGCCATCAAACTGGCCCGAGCCCACAGCCGTCGACTATACTTCCTCGGCTACATACGGTCGTTCCACGGCAGAACCATGGGCTCCCTAGCCTTCACGTCGACAAGCAGCAAGGCGAGGAAACACTTTGGACCCATGATGCCCGGAGCCATCTTAGCCCCCTACCCTTACTGCTACCGCTGCCCCTTCAGACAGGAATATCCAGACTGCGGGCTATACTGTCTCGACTACATAAAGGAACACATCTTCAGGTTCGTCGTGACCCCCGAGGAAGTGGCTGGCCTGATCTTCGAGCCCCTCCTGGGGGCAGGCGGCTACGTCTCTCCGCCACAGGAATACTGGCCAAGGGCCCGTGAGTTATGCGACGAAAACGGCATCTTGTTGATTGCGGATGAGATCCAGACAGGTTATGGCAGGACCGGTAAGATGTGGGCATGCCAACACTGGGACGTAGAGCCAGACATCATGTGCATGAGCAAGGCGATAGCCGCGGGCTTACCCATGGGGGTGTGCGCAGCCAAAGGCGAGGTGATGGACTGGGAGGAGGGCGCCCACGAAAACACCCTCGGCGGGAACCCGATAATCGCGTCGGCGGCCTCCGCGGTCATCGACGTGCTCACCACCGAAAGGCTCTGGGAGAACGCCGCGAAGGTCGGGGGACACATCAAAAAACGCTTAACCGAGGCCCAGGATGAGGTAGAGATCATAGGCGACGTCCGCGGCAAGGGCCTGATGATAGGGTTGGAGCTGGTGAGGGACAGAGAGACGAAGGAGCCGGCGGTGGATGAACGAGATCAAGCCATCATAGACGCGTTCAAGAAGGGGTTGCTTCTGCTGGCCGCAGGCCCATGCAGCATTCGAATGGCCCCGCCCCTCATACTCACGGAGGAACAGGCTGACAGCGGCCTAGACATACTGTTAGATGTGTTGAAGAACTTGTAACCATCTCGCTCCTCCGCCAGTGTGAACGTCCTAGGACTAGAGGTTGACCCCATCAAAAGAAAGGGGTTAGAACTGATCACAGCCCAGGTCGAAGGCTGCCTCGTTAACCTTTACCGTTCTGGGCGGGACACGGCTCATGACCGCTTCACGCAGTGACTCCTTCTCGAAGGGGAGTCTCCCGCTGGCGGCCAGCGCCCCGAGGAGCACGACGTTCATGGTTCGCTCGTTCCCGGCCTTCACAGCCAGCTCAGTCGCGTCGAAAGACACCACCTTCCCCGAGAGCCTACCCAACGCCTCGATCAGCAATGAGACGTCCGGGTAGGCGTCGGCACCGATGTTCGTGTCCATGGACGGCACCGGGCGGGTGTTGGTGATGATCAACGTCTCCTCGTTGGCGTACTTCAAGGCGAGCCGTAGGGTCTCGTTAGGCTCCAGCCCCAGAAGGACATCCAGGGACCCGCTTGGACACAGGGGGCCGTAGACCTCGTCGCCGATCCTGACGTGGGAGTGCACCTTGCCTCCTCTCTGGGCGGCACCGAAGGTCTCTCCGACTCTGACCTTGAAGCCCCTATTGACGGCGGCCTCAGCCACTATGTGGCTAGCGAGGACGCTGCCCTGGCCACCGACGCCTGTCACGATGAGGTTGAACTCCTTCAAGTCTTCCACCTTGGCCACCACCCTAGAACTCTCCCTCCCCGACCTTGTCGTGTGCATGGAACCTGCAGACCTCCTCCTGGGCGCATATACCGCACCCCACACAGAGAAGTGGGTCGATGAAGGCGACTCCTTTACCGCCGGCTGCGTTGGTCTTCGACTCGTCGAACCCGATGGCTGGGCACCCGAGCCAGAGGCACATCCTGCAGCCTGTGCAGCCATCGTTCACCACGTAGCGCGGCGCCTCCTGCCGTTGGCGACGGAGCTCACGGGACCGCTGTAAGGCGCATACTCTCCTTGGGACCACCACTGAGGGGCCGCCCTCGTGTCCCAGGGCCTCCTTCATAGCGTCTATGGTCTCCTTCAGGTTGTAGGGGTCGACGGTCTTGACGTGTTGGACGCCTAGGGCCCTGCATATATCCTCGATCGAGAGCGTCTTCGTGTCCTCGCCAAGCAGGGTCACCCCAGTGGAGGGGTTTGGCTGGTGGCCCGTCATGCAGGTCCAGTAGTTGTCGAGCACCAGGATCAGCTGCTCCGCCTTGTTGTACACCGCGTTGGCTATCGGGGGGAGGTTGGTGTGGAAGAACGAGGAGTCGCCGAGCACGCTGACTATCTTACCGTCTCTGTACCCGACGTGGTACTGTCCTTGGCTGAGGCCCGTCTCGCTCCCCATGACGTACAGGGTGTCCGTCATCTCGTAGGGGGTGGTAGCCCTCCACCTCTTGGACTCGTCCGTGTCCTTCGCGTCGATGGGCGCCGCGGCGATCCCGTACCCGCTCATCTCGTAGCACCCTATGCCCGTGTTTATTATGTTCACCTTGTCCGCCGGCAATGCCATCTTGAGCGCCCAGAAGCTTCCGATGTGGGGGCAGCCGGCGCACCAGGATGAGCTGCGCGCGCACACCAGTTCAGACAGCTCCTCCCTCACAGAGTCTTCCCCAGATGGAGGAAGTTCAACATCGAGGAACCTGGCCAGCACTGACATCACCTTATCCGGGTCTAGTTCGTCGACGGCGGGCATGACTCCGTCAGAGAGACGGCCAAGCACCTCGACGTTTTTCCCCAAGCGGTTAACGTGTTGGTGTAGCTGTTGTTCAATGAGGGCTTCACCCTCCTCGACGCAGAGAACGGCGTCAACCTTATCGAGGAAACGCTTCACCATCTTCTCTGGGATGGGGTAGGGTACTCCAAGTATCAGCAGGTGTACGCTGTCACGCTTCCCAAGCCTGTTCAACGCCTCCTGCACATAGTTTGACGCCATGCCCGACGTCACAACGCCTACCTTGGAGCCCTTCTCTGCCTCGTGATGCTTGTTGAAGCTGGTGCCCTCAACGAAGCCCTGCGCCTTTTTCATCTGCTCCTTCTGCCATCGATGCTTCTCGATGGGGCCTGGGGGGCCGTACACGTTCCACCTGTACGGGATCTTCCAGTGCTTGTCGAAGAGTATCTCGTTACGCTTCTTCCGTATCTCGCCCAGGCAGACGTCTCCTGAGGCGTGGCTCAGCCTGGTGCAGCTCCTCACTAGAACCGGCAGCTCCAGCATCTCCGAGAGGCTGAACGCGTCCCGGGTCATGTCCTTGGCTGACTGCTGGTCCCACGGCTCGAGCACGGGCAGCTCCGCCCAGAGCCCGGCGAACCGCGAGTCCTGCTCGTTGGAGCTGTACCACGCCCCGGGGTCGTCCGCGACCACTATGACGAAGCCTCCGCGTACGCCGGTGTAGGGCAGCGTCATGAGCATGTCCATCACCACGTTGAGCCCGGCGCCCTTGCACGCGAACAGCGATCTTCCGCCGACCACCGCGGCGCCCGCCGCGACCTCGAAGGCCACCACCTCGTTGGTGGACCACTCGGCGTGGAAGCCCAGCTCCTTCGCCGCGTCCGCGATGTACGGCATTATCTCCGATGAAGGGGTCCCCGGGTAGGCGGCTCCGAGCTGGATGCCTGCCTCGACGGCGCCCCTGGCTATGGCCTCGTTGCCCAGCATGAGCACTCTCTTGCCGGGCTCGTCTTCATAAACTGACACTTTACTTTCCTCCTAGATTATTCCTGTTCAAACGATACCTGTTCAGGTATCCTAGGGCGGTTATGGCCCTCTCCGGGGTCGGGTAGACCGGGACGCCGCTTCTTTGGAGAGCGTCAACCTCGACCTTCTGGACGTCTGCTCCACCCAGGTAGTTCACCGCCACGGGAACCTCTTTCTCCCGGGCCTTCTCCACTACTCCCCTCAGGAGCTCGACGGTGTCTGGTATCGGGTCACCGAAGACCACGAGGACCATGTCCGCCTCGCCGCTCTCCAGTGCAACCTCCAAGGCGTCCCTGTACATCTTGGGCTCGGTGAGGGCGTTCCCGGTCAGGTCGAGCGGGTTCCTCAGTATGCAGAAATCAGGCAGAACAGCCTTGAGCCGGTCCACGGTGTCCCTGGAAAGCGTGGGCAGGTTCAACCCTGATTTCTCTGAGGCGTCGGAGGACAGGATGCCCGCTCCCCCTGAGCTCGTCACCACGAGAAGGTTGGGGCCCCTAGGCACAGGCAACGCTGAGAACGCCTTCGCTGCATCCAGAAGCTCCTCCAGGCTCCCGACGCAGAATCCTCCGCTCTGGGAGACGGCTGCCTCGAAGACCTCGCCGCTGCCGGCCAGCGACCCCGTGTGGGCCAGGACCGCCTTCCTGCCCGCCTCCGTCTTGCCGCCCTTCAATATGAGGACCGGTTTACCGGTGGAGGCGCCTCTGATGGCCTTCATCAGCTTCCTGCCCTCGTCTGTTCCCTCGGTGTAGACCGCGATGACGCGTGTGCCCTCGTCTCTGCCGAGCCAAGAGATCAGGTCAGCCTCGTCGACGTCTGACTTGTTACCGAGGGCGACGGACTTGCTGTAGCCGAGATGGTTATCGACGAGGAAGGATGGGACCTCGAGGGCGATGGACCCGCTCTGCG
>CAZTZC010000120.1:0-7609 GCA_964618045.1 uncultured Candidatus Bathyarchaeia archaeon | reverse complement strand
GCCACGTAGGCGTCTATCACCTCGGCGAGGTCCTCGGTGCCGCCGTAGTCTGTGTACTCCAGCGCCTCGAAGGTTATCTCGACGATGAGCGCTCCCCCTGGTGCGAGGGAGCCGGGGCCCGTCAGGTCCGTCCACTCCAGCACTCCGCCCACCGTGTCAGCCGTGTCAGGCGTCGGCGACGCGGTCACGTAGCCCAGCTTCGCGGGGTCGTAGGTGTCCACGAGGGGCACCGTCACGATGGGCAAGTCGCCTTCGTTGGTGATGGTCACCGTGAAGATGACCGTCTCGCCGATGTCGGTGTAGCCCGACGGTGGCTCGGTCAGCTCCTTGTCGACGGTCATTTCCGCGTCCATGATGATCACGTCGTCGTCGTCCGAGCCGTCGACATAGTACTCCAAGTCAAGCGCCTTGGCGTCGTTCACCTCGGCGTAGTCCGTGGTGGACCCCGGGAGGGTGCTCTCCGCCGCGACGAAGTATATCTCCACGATGACCGTGCTCAACGGGTCGAGGACCCCCGGCCCAGTCAGGTCCGTCCACTGGAGTACGCCAAGCACCGCATCCACGTCGTCAGGGGTAGGGTTGGCTCCGGTGTACTCGAGCTTAGTCGAGTCGTATGTGTCGACCAGAGGCACCGTCTCCAGGGGTATGTCACCTGTGTTGGTCACCGCCACGGTGAACACCACGGCGTCGCCGACGTAGGCGTCCCCGTCCCCCGGCTCCGTCAAGGTCTTCTCGACCTGTAGGTCGATGGGGACCGCCACCTGGAAGTTGTGGATTTTGATGCCGTCGGGGGGTAGGATGAACTCCGCGGACGAGGTGAGCGGGGCCGCAGGGGGCACTAGGGGGTCGTCGTCGCTATAGGGCACCAGTAATCCCAGATCCGGGTCTAGGGGGTCGTACCTGACGCAGTATTCCCCCTCCAGCAGCTCGACGAAGTCGTAGAAGCCGTTCCCGTCGGTGTTTGTAGTCTTCAACACGGTTGGGGTTCCGGAGCAGTCCAGCAGCTCCACCGTGACGCTTGGAACCGGGGCGGGGGCGGCTAGGGTGACGTCGGTGATGAATCCCTCGACGACGCCGTTCGCCGCCACCGTCACGAAGGCGGTTGCCTCCGGGCTGTACGTGTTGCCGAAGGGGTCCGTCCCGACGGCTCTGCCGGTGTCTATGTAGTTCTCCCCGAGTACGGTGGTCGACGTCGCGTAGAAGGATACGGTGATGGTCTCCCCTGGCTGCATGTCCTCGTTGAGATCCCACGTCAACGTCTGGCCAACTATGCCGGGGTCCTCGTAGCTCTCGGAGCCATCCGTGTGGGTGATTGTCGTCGATGACCCTACGTAGGTGAAGCCGGGCGGCAGCTCGTCGAAGACGTCGACGTCCAGGATCGTGAACACGTTGGCGTCCCCGCTGGTCACCTCGAGGGTGAACATCACAGGGCTGGAGATCGGCACCGTCGGCGGGAACGCCGTCTTAAGGATGTCGAGGACGATGTTAGCGGGCGTATAGTCCAGCGGGATTATGGTGTACCCCCAGTCGTAGCCCGAGAGGGGGCCGCCGGCCTGGGCGAGGATCGACTCCCCGTAGACCACCGTGAAGGGGAAGTCGGCGAAGATGTGGGTCCCGGTGTTGTCCATGTCAGATGTGTCGAAGAACCCGTGTGACTCCACCCTGTTCAACGTGACCATGTCGTCGATCAATCCGTCCTGGTTGTAGTCGGCGTAGATGGTCGTGCCGTCGAAGATGGGGGACACGTAAAGCTGCATGTCGTGGCTGGCCGCCCTGCCGCTGGGCGCGTAGGGGACGAAGTACTCGTTGACCAGGGCGCTGGCGTCTATGGGCACGTAGCCCCAGTCCCTGTCTCCCTCGCCAGTGTCCACGGAGACCAGGATGATTATCCTCTGCCCTATCTCGGCCGTGACGTGAACCGGCGTGTCCCCGGGGGTGCTGAAGCTGGCGTCCGTCGTGCCCGCGGCCAGGAATCTGGGGTTCCACCCTGGCTCTACACCCGCGTCCGTCTCCACCGTTACCTCCGCGTCCGTGATGGCGTGTATGTGGTACCTGACGTCCAGGGGCGGCGACCCCGTGGGGAAGGTGGGCACATGGAAGTCGTTGCCCGTGAACCTCTCGTCCTTCAACGTGAAGTAACGTATGTCGTAGCTCTCGCCGCCGCTGGCTATGAGTCCCACCTGCACCTTATTATTGGCGACAACGTAGTCCCCCTCATCGACGTGAGGGATGACGAAGCTCTCGCCCCTGTTCAGGCTACGGCTGTCCGGGACGCCCTTCTGGCTGAAATCCACTAGGGTGCCGTCCTCGGTGCTCTGGACGACCGCGAAGGTGCCGCCCTGCACCTCGCCTCCTCCCAGGAAGTCGTCTGTCCCCACCGTGTCCTCCCCCGCCGGGACCACGTAGCTCTTCTGTGCCTCGTCGCCTCCCTGCTCCACCGGGTAGAGCTCCCACATGCCTGCGATGTAGTTTCCGTCCCCAGTCTCGGGCCGCCTATCGGTGGCTCCCCTGAATACGCTCAGGGGGCCTCCGGCGACGAAGAAGTAGTCGCCTCCGTCGATACCCACCGCGGGGGGGTTGTTGAGGGAGCCGCTTAGCAGCGCGCCGCTGCCGGGAGGGGTTATGGTGTAGTAGGGTGAAGCCCAGTTGTCGAAGGTTATCACGCCTCCCTTGTCCAGCCTGAACACGGCGTCGGCGCCCGTGAAGTCAGATTTCTGGAAGCTGTAGCCGTTTCCTCTCTGGTCCACGTATATCCGTGTGTCGTCCAGGTAGGAGACTACGCTGAAGACGCTGTACGGGTTCGCACCGGATATGGGCAGCCCCACGGCTGGGTCCACCGCCTCCAAGATGATCTTGGTGCTGTCCCCCAGCACGTAGAAGGACTGGTACCCGGATGGGATGGATGCCTCAACCGGCTGGGTCTGAACGCTGGCTATTGTCAGTATTGTGAAGAACAGTAGCCACTTTCCAAGAGAATCCTTATTTAAGCTCATGTAACTCTCAGGTAAAGCTCTTGGTGATGTTACCATTAATCCTAGAGTAACCAGAACACCCGACTCGCAGTAAACTTGGTTTTTATAGTGACCGGCCAGTTTGCTCTTATCCCGTTACAGTTACCCCAAAGAAAAATCCCTCGACCCTTCGGGATAAACCAGAAGCGAGACACCCTGAGCCTGTGGACAGGACGCGACGGCTTCTCCAAGAGACCCACCGGCTAGCATCTCTCGTATCAGCGCAATCAACGCCTCGTCGGAACACGAGAGGGAGACAGCCCCGTCCCAGCCGACGACCGCATCAGCCCCCGCGTCATGGAAAGTCATGGCCAGCCTCTCGTCCCCCAGCCCATCACAGCCCATCAGTACGACCAGACCCGAGGAGACGCCGCCCAGCCGGCTCCCCACGAACCGGGGGCCAACAGCGAAAAACATCCTCGGATCGTTCGGGGACCGAGCCACGTGCACCTCGTTGACGAGCTGCATGCCCACGTACCTGGAGGCGTCGAACTCCTCGCCCGTGAACAGCCAGACCTCGTCATCGAAGACGCCGCTGTGCACACGAAACACCATGAGACTGTAGCCCCCCTTCAACGCTTGCAGCTGCTTCACCGTCGCCTCCTCGCCCCGATAAACCTCTACCTTGAACCCCCCGCCAGTCAGCAACTCCTCAAGGGTGTCGGTGAAGCTAACCGCCGTCTGGGTCTCGTAGAGGGGGTCATAGATCAACGCCTTCTGGGTGCCATCGTCGAGCCGCGGTTGCCTCATGAGCACGGAAGCCGCCGATACAGCCAGCAGCAGCGCTGCCATCACTACGCCCAGCCTGAAGGCTGTCCTAATACCCACTTCAGTATAGTCCAGCCACCAACCAAAGTAACGGTAGAGTAACCAGCCCCCCGTTTTCACGGTTACAATACATGGTCTTCCGTGCGGTAACCGAGCCTTTATTAACGCCCCTGCGTTACGACAAGAGACAATTTCGATACATGCCGCTGATTGATATGAACTTCGACGAACTAGAAATCAAGCAGGAGATAAAGAAGGCACTCAAAGAGATCGGCTTCACGGAGATGTTCCCCATCCAGGAGAACGCCATCCCGCCGATGATGGAAGGGAAAAACGTCGTCGGCCAGGCCAAGACAGGCACGGGGAAGACGGCCGCGTTCGGCGTACCCATGCTGAACAACCTAGACCCGGACTCGGGCAACGTGGAAGGCTTCGTGCTGGCGCCCACCAGGGAGCTCGCCCAGCAGATAACCGACGACATAAACACCTACGGTAGGCACACCAAGATATGGGCCACCCCCATCTACGGCGGCGTGAGCATCCGTGGCCAGTTCAGCGAGCTGAGGAAGAACCCCACCATAGTAGTGGGGACACCAGGCAGGATCATGGACCACATGAGGCGAGGCACCCTCGACCTGAGAAACGTCAAGACTGTGGTCCTAGACGAGGCCGACCGCATGTTCGACATGGGTTTCTTCGAGGACATCGAGTGGATAATGAGCCAGCTGCCCCGGCGGAAGCAGGTGAGCCTCTGGAGCGCCACCATCGACGAACGCACGCAGAGGCTCTCAGCCCGGTTCATGCCCGACGCAGTCACCGTGAACATGAGCCGCGACGAGATAGGACTGACCACCATCAAGCAGTACTACATGGTGCTCGCCGCCCATGAGCGGGAGGACGCCCTCATGCGGCTCATAGAGTACTTCGACATCGACAGGGGCATCGTCTTCTGCCGCACGAAGTACATGGTGGACAGGCTCTCCAGCAGCCTGAGGCGGGCAGGCATATCCGCCGAGCCCCTGCACGGCGACTTCACCCAGGCGAGGCGGCAGCAGATGCTTGATACCTTCCGGGAGGGAGACTACGAACTCTTGATCGCCACGGAGCTCGCGGCGAGGGGCCTGGACATCGATGACGTACCCTTCATCATCAACTACGACATCCCCGACGACCCCAACATGTACTTCCACCGCGTCGGCAGAACCGCGCGAGCCGGCAAAGAGGGAACCGCCATCACCTTCGTCATGCCAGACCAGGAGATGGAGCTGGAGCGCATAAAGGCCATAACCCAGACCGAGCTAGAGAAGTTCGCGCTGCCCCCGTCGTTCCTCTTCTAGGGCCAACGTTTTCCTTATAGCCTCAAATGAGGCCTCTATCCCTATGAGCGGTTACATCGCGGGGCAGCCGTCCCCGGGGGAGATAAAAGAGAGGATCAAGGGGTTCCAGTCCTGGCTTGAGGTAGACCTGGACGCCATAGGCCGCAACCTAGAGCAGGTCAGGGCCAGGACGGGGCGGGAGGTCATCCCGTGCGTCAAGTCCAACGCCTACGGCCACGGAATTGTGGCGGTGGTGGCGTACATGGCTACGCAGGGGGTGGAGAGGGTGCTGGTGGCGAAGCTCCACGAGGCCCTCCAGATAAGGGAGGCGGGGCTAGACGTGGGCATCATCAACATCGACCCCCTCTTCACGCCCGGGCAGTTCGAGACCGTCGTGAGGCTCGGCATAAGCCAGACCATCTACCAGCAGAAGCCGGCTAGGATGCTCAGCGACGCCGCCGCCAAACTCGGCGAGACGGCGTCCCTGTGGGTGAAGGTGGACACGGGCCTCGGCCGTGTGGGGGTGAGGTGGAGCGAGGCACCCGACCTCATAGAGGAGATAAGCAGCCTCCCCAACCTAAGGATCGAGGGCATTTTCTCGACGCTCTCCGAGGCCGACGAGCTGGACAGAAGGCAGGTCCAGCGGCTCCTGGAGGTCGAGGAGAGGCTCGCCGCCAAAGGCGTGGACGTGGGCACCAAGAGCATCGCCAGCAGCAACGCCGTGTTCCACAAGCCCTACGCGTATCTGGACGCCGTGAGGCCGGGCCTCATGCTCCTAGGCCTATATCCAGAGGAAGAGGACAGGGGCCATGGCATAGAGCTCAGGCAGTCCATGTGCTTCAAGGCGCGGATAGAGCACGTCAAGTGGGTCGAAGAGGGGGAGGCCCTCACCTACAGCCGCAGGTTCGTCGCCCCCAAGCGGATGAGGGTGGGCACGCTACACATAGGGTACAGCGACGGCTACCCCCGGGGCCTCACCCAGAAGGGAAAGGTCAGGGTTGGCGACGAGATCAGGCCAGTTCTCGGCACGGTCTCGGTGAACCACTTCCTCGTGGACCTGACAGACACCGACTATGAGCCCGGCGACGTGGTCGAGGCGATAAGCAGGGAGGGGGAGAACGACGCATCCAGCCTCTCAGCGCTTGCGGACATAATGACGTACAGCCTCGCCAACCACCTGAGCCCCCTGCTGCCCAGGGTCTACCTGAGAGGCGGTGAGCCTGTGGCCCTCAGCGAGCCTAGGCTCGTCGAAGGCAAAGCCTTCGCCTGAACGAAAGAAGGTGGCCCGGAGCACCTGACGGAGGATGAGCCCAGTAGAGTGAGGGGCTCTAGGTCACGTAGTGCTTCGTAGTGAGGTACCTGTCCCCGCTGTCATGCATCACGGTGACCACCCGCTGCCCCCCGTCCAGCTCCTCCGCGATCCTAAGGGCCGCCAAAACGTTGGCGCCGGAGGAGACGCCCGCGAAGATTCCCTCGTCTCTCCAGAGTCTCTCAGTCATCATGACGGCTTCCTCGTCGGTGATGGTGACAACCTCGTCGATGAGCCCCGGCTTCATGAGCATCTCGGCTATGATCCCTCCCTCTATCTCGCTCACCGGGTAAGGCCTACCCGGCTTCATCTCCTTCTTGGAGCCCGGGGGGATGGCGCCCACCACTTTGGTTTTCCTGTTCTTCTCCTTCAGGACCTCCGCCACGCCCATGAGGGTGCCCCCGGTGCCGATGCTGGCCACGAAGGCCTCGACCTTGCCGCCGGTCTGCCCCAGTATCTCTCTTCCCATGTCTTTCTGGGCCTCCACGTTTGAGGGGTTAGCGAACTGTCTGGCCCACCACACGTCTGGGTTCTTCTTCTCCAAGGCCAGGCAGATTCTTCTTCCAGGTAGCTCTATCTCGGCGCCCGGCACCCCCATCCTCAGGTCATCGTACTCCTCGGGGGATATGGTCCTAACCTCGGCGCCGTACCCCCTCATCAGGTTCTTCTTCTCCTGACCCATCTTCCCGGGGGTGGTCTCGTAGATGACGACCCTGTAGCCCTTGAGGGTGCCCATGAGGCTGAGGCTGGTGCCCGTGTTCCCCGTGCTGGACTCCACGATGGTGTACCCCGGCTTCAGGTGTCCCTGCCTCTCGGCGTCCTCTATCATCCTCAGGGCGACCCTGTCCTTGATGCTCCCCGTGGGGTTCATGTACTCTAGCTTGGCCCAGACCTCGGCGTCGAGGCCCTCCGTGACCCTGTTGAGCTTCACCAGCGGCGTGTTACCTATGAGCTCGATCACGCTGTCAACTGCACTCATAATGGTGTAATCCGGTCACGTGGGTTGATAAGACATGTGCAGGCTTACTGCAGGCGATGTCCTGCAAATTCTGGTGACGCTTCGTTGATAAAGCTGCTTACGCGTCACATCGTCATGATTTAAATAAAGGATTCATGGTATCTAGTTGGGAGCTGGGGTAGCATAGCTTGGCTAATGCGCTGGACTCATGATCCAGAGGATAAGGCACCAGTGTCTTAGCCGGATA
>CAZTZC010000119.1:0-7617 GCA_964618045.1 uncultured Candidatus Bathyarchaeia archaeon | reverse complement strand
CTCATGCTGAGCTTGGCCGTCATGACCATGGCCTCCTCCAGGGTCTCGGCCGAGTAGAATAGGTGCTCGGGCGCCGGGCCCACGTACTTCTCCTCGCCCGTCCTCGCGTCCAGAGTCATCCAGTCCTCCTCCTTGTCGGCCCTGCCGAGCAGGTTGCGCCTGTACTTGGAGCCGTGGGGTCCAACGATGACCGGTATGCCGAGCCTCCAGCACCCGGACGCTATGCTCGCCGCCTTCTGGGACATGGCGCCCCAGGCTATGCCGACGGCGCCCACCCTGTTGTAGATGTAGTCGGCTATCTCCTCGTAGTTAGCCCTCAATGGGCGTTTAGCGAAGATGTTGGCTATCTTGATGGCGGCCCCCGTGATGTGAGCGTTTGACACGCAGCTGCCTATGTTGAGCAGTCCGCCTGCGTCGAAGTTCCCGGGATACTTCTCGTAGAGGTTCAGACCGTCTTCGTCTTTCCTCAACGCTAGGTCCATGGCGGCGCACCCAGTCGCGACCACGATGAACCTCCGCTTCAGGAACTCCTCTGCAATATCTGCCACCTCCAGTCCCCCCTTGGGGTAGTTGGCGCACCCGACCAGAGCCACGACTCCCGGTATCTCCCCGAAGACGATTCCCCTGCCGACCTCCCTGATCTCGACGTCGGTGACCGCTCCGCGGCCCACCCGTATCGCGTATGAGTCCGTCATGCCTTTCTCGTCAGCCGCCTTCGTCAGGAAGCTTATTATGGGTAGATCCTCGGGGCAGGCGCTCTCGCATCTCGCGCAGCCGACGCACATGGGCTGGATCTCAGCGAGGGCTTCTACGGCCCCTTCGGCCGCGGCCTTAACGGCGTCCATTACGGGGAGGTTGTTGGGGCACGCCCTCACGCACTCCATACAGCCGCGGCAGTGCCCCGCCATCTCCACTAGCTCCTCCATGGACAGCGGCTTGAAACCAGCTCTCTTGGGCTTCATCTTCAAAGCAGTCTTTACCGTGACCTCGCCAACCTTATCGGGTTCAAGTATAAGCACGCCGGGGGTTCTTCCCTCAACAAGGTCGTCTACGATCTCGTCCGGCGGGTCATGGGTCCTGTCGGGGAGCCCGAGCATGCTCTTCTCGCTCGTCGCTATCACAGGCGCCCCTATCATCTGCGCCTCATCCACGATGTCTGTGCGTAGGCACTGCTCGTCCACGACCACGACGTCGGGTATCCCTGTGCGGATGTACCTGAGCTGCCAGGAAATTGGCCCCAGTACCTTCGCGCGTTTATCGTACCGGCTGTTGTCGTGGGCGGTGCAGCAGAGGCCGCCAACCTCCACCTCCTCGAAGAGCTTGTTCTCCATGAGGTAGTCTATTATGTCCACGCTGGGGAGCACGTTGTGCCCTATGCACATCACCACCGCCTTTGAGGTGTCGATGGAGCCGAAGCCTATCTCGGTCATTGGGGCGTCCGCTACGCCTTTTGGGAAGTTTAGGGTGGATATTTGGCACAGGTCCGCGACCTCCATGGCGACGTGGTCCAGCATCCCCGCGTGGAAAGCCTTGGACTCGAAGTCTATGTTGTCGCCTTCCTGCCCCGTATGCGCCGTGGCGACGAGTTGGACGAGCTGCGTCTCGACATAGTCTAGGATGTCCTCCAGGTCTCTCAACGTCCTCGGCCTGATGCCGCACACGAGTCTCGAGTTAGGAGCCTGCACGTTCGTGTTTATCGCTATGTCGAGTTTGTGGTCTCTCCCATACATCTCGACGAGGTGGTTCATCATGTGCCTGGCGTGGGCGCAGTGAGTGGAAGCTCCGATGCAGCACGCTAGCAATACTATGCGTGACTGTTGGGCCGCCATCGTGAGGCCGCAGGCGCCCTTCTTGTCGCCCGTTAGGTCACATTTACCGAAGGTGCAGAGGCAGCAGAGGTCGCAGAAAGGCATGTAGAACGGCTTGTAGCGCTCCAGAAGCTTCCGGTCCCAGTCCCTGAAAGTTCCTATCGACGGGAACGGCGTCGGCCCCATGGCCTCCTCCCACTCGTCGTCCACGATCCTCCCAACCTGGATATCGAGTCCCTTGAACACGCCGATGCTCGAGGATAGCTCATCTATCTTTAGTCTTAGATCCTTCTTAGACAATTCCCTTCACCATTGGGTTCCTACGAAGACATTAGTACGATGAGGATATTTATAATATATTTACTGAAATTACTTACCTTCTGATGTAATTAACACTAGTTGATACAAAGTTCTTAAAATGAGTATGTAGTAGGTTAGGAGATGGTTAAAATGGCCGATAAACGACCAGCGTACAGCCAACTGGTGAAGGACATCAGAGCAGGCAAGTTCGTTCTCACCGGAGAGCTGGAGCCCGAGAAGGTGACGGGCATAGAGGAGATACTCGTCAGCGCCAGGGCTATGAAGCCCTACGTGGTGGCTGCCAACGTGACGGACAACCCCCTAGCCTACGCCTACATGAACTCCCTCGTCCCTTCGTGGGCGGTCCAGAAGGAGGTGGGGCTGGAGACGGTCTACCAGATGACCGTGAGAGACAGGAACAGGCTCGCGTTGACGTCCGACGTGCTTGCTGCCGCGTACCTGGGGATCAGGAACATACTGGCGATCTCCGGGGACCACACGGTCCTCGGCGACAACAAGGGCGCGATCTCGGTTTACGACCTGGACTCCGCACAGTTCGTCTACATGCTGCACAGGATGATCGACGAAGGGGTAGACGTCGCCGGGAACGAGATCCACGGCAAGGTAGAGATAAACGTGGGGATAGCAGCCAATCCGAACGCGGACCCGCTGATGCCGGAGGTGCTGAAGATAGGGCGCAAGACCAAGATCGGGTCCGATTTCATCCAGACCCAGACCATGTTCGACATCGACAAGACCAAAGAGTTCCTCAAGGAGGTGGACAGGTACAAGTGCCCGACGCTCGTCGGCGTGTTCCCGCTAAAGAGCTACGGGATAGCCGACTTCTTCGACAGGTTCATCCCAGGCGTCTCGGTGCCGCCGGAGCTTCTGGCGAACATGAAGAAGGCAAAGGAGGAGCCCGACAAGGAGAAGAGGAGCCAGCTCTACGACGACGTGAACCTGGAGTTCTTCAGACCCTTCATCAAGGAGATCCGGAAGACCACGAGCGCGGCAGGGATACACGTCATGGCTGTCCTGTATGAGCGGATATTCGAGCCGTTGCTGGAGGCGTTCTAGGAGAGATATGAGATGATAATCACAGAGCAGAAACAGATGGAAGAAGTCCAAGAGATGATCGCGCCCTACGAGAAGCTGTTCATAGTGGGCTGCGGGACATGCTCCACCAGCTGCCAGACGGGCGGCGAGGACGAGGTCAAGGAGATGGTCGAGAGGCTCGGAGACAGGGTCGCCGGCTGGGCCATGGTGGAGGACCCATGCGACCTGAGACTCGACAGGCGGGACCTCAAGAAGTATAAAAAGCAGATTGCCGAGGCCGACGCCATACTGGTTATGGCGTGCGGGGCGGGCGTTCAGACAGTCGGCACCTACAGCAATAAGATAGTGCTGCCGGCGCTGAACACGCTGTTCATAGGCGAGACCGAGCGCCTCGGCAAGTTCCACGACATGTGCAGGGCCTGCGGCGACTGCATCCTTGACGAGACCGGCGGCATATGCCCCCTGACCCGGTGCGCTAAGGGGCTGCTCAACGGCCCCTGCGGCGGACAGGTGAAGGGCAAGTGCGAGGTCGGGGACTACGAGAACGAGTGCGCGTGGGTGCAGATCTATGATAGGCTCAAGGAGCAGGACAGACTGGACCTTTTCACGGCCTTCAGGCCCCCTAGAGACTTCTCCAAGAAGACCCTGAAGATGCACCACGTCTTCTAGTCTCTTTCACCGTTTTCCTTTTTTCAGATGCTCCTCGAAGATAGCCGGAATCATGTCGGGGAACTCGAAGGGGTGGATGCCCTCCATGGAGCCCAGCCTTGCGACGTTCTCGGCGTCCTCTTTCCTTACCTTGAGCCTCAGTTTTTTCCCGCTGGGCAAGGTCGTGGTGACCTCGCCTTCCCTGTAGTCCACGGGCATGATGTATACAGGGATGTAGCCCTTCACTGCTTGGAGTGCGGCGTTGGTGAGCAGGGTGTCGGCTACCCCGACGGCCAGCTTGGCCACCGTGTTGCTGGTGGCGGGAGCGATCAACAGGAACATGAACTCCCCGACCTGCAGCCTAGCTGCGAGGAAAGGCGTGTTAGCGTCAACCTCGTTCCACACCTTGTCGAAGCTGTCATGCAACTCCTTCTCCACCCTATAGTACTTGGCTACCGTTGCCCCTGCCTTGGAGAGGAAGACCTCGATCCTCAGCTCCGGGTTCGCCCGTTTCAGGGCCTTCATCACCTCTATGGTTTCGTTGATCTTGTCGCCGGACCCAGTTATCCCCCACGCGATCTTCATACCCGTTCCTCCATGTACTCTATGAGCCTCTTCACCGTCTTCCTCATGCTCCTCATGCCCTCATCGTCCTCCCTGATGCCCTCCATGCTGTCCTTGGACCAGAGGGAGGCGCCGAGGTTGGCGCCGAAGAAGCCGCCGCTTAGGGGGATGGCGCCGTTCAGGATCAGGAACGTCTGAATCTGCTGCAGGGCCAGCTCCTGGCCCCCGATACGGTCGCCCCCCACCGCGATGGCGATCCCGGGCTTACCCCGCAGAGCGTCCCTGTCTTGGGCTAGGAGCGCCCTCGTCCGGTCCATGACCGCTTTAATCTGTGCGCTCACCCCGCCGTTGTACACCGGCGTCGCAAAGACGAGGGCCTCCGCCTCCCGGAGGAGAGGGTAGAGCCCCTGGACGTCGTCGTCGATTATGCATCCCGCCTCCTTAAGGCAGTGGTCACAGTGGATGCAGAAACCTATCTTCTTGCCGCGAACGCCCCAGAAAACGGTCTCGAACCCCTTCTCTTGGAGCATGCCCAGAGCTGCTCTGAGCACGTACTCGGTGGTCATGGCGCGGGGGCTCCCGCATAGACCCAGAATCATGTGACTTGATTACCTCGAAGACGTATATTGTTTACCTCGATACGCCGATAGAATTTATACATCAGGCTCGATTCCTCCACCCTTTCGAGGAGGCCCCGTTAAGCCCAGCACCAGGAAGCCCCACGAGGGACGCTAGACCACAGACGATGCGGAACACTCAGCTTCAAGCTGGACAGGTTGGATTAGGAAAAGAATATCCACGTGTAACGTATATGCTTAAGCTGGACTGGTGTATCGGGTAATGATCAACGAGATAGCGATGGCGCTGATGTTCGCGGCGCTGTTCATACTGTTGCTCTCTGCGGTGATCGTGGGCAGCCGAGTCAAGAAGACAACGACCCCTCCAGCACCCGAGACCGTGGAAGAGCCGCCCAAGGAGCCCCCGAAGACGCAGGAACCCTTAGCGGAGGAGCGTCCTCCAGCGGGGATGGATCAGGTCCCCATATCGAGAGATGTCTTCGATGACGAGGAGCCGCACCTGTATACGCCTGAACCAGAGTTCTTTACGCCCGAACAGTCTGTCGAGATACCCGAACCTGAGTTAGAGGCACCTGAAACGGAGACAGTGTTCTTTGAGCCGGAGGTCGAGTTAACTGAGCCAGAGATCGAGGAGTCTGTGCCAGAGATAGAAGAGGGCAAGCCAGAGGTATATGAACCTGAAGTCGTCTTACCTGAGCCTGTATTACTTGAAACGCCGCAAACGGAGGAGCCGGCTTTGGATGAAACAACCTTCGAGGATACATATAGGGAGCCGGCCTACTTCAGAGACGACGACGTGAGCCCTGTCCAAGGCGTTACGACGTGCCCCCACTGCGGCGAAAAGGTGCCCGCCACCCTGTACTGCATCAACTGCGGGAAGTCTTTGAACGAGTGAGCCGTTCCAAGAACCCTCTTGAACAGCCTTTATAGATGCTGGCGTCTAAGGTATTCCCTGAACCGAGATGCCGAGAAACAGAGTCAAGGTCACTGTCCAGAAGTGTGTGGACCCCGCCATCATCTTTGACGGCAAAGTCCCCAATATGCCCGGAAAGGATGAGCCCTACAAGAAGTGCAGCTTCGAGGAGGGGAGAACATGGATCGTGGAGAGGAACATGCAGATGCCCGACGGCTTCTGCGGCTGGGCTTGGCGTGACCTCTACAAGGACCTGTCCGTCATGGTCATGGGCGGCGACTTCGACCCCTGGGTCGAGAAGGGCGTCATGTACACGTCCTGCAGCGACGGAATCAGGCCCGTCAGCTTCAAGCTGGAGAGGCTCGAAGACTAACCTCATTTTTTGTTGAAGATCTCCTGCTAGGTGAACTCCTCAAAGCACGTGGAAAACATTGAGCAGATTCCTGTAGACACTGACGAGGCTAATCTAAAAGGTAGATGTAAGCGGATTAACCGGACCCGGCTCTCTTCCTACACTCCTCCAGTATCTTCTCGAGGCTCTCAGATCTGCCGACGGCCAACGCCTTCTCGAGGAATGGTATCGCCTCGCCGTATCTGCCCCTGATGAACAGCACCAGGCCCTTCATCTGGTTGGCGAGAGGGTTGTCTTGGTCCCGCTTCAGGGCCTCATCGAAGAAGCCCATGGCCTCGTCGTAGTTCTGGAGGTTGTAGTCCACCTGCCCCCTGAGCGTATAGTTGACCGAAGACTCGTTCAGCTCGAGGGACTTGTCAATGGCCTTCTTAGACTCCTCCAGGTCGCCCTTCCTCATGAGGATGGTCCCCTTAAGCTGCCAGTTCATGTAGTTGCCGTCGTCGAGGGCGGAGGCCACCTCCACAGACTTGAGGGCCTCTTCGAAGTCGCCCGTGTTGGCCAGCGCCTGCGCGTGGAGGTTCCAGAGGTTTACTTTCTCGGGCTCCAGGTCGATGGCTTTCTCCAGCTTTTCCGCCGCCTCCTTATACCTGCGTTGCCTGAAGAGGGCGATGCCCTCGTCGGCGAGGTTAGACTGGTCCCCTTCGGAGCCCATGGATATGAAAACGCTGTTTCTGGTTAAGGGTTTTCCCCCACTTTCATCAAGGGGTACACCGGGCGTGTTCACAGGTTTTATTAAACACGTGGCTCATGTGAATTTCAGTATGGAAGTTCAGTTTTCGCCTTGTGGCATCGTCTGTGACTACTGTAGCTGGTTCAAGGGAGAGAAGCAGCCTCTGTGCCCCGGCTGCGAGGCCGCCGAGGGAAAGCCTTTCTGGGGTAGCTGCGAGACCTACGCCTGTGCTAAAGAACACGGCGTCGAACACTGCGGAGTGTGCGGCGATTTCCCCTGCGACGGTTTCATGTCGAGGTACGACCCGAGTGAGGGCCCGAAAAACGCCGTACTGAGGGCTGGGCTCCTCGCATACCGGGTGAGGCATGGCAGCGAGAAGACAATTGAGTTAATTAAAAAGATTGAAGAAAAAGGCTAGTGTTGCCCACCGTTTTCCATCAACACCTCCACCTCCCGCCTTAGTAGCAGAGGGTAGAGTAACGCGACGAGCAGCGTCAACACCCCGCCTATGAAGGCGGGCGTGTCGAGGCCCACCCTCTCCATGAGGGCGCCGCCGAGTAAGGGGGAGACGACACCCCCGCCGTTCATGGATATCATCCTCAGGCTGTTGGCTGTGGACTTCTCGTCCTCGCTTATGCTCCTCATGAACATGCTTGTGATGAGGGGGT
>CAZTZC010000118.1:0-7883 GCA_964618045.1 uncultured Candidatus Bathyarchaeia archaeon | reverse complement strand
TCTGGGCTCTGCTTGAAACGATAAGGAATGTATGAGGGCCGGATCACGTATGACGGCTGTTAGATGTTATCCCCTGAGATTGAGTGTATGCAAGTGAATCCGGGGGGTCGGGTTAGCCTGTGGGGCTCAATACCCCAAGGTCGGTTATTCAAATCTACCCCCCGCTACCATCGTTGTTTGTTGCAGGTGGGCTGTAGTCTCGGGATTCTTTTCTCGTTTCCTTGTATCATGTTACATGGTATCGCGAAAAAAACGGTTCCATTCAGGATGTGGTCTTTTTTGTGCCTATTCGTACTGCGATATAATAGACCCAGTTACTCGATCCTTATCGTTAGACTCGTCTCGCGATCCGTGGACCCCGTCCCCGTGGCCGTCCCGCCGAAGAACTTCACCTCAGAGGTGTCGTGAAAGTCCTCGCTGTACTCCTTAGAGGCGTAGGGCTGGCCCCCACCAACCTCCAGGTCCCTGAAGACGTATCTCAGGCTTCTCGCCCGGCTTATATCATCCACCAAGCCTTTGAGCTCCATCATGGAGTCCATGCTCTCCTCCATGAACCCGTCTATTGTCTCAAACGTGGCCTCGTCTGAGGCGTCCTCGATGTCATCGACCTCCCCCAGCGCCCTCGACTCCAAGTCCCCCGGCAACACCAGGTTCGACTCTATGCCCAGGAAATCGTGGGAGCCCACGAACCAGTTCGCGACCACGTTCCTCGCGGGCGTATCAACCATCATCTCCAGGGTATGCTCGTGGCCCCCAACCCCCGGCGTCACCGTGAGCCTGAACCTGAGATCCATCTCGGGGGGCTCCACGGAGAAGCCCATCTGAGCCGCGCTGCTAAAGTCGTCCGGGATGACCATCACGGGATACCGCAGCCCCCCGGCGCCGCTAAGCACGTACCTACCCGTCTCGGCCTCGTACTCCGTCAACCCGAGTTCGAGGTCCTTCACCTGGAAATGCATGTGCATAACGTCCACGTCGTGCGTCGGCTTAGGGTTCCTGACAAGAAGCCCTAGGAGGCCCAGGTCCATACCCATCCGCTTCAGGAGCCTGCGGGTCTGGACCCTGCCCCTCGCCTCTGACCGCTGCCTCAACACCAGATCGTAACTCAGGGTCAACGCAAGGCACCTCCGGATGGCTTCACGTATCATCTCTTCTATCTCGGTGTAGTAGTTCACAAGCTCCCAGCCCCGTATCCTCTCCACGGCGCCATCGACGTCCCCCGTTTCCATGCGCTCCCTTACAATCTTGTCGAGGGCTTCTTGGACGACTTCCTCGAAGACCTTATAGCCCTCGTCTATGGTGGACTGCAGCTGAGCCTTCAGGAACTCCAGTAGGTGGAACTCGGACGCGTCGTAGACCAGGTTCTCCAGGTCGTTGAAGCGGAGGTACAGGGGGTTCAGCGCCTCTGGGGACTCGCCGTCCCCCCTCATCTCGGAGATGACGGCGAGCAGCATGGATTCAATCTTGTTCTGGATGACCCTATTCCCATTCGTGAACGTGCCGTCCAGCCTCGCCCTAAGGCCGAGTATCATGTCGTAGTGCTCATCGGCCATCCCCTCCCAGACCGTGTACTCGTTGATCTTCTCCTCCAGGGCGTGGACGTCCTTGTCCACGCCGACTATCTCGTTCAGCAGGTTGTTGACCCCTTTCACGAAGGCAGCGACGATGAGCTCGAAGGCATCGGACTCTACTTCGGGGAACTCGCCTTCGAGCCCAGACTCCTCGACGTCTATGCGCCAGAGGAGGTACTTGTCGATGTTATTCATAAGGCCGGGGAGCTCCAGGGGAGGGTAGAGCAGCCCCGGACGCACCTCCGTCTGGTACCGGGACAATAGCTCTTCTCGGGTAGCCATGGGGATATATTAGACAACCAGTAAAAGAGTCTAGTGAGAGCGCTCAACACCATGAAGCTCGTGGCTCAACCTCGGCTACCCCAAGTCCAACGCCCAACTCAGTCTGTCCATGATGATTGAGAGACCCTGTTTTGTGTCTCTGAACCGGGAAAACCAAAATACGAGAAGATGAGATTCATTAGCCATGATTGACTCCCGTAAACTCCTCCTCTTCATGATCGGCATACTGCTGGGGGCGGCCATCGGGGTAGGAACATACGTCGCGTTAACAGACCAAGGCACTGCAGACTGCACTGAATACGAGGAGCAGATACAGGGATTAAACGACGCCGTGGAGGAGAAAGAGGCACGGATCACCCAGCTCGAACAAGACCAAGAGACGCTCCAACGGGAAATAGCTAGGCTGCAGGAGCAGCTAGAGCAACTGACACAGCAACTGGACGATCAGCAAGAGGAAACAGAGCAGCCAGAGCCACAGGGACCCACGGACATCACCATATTCCACATCAACGACCTGCACGGTCGAGCCTTGAGCCAGGAACCCCAAGACGGCATGGTGGGAGGGCTACCCAAGATAGCCTACCTCGTGAACCAGGAGCGGGAAGCAGGGTCAAACGTGCTGTTCCTAGACGCGGGGGACAGCATCTACGGCACCATTCTGACCAACTACTACGAGGGCATCACCACCGTCGAGGCGCTCAACGCCGCGGACCTGGACGCCATGTGCGTCGGGAACCACGAGTTCGACTTCGGGCTGGAGCCCATGATCACCGCTTGCACGGCCTCGGAGTACCCGTGGTTGGGGGCAAACGTGATAGAAACCGCGTCAGGGACGTGCCCAGAGTACCTCCAGCGGTACATCATCTTGGATGTGGGCGGAGTAGAAGTGGCCATAATGGGGCTCTTCGACGACCAGGGCTTGTTCACCGCGAGACCACAAAACGTCGAGGGGCTGGAGTTCCAGTACTCGACGACGGTAGCCAACGCGTTGCTGCCGCAGCTCGACGACGACTCGGACCTCAACATAGCCCTCACCCACATAGGCTACGGCAACGACGTGGCGCTGGCGCAGAGCACCGACGGCATCGACATCATCGTGGGTGGGCACAGCCACACCAGGCTGGACTCGCCCGAGTACGTCGACGATACCATCATAGTCCAGGCGTGGAACCACGGACTGGTGCTTGGGCGACTGGACATCACCGTGGAGAACGACGCGGTTACAGGTTACAGCGAAACGCTCATACCCATCACCTCTGACATACCCGACGACCCCGACGTCTCGGCGACGCTGCAGCCCTACGTGGACGAGTACGGCCCCATAATGAACGAGGTCGTGGGGGTGACCCTCGTGGACCTCGACGCGGAGACCGGGGCCCTCCAGGGACAGGACTCCAACGCGGGGAACCTGGTGGCGGACGCCCTCCTCTGGCAGGCACAGACCGCGGACATCGCCTTGCACAACTCGGGTGGCTTCAGGTGGAAGAGGGTCTTCCCGGCGGGAGACATTACCCGCGCAGACGTGCATGAGCTGCTGCCCTTCCAGAACTCCCTAGTCGTCGCAGAGTTCACGGGGGAGCAGATCAGGCAGGAGCTGGAGTACTACGCCGACGGGGGCTGGCTGCAGGTCGCCGGGATAAGGTTCAGCTACGACCCGTCGCTGCCCGTTAACGAGCGAGTGACGGAGGCTTATGTGGGGGACCAGCCCCTCGACCCAGCCGAGACCTACACCGTCGCCATGGGGGAGTTCCTAGCCGAAGGGGGATCGGGGCACTGGGTACTGGCCACGGGGCAGAGCTACGGCGACTTAGGGATAACCCTGGCGGACAGCGTCATCAACTACCTCCAGGAGTTCAGCCCCGTGAGCCCGACGGCGGATGGAAGAATCACAAGAATAGAGTAGAAACTAAGGTAAAACGGTGAATTTTTCGGTGAGTCGCCGAGTTTGGCTTATTTACGCAGGTTTAAACACGTGCGGCTCGGCGATTTTTAGCTGGTTCGTTCGCTGCTTAAGGTAGAAGAAACACAGGATGGCTACGAGTGTAGATAGCGCCCCGAATCCGGGTATGCCTGTCCCGCCTGTGGGCTCGTCATCCGTCTGTTGAGCCATCTCTTCATGGTGTGCGGTGTACCAGCTGGGGCCCGACTCCCAGGGATAAGTCGACAGCGTCTTCTCGTCGGTCCCGTCGCTCCTGACGACTCTTATCCTGTGGGTGTTCCCGCCGTTCTCCCAGACGTAGGTGTAGTACGCGATCCATCCGCCGTCGGGCGAGTACTGGGGGATCACGTCGGACTCGCCGTCGTCAGCGGTGATCCTCGTCAGGTCGCCGCCGGAGGGGCCTACCGTGAAGACGTTGTATATCGGGTTCCCTTCAGCGGACTCACGGACCTTGGCGCCGAACACGATGCGTGTGCCGTCTGGGCTGAACATGGGGTCGTTTAACGCCAGTAGCTGCTCGTCGTGGCTGCGAACTAGCACCTTGTTCTCGCCGTCGTGATCCATCGTGTAGAGATCGAAGGCGCCGGAGTACCCCTCCGAGTGTATGTAGAGTATCCTGCTCGGGGCGTTGAAGGAGAAGCTCGGGTCTGCGTTGACGTCCCCAGCCTCGGCGAAAGTCAGCTGGGTCTTGTCTGAGCCGTCAGCGTTCATGGTGTAGACGTCGTATCTCAGCGGCACCTGGTTCTCGACGTCGACCTTGTTTCTCTGGGCCGAGTCTGACACATAGACGATCTTTGTGCCGTCGTGGTTCCAGTGGGCGCCATAGTCCAGGTAGTCGTTGTCCGTCAGCAGCGTCATCTCCCCCGTCTCCATGTCGATCAACGCGATCTCCCAGCCGGGGTCAGTCCCCGAGGCTCTGCTCGCGTTCAGGTGGACGCTGCATACCACCGTTTTCCCGTCCGGTGAGACGTCTGGCTGGTTCTCATAGTATGCGTTGTGGGTCACCCTCTGTATGTCTGAGCCGTCGCAGTTCATGGTGTACAGCTCGAAGTACCTCTGGGGGTTCTCCTGGAAGTCGGGATCAGCCGAGGGCGCGTCCATGGCGCTTCGAAAAATTATCCTATACGTTGCGTCATCGCTCGATGCGGCGATCACGGATGACTGTACGAGGACCAACAGCAACAGCGTCGTGAAGCCTCGTGGTTTCATCGTTTCTATGATGTTCATGGTTTACATCTCGTCGTCTTTCTCTATCCAGCTGGCCCCGTTTGAGCCGATGGGGAAGACGTTGAACGGGTGCGGCTCCAGATCCCTGAACTCGTCGTCCATGTAGATGTACATGCTCTGTCTCCTATCCATCGCGCTGGTCGACGACCCTATCTGCCTGATGAACACTATCCCATGAGACTTCCACTCGGGTATCATGTTGGCGTAGCTTGAATCCAGAACCGTCTCCTCGCCGGTCTCCAGGTCGTAGACGACCAGCTCGTAGACTCCGAAAGGCTCGTTCTCCTTGCCCGTCCTGAGCCTCGAAAACACTATCTTACTGTTGTCGGGGCTGAGGTCGGGGTCGGCGTCGATCCCGATGGGATACGGTCCATGAGGCTCCTCGTCGTCAGGGTTAGGCCCGCCGTCCGTGATCTTCACCTGGTCCGTCCCGTCAGCGTCCATGAGCCACACCTGCGAGGGGATCACCCAGGGGTAAGCCTGGTCAGGCAGCCTGCTGAACACGATCTTCGTGCCGTCCTCCGACCACGAGCAGTCGAAGTCGTGGTAGCCGTCGTCATCGGTCACCTGTGTGAGGGTCTCGTCGAGGCCCAGCGTGAACAGGTAGTTGTGGAACACTCCCTTTCTCTGCGCCGAGAAAAGGATCTTCCCGTTCACCTTCGAGTAGTCGGGGTTGTTTATCGAGGTCAGGTTAAGCCCCTCGGTCAGGCACTCTATCTCCTCCTCAGCGAGATCTATCAGGTATATGTTGATCTCGTCCTTCGTGCTGATGATCCCGTCGCCGTCCGTGTCATGGCCTGCGCCTACCGCCATTATCCTGGTCGAGTCCACGGGTTTGGAGCTCGAGAAATCGTAGTCGACGTTCGTCAACTGGGTGACGCTACCCGTCTCGACGTCGTACGCGTACAGCTGCCTCGGAGACGCCAGCACGTCTGACTCGGCGTCGTAGATCTTCTCGATGCATTCAGGGTCGCCGAGGAAATTCGTCTTCACCTCGTATTCCTCGTCCAGACAAGCCAGATCGTTGAAGACGTACCTCATGGAGACGAAGAGGATGTCCGCTTCCTCCGGGATCTCGTTGACGAGGATGCCTTTCGGCGTCTCCGCTGGCGGTTCCGGCGTCTCCTCAGGCGGGTTAGGCGTCTCTTCCACCCCATCGTCCTCGTTGAGCCTGAGGATCGTTGGTATTGCCAACAGCGTTATCCCGACGACGAGTATAACCCAGATTGATCTCTTCTTCACCCTGCCTCACCTGTGTCAATAATTCTCTCAACAAGCACGCGGATACACGTATCCCGTGAACTGGAGGTGGGGATAAAAATTATGGATTAAGAGGGTTTAACCAAGAAACTTACTGCATCCGTGCCTTGAATCTACACGAGGGAAAAGTTCAAGCCCGTAGTGGGCGGATGAATAAAGAAAACAATGCGAGTATCTGGGCTTGTAGAAATAGGATGAAAAGGTTAGAGGGTTTCGAGGCTTTCCTGCATGTTGTCGGCCATGTCTTCCAGTCTCTCGCCAAGGGTTTCCATGGCGTCCTCAAGCTCATCCGGTAGCCCCTCAGGGAACACCAGATCAAGGTAGGCGTCTCTAAGCTCCAGGAGGCTGTCCTTGAGGTCGCGCAGCGCTTCGGCCGCCGCCTCGTAGTCCTGCTCCTCGAGCTTCTTCACGGCCAAGGCGAGGTAGCCTTCGGCCTCCCCGCGTACCTCCTCCAGCTCCCCGGTGTCGAGCCCCAGACGGCCGAGCTCGTCTATGATGGTGTCCGTGCGGTCGAGCACCCTCTCCCCAACGTTCACCCAGTGCTGGAGCACACTCTTGCCCGGGACCTGCACCTGCAGGTCTCTGACGTGGTCCGCCAGCTGCCTCGACAGCTCCAGCGCCTCCAGCGAGACCCTCAGTATCTCGGCGTTGTCCTGGTCGCCGAGGGCCGCCTCCAGCTCGTCCCTGAGTGCTGCGATCTCGTCCAGCTTGGCCTGGGCCTCCGAGACGTCGTAGCCTCTCTCCTCGAGCAGGTCGAGCACGTGCTGGGCGCGCTCCACGCGTATGTCGAAGTTGGCCAGCGTGTTCCTGTTCCTGGACTCCCAGTACTCGTCCCTGAGCCGCTCAAGCCGCTCGGAGTCGTCGTCGATCCTCTCGGCTATCCTTATGAGGAGCACGACGGGTCTGCCGTCGTACTGGCTCATGCGTTCCCTGGTCTCCTCCCTGAAGCTCGTGGTTACGTCCCTGAGGCTCCGTACGTAGTTGTTCAGGCCGACGTGGGTGTCATAGGAGTTGACGTCGGCGACCGCCTCCCTGTACTCGTCCAGCAGGGTCTCCAGGCGGCCAGCCCCCTCCCCGTCGCTTATCTCGTCGATGTAGTCGTGGACGGCCTCCATGCTGACCTCCTGCAGGGTGAGGAGCCACGTGAGGTGCCTCCGCCGTGTCTCGACCTGGTTGTCCAGGACCGGGTAATCGAGGGCCGCCGCCATGCCGGGAGCGAGCAGCGCCGCCACCAACAGAAGGGCCGCTATCTTCTTCATCAGTAGATGTCCCCCAGTCCCTCGTTCTCGGGGTCAAGCTCGAAGAGTTCTATGGACAGCTCGTCCCCCGGCTGGGTGACGTTGAGGTTTCCCTGCTCCAGCTCGGCTATGAGCTCCATGATCTCCGCGTTTATCTCGTCGTATTCCTCGGCGCCTGTCTCGACCTCGGGCGCTTCGGCCTGCTGCCTCGGCGCCGTCAACATTCTCCCCGCCGCGATGACGGCGATGAGCGCTATGACTGCCAGTAAAACCTTGTTTTTCATGAAGGCCAGAACGAGGGCTGATTATTAATCTGTTATTCTCTGTAAAACTAGATCAGTAAATCGATAGTAAACGTCGATAGTT
>CAZTZC010000117.1:2097-7958 GCA_964618045.1 uncultured Candidatus Bathyarchaeia archaeon | reverse complement strand
GCCTCCATGGGCGTCCACGCGCCGTTCACGTCGAGCATGATCTCCACGTCGTCGCCGACGGCGTCCCTCACCGCCCTCGTGGACTCCACCGCGTCGCTTCTCCCCTGATGGATCTTGACCGCCCTGTACCCCTCTTCGACCCACTGGACCGATATCTCTCCCACTTCCTCGGGTCTACGGTACTCCATCAGGCTCGCGTAGGCCTTGATCTTGTCTCGGCAGAGACCGCCGATCATCTCGTAGACCGGCAGCTTCCTGGCTTTCCCTATGATGTCCCAGAGGGCGACCTCGACCGCGCTTAACGCGTACAGCGAGATTCCTCTGACGCCGTGACCGAAGCTCACCCTGTAGGCCTTGTCCCAGAGCCTCTCCACGTGCATAGGGTTCTCCCCCACCAGCAGAGGCTTCAGCTGCTGCTCGATGTAGCCGCCCACTGAGCCGTATGTAAACGGGATGGACTCCCCGTACCCTGTTATACCCTCGTCCGTGGAAACCTCGACGAGTATGTGCACCCTTCTCCGGTTAGGGTAAGCGGAGACGGGTGGCCCCTCTTTCAAGGGTATCTTGAGGGGTATGGTCTTGATGTCGGTGATCTTCAACTTTACTGCCTCAAAACATGGTACTGGGTTGGAGTATTATAAAATAGGCTAAAAGTCGCTATGCGTGAGCCGAATCGACATAGTTGAGATGACAGGTAAAAAGGCCGTAAAAATCATCGTATCGCTTTAGAGTAGTCTCAACTGGTGGCGGGGATCGCCGCCACGATCTTCTGAATGAGGGTCTTCATGAAGAGGGGCCGATCCTCATCCTCCGGTCTAGTCCTCTGGCTCTGTCTTCATGAACTCCCTGAGCAGGGTTGTGGCGAAACCGCCCTTGTGAAGCATGAACGAGAGCTGGACCCCTCGGGGCGCCTCAGCCACCTCGATCCTGGGTATCAGCCTGCCCAGACGACGGGTGCCGGTGACCCTCATGCGTCTAAACGTCTCCAAGGACGTCTCAGACTCCTCCAGTATCTCGGCTTCGAGGGCGGCTGCCTCGCCCAGCGGCTGGGACATCTTGTACCCGTACATGGGGGCCGTGAAGCTGATCTCCTGGGCATCGTACCGGGGCTGCTCGGCCCCAGGGTCATTCACCCAGAATATGCCGCCCGTATCGTGCTTCTTCGCTATGTCGCCCAGCAGCAGCCTGCCGAAGAGGCCGCGCCTCACCCTCTCGGCCAGGTACCTGTTGCACAGGTAACTCTGATACGCCGAGATCAGGAGCTTCCTGAGCCACCTGTCGGTGAAAGTCTTCCGCCCGTGAAGTATCTCCCAGCCCTCCTGCACGTTCTTGCCGCCTCTCCCGGTTCTCTGCTCGCCGTAGTAGTTGGGCAGCCCCTTCAGGTGGATCACCTCAGCTATCCTCCTCGTGTTCTCGGCGGCCAGGCTCGTGGGCATGCGTATGTCGGTGATCGTTACCTTGAACCTGTTACCTATGAGGTGGCCCGCCCTGAACTTGTTGCCGTGGAACTTGGCCCAGTTCACCTTGACGTCCAGGCTGTCCTCGATGAGCTCCACGGCGTCGCCGGGCCGCACGTCGTTCCTCTCGAAGAGCACGCTGAACGTCTGCGTGGTCACTGCGTACTTGTCCTTGAGCCCCGCGGTGCCTATGTTCTCGGGTCTGAGGTTGAAGAGCTCGGCCAGCTGGAGCTGCACGTCCCGGGTGGTCTGGTTCACCTTGGTTATGTTGACGTAGAGGTGGCTACCGACACCCGAGGGCTCGTAGAGGGCAACCTCCTCGACCACGAAGTCCTCTGGGCGCGCCCTGATCCTGCCCCCTACACCCTCCAGTCCCTCGGTGATGTATGGGAGCGACAGGTCGAAGTGCGGCGGCTTCACCATTCTGTGATGTACCCCGCCTGGGTTATTGAAGGATTCGAAAAAGGTTAACCCGCCCAGGGGGCATGGCTCTGCGCCGTTGACGTTCTTTCAACGACATCATGGTAGGTCCTTGAAAGCGGTATCTCTCCTCGTAGCATCATACCCGTTTTCCCAAGTTGAAGATACCAGTAACTCGGTGCATCTTTTCGGGATAAGTTGTAATGGTGTGAATATGTGATGGGGTGGTAGTTTGTGGGTAGTTTTTTGGTTGTTGACTTGTATGGAGTTGTGGAAAATTGGCCTAGAATCTCCTTTATACTTGATTAGACTCAGATTAACATCCAGTGGGCTGTTTTGGCCGGTTATAATCCATCAGATTGGGAGCTTACGAAGAGACTGTTAAGCTACATGAAGCCCTTTATGGGTGTCTTTATCGGGATAGTGCTGACCGCCTTTGGGAGACACGGCATTTTCGCGTTAATTGCGCCGCTCATCGTCGCATTGATAATCGATTACATTCTGGTGCCTATTCCGGGTAACACCCACTGGTTCATCGAGTTGGTGAAAAACTGGACGGGTGTAACGGATCCAACCGGACTTCTACTGATTCTATGCGGCATAATAGTCGCCCTAGCCATGATACGAGGCGTCTTCCACGTGGTTCACATCACGTTACGCGCCACGCTGAGCCAAAACATCCTACGAGTGATGAGGCGGGACTTCTACTACGCCCTCATCAACAAGTCGTTCACATACCTCGATAAGGTGATGTCGGGGCAGATCATAAGCAGGGTCACAAGCGACTTGGGGGCCGTGGATCTGTTCTACAGCGAAACGGTTCGTGAGATATTCAGGCACGGGATGCAGTTCCTCTTCACGTTATACATACTCTACCTGATTGACCCCCGAATAACCCTGATCTGCTGCATCCCGCTCCCCTTCATTTTCCTCAGCACCCATCTCTACTCAAGCAGGATAAGCAGCTACCTGAGCAGATCGAAAAACCAGTTCGGTGACCTGAACAACGTGCTCGTGGAAGGCATCGTAGGCCACAAGCTCATAAAGACCCATGGAATGGAAGACAGCTTCCTCGAGAGGTTCAGCGATCAGAACATGGAATACGTGGACACCAGCCTTCAGGCCGCGTTGATCCAGAACCTGTATGGCCCAAGCAGCACGTTCATGGTTGCCATAGGCGTCGCCCTCATCATATTCTATGGAGGCCAAGAAGCATCCAAGGGACACTTAACGATCGGTGAGCTGGTGCTCTTTGGAACATACTTCGTCCAGCTGGTGGGGCCCATGAGGATGTTCGCCCGCCTGATCATGTTCTACAAGGATGCGATAGCCAGCGCGAGACGAGTCTTCGAGGTAATAGACATCGGGGAGGACGTGAAAGAGGCTGCGAACCCAGTAAAGCTCGAGATTAACGGAGAAATCGAGTACAGGGACGTATCATTCGGATACGGCGAGGAAAAGGAGACGCTCCAGGACATTAACCTGAGGATAACGCCGTCGGAGCAGGTGGCTCTCATGGGCTATGTGGGCTCAGGGAAGACTACTCTGGCGGAGCTTGTCCCCCGGTTCTATGACGTGTCATCGGGCTCTGTGATGATAGACGGGGTCGATGTGCGCGAGATGGGGCTCAAGAGTCTCCGTAGACAGGTCGGGATAGTGCTGCAGGATGTATTCATCTTCTCGGACACCATCAAGGGAAACATCAGCTACGGTAAACCAGATGCCACCGATGAAGAGATCGTGGAGGCGGCCAAGGCGGCTCAGATCCATGAGTACATCATGACACTGCCGCAGGGCTATGAGACCATGGTGGGGGAACGGGGAGTAACGTTGTCTGGTGGGCAACGCCAGAGGGTCTCAATAGCCAGAACACTGTTGACGGACCCAAGGATCTTGATACTGGATGACTCGACGAGCAACGTGGACGCCCATACAGAGGCGTTGATAAGGCTAGCCATCGAGAACCTCCGCGAAAACCGCACCGCGTTGATAATCACCCAGCGTGCATCAACATGCGAGACAGCCGACAAAGTAGTCGTCATGGATAAAGGCAGAATCATAGCCCAGGGAAGACACAGAGAGCTTCTCAAGTCGAGCACCGAGTACAGGCTCCTCATCGAGTCACAGGCATTGAACATGGGCACAGGAGGCGACGACTGATGGCCGAGTATGTTGATAGATACGACATCGGGTCGCTGGAGTCCACTGTCCGCAAGTATGGCGACCTCGAGATCGTCAAAAGGATCATAACGAGATACATGCTCAGGTACAAGGCGCTCGTAGGCTTGGAGCTTGTCCTCATCTTCATGAAGATGATAACGGTTCTCGCCGGCCCCTACCTCTACAAGGTGGTGCTGGACGTCTACATAACCAAGACGCAGGCTCCCGATGATGCGTGGTTAGCTGCTCTCATTCAACGTCTCACAGTAAGCATCACAGGCATCTCGGAGCCCTCATACGTGAGTCTACTCCTGGTATCCGCGTTAATCTATACCGCCATCGCGTTGGTGCAGTGGGTGATCACGAGCACTCAGCAGTACTATGTTGAGAAGCTGGGGCTTCTGGTCATCGCCGACATCAGATCGGACTTCTTCAGCCACATCAACAGCCTATCCCAGCGGTTCTTCGAATACGGCAACACCGGGAGGCTGGTCTCACGGGTCACCAACGACGCCGAGGCGTTGAAGAAGATACTCTCGACGGGCGTCATCGGGCTGGTATCCGACCTGATAATGGCGATATCGGTGATACTGATCATGCTATACATCGACGCTCAGCTCACCCTAATCGCGTTGCTGATCGCCCCGATTCTAGCCCTCACGAGCAGGGTGTTTCAGGGATGGATAAAGGAGGCCTGGAGAACCGCGAGGAGAAACGTGGCTTCACTCACAGGAAAGGTACAGGACCTGATGTACGGCGCAAAGCTCACGAAATCGCTCGTACAGGAGGACAGAAGCCTGAGGGAGTTCGACGCGGTAAACGAGCAGAACATGCAGACCCAGATACGGGCTGAGACCATCTCGGTAGCCTACAGCAGCGTGGCGACGGTTCTGGGCAGCGTGATGACTTCAGCCATATGGTACCTCGGCGGGGTGAAGGTCCTGGGCGCCACACACACCATCGGAGACCTCGTAGCGTTCAGCAACTACTCCGAGACGTTCTTCACACCCATACAGAACCTCGCCATGATGTACGGGGACATCCAGAGCGCGTTAGCGGGAGCCGAGAGAATATTCACCATCCTAGACCATGAGCCGGAGATACAGGAGAGTGAAAACCCCGTCCATCTCGACGAGATGAAGGGCGAGATCAGGTTTGACGACGTCAGCTTCAGCTACATACCGGATCAGCCTGTCCTAAGACATATCAATCTAGACATCGAACCCGGTGAGAAGGTCGCCATATTCGGCCCAACCGGCTCAGGAAAATCCACCATAATCAACCTCCTGGGACGGTTCTACGACCCGGATGAGGGAAACGTGTTCATCGATGGGTGCAACCTCAGGGACCTCGCCTTCTCATCTCTGAGAAAAGAGGTGAGCATCGTACTTCAGGAGCCGTTCTTGTTCAACGGCACAGTCGAGTATAACCTCAAGTTCGGCAACCCGGGTGCCTCCGATGACGAGGTGGCTCGTGTCGCCAAGTACGTCGGCATCCATAACGCGGTGATGGAGCTCAAAGACGGATACCAGACCGTGCTGGATGAGAGGGGCGCCAACCTCAGCTTCGGCCAGAGACAGCTGATATGCCTTGCCAGGGCGATTATCGCCAATCCCCGTATCCTAGTGTTCGATGAGGCTACCAGCAGCGTTGACCCATACACGGAGGCGCGTATCCAGGAGACTCTGCGCAGTGAGATGCTGAATAGAACGGTGATTCTTGTTACGCACAGGGTTTCAACGGTCAGGGATATGGACAGGATAATTGTTCTCAATCACGGGGTAGTTGTAGCCGAAGGCAACCATGCTTGGCTATTGGAAAACA
>CAZTZC010000117.1:0-1997 GCA_964618045.1 uncultured Candidatus Bathyarchaeia archaeon | reverse complement strand
TTTGGCTGATTGTTTAGCCTATTCTAAACCGGGGATGATCCCTGCCTGGCCTGATCCTTCTCTCTATCATCTGCTGGCTGTAGGCGGCGTCGATCATCGCCACCGCCGGGTAGACGGTCTCAGCGTTCTTCAGCGGCCCATATATGACGAAGTCGGCCCCCACCGCCACGGGCAACGCGTTCACCACGCCTATCGCCACCGTGACGGCGTCCTTCGAGTACTTCTTCTTCAGCCTCTTCCACGACGCCACGGCGTTGTGGGCGCCGCAGCCACACGGGTAACCATACTTGTCCTTGATCCGATGGATCGCCTCTGTAGCCAACCCTAGGGACGGGATGTCTATGACAGCCGTGTCCATGAGCATGTTCCTCACTCCCGCCGCCTCGGCCCGGGGCACCATCATCTCCACGAGCGCGTCCTTGTTGGATGTTAACATGTACTCGGCGCTGTGGAGCAGCAGGACGGCGCTGGCGCACCCCGTCTCCCTTATCTTCTCGTACAGCCGTTCACCCGAGTGGGGGTTCAGCGAGTTGACGATGATCCTCTCCATCATCCCGTGATCCGAGGCATACTGAAGCGACTCCATGAGGCCGTCCTCGGACACGACGTCGAGGAAGATGGGCATATCCGTGGCGTCGACCACGAAGCCCAGGTACCTCGCAGCCGCCGCGGCGTTCTCCGCGATGAGGTCCACCATCGACGGCAGCCCCGTCGAGTCTGACATCTCCTCCGCCTTCCGCAGAACGCCCTCAGCCTCGTCCTCCCTGAACAGCCCCTCGGCTCTGTTCTCCACCGTCTTATCTCCCTTATAGAACATGGAGCCCACCATCACGGTCGGGGTGAGGCCGGGTTCCCCGCCGATCACGGTGCCGCCGATCTCGTAGGACTTCTGCTTCACGGAAAAATCGAACAGTTTGATGCCACCCTCCCATCATATGTTGTACATGGTGTTTTTAAATGCAAATAACTAAACGGTGGGCGTCACCATCTTTATCATCACTTTGTCCCCAAGTTTCGAGGTCGTGTTCCAGCCCCATGGAAGAAAAGCCAGGTTCGATCATGAAATAACCGTGCTTCAGGCTGCGAGGGCTCTCGGCGTCGACATCAACTCGATCTGCGGGGGCGCCGGCTCCTGCGGCAAGTGCATCGTGAAGATCGTCCAGGGCAGGGAAAACGTGGGCGATCCGACCCCTGAGGAGGTGGATCATCTCGGCGGAGACAGGCTCGGCGAGGGCTACAGGCTCGCATGCCGCTCACAGATTATGGGCGACGTGGTCATCCTCGTGCCAGAGGAGAGCCGGAGAGCCGCTCAGAGACTCCAGAGCGAAGGCCTGGACACCCCCGTGGCACTCGATCCCGACATAAGAAGACAGGCGGCGGGTGAAGCCACGCAGATACTGTGCGGTGACACGGTAATCGATACTCGCCCATCCCGCGACGCGCCGATCTATGGGTTCGCCGTCGACGTAGGGACCACGAAGCTGGCAGGGTACTTGATGGACCTCGCGACCGGCGACGCTTTGGGCGTCGTAACCGCGATGAACCCCCAGATACCGTACGGCGAAGACATCATGACCCGGCTCACCTATGCGTTGAGCAGCAGCGACCAACGGGAAACCCTGCACAGGTCGCTGGTGGAAGGCATAAGGCAGATGCTGGCAGACGCATGTGGGAAGGTCGACGCTGATCCGCTTGACGTGTATGAGCTTGTCTTCGTGGGGAACACGGCCATGCATCACTTCCTCCTAGACTTGGACCCTCTTCCGCTGACCCGCAGCCCATTCACGCCGAGATATCTGGGGCAGAGAGACCTGGACTCGGCGCCGTTCAACCTAGGGAACCCCAAGGGGAAGGTGTATGTCCTCCCACTCATAGCCGGATTCGTCGGGGCGGACTGCGTCGCCTCCATCCTAGCCACGGGGGTCCACAGGTCAGAAGAGCCCTGCTTCCTGATCGACATCGGCACCAACACCGAGATAGTCGTCGGAGACAAGGAC
>CAZTZC010000116.1:0-7966 GCA_964618045.1 uncultured Candidatus Bathyarchaeia archaeon | reverse complement strand
TTTTATACTAACATTTATATCGCTTGCTCTGTCAAGAACAGCAGTGATTCAATGTCTTTGCTTCAATCTGATAACGAGATCGGGATGATCCTGCAGACGTTGTTTAGCTTCGCGTTCATAGTCTACCTCTTCTACGCCCAGCGGATCCAGGCCATGACCATGCTCCGACAGATAGAGATGACGCTGCGGAAGATCAAGGGTCTCCGCGACGAGGGTAAGACCACCGCCATCGAGACCATCAACGAGATAGGGAAACCCGAGAGGGACCCGACGCCCATGGTTGAGAGGTTCATGGAGCACTTCATGATCGAGCCGGTGAGCATGGACCCAGCGGGTGTCGTGGGGAAGCTCGGTAGCATACTCAACGTCCGTGAGTTCACCTTTGAGAAGGAGGTAGAGGTCATGGCGCCGAACGCCGAGCCCTCCGAGCGGAACAACATAGAGAACCTCTTGGAGGCGTCGCTGGCGCTGAACATCTTCTACAAGGTCATACGGCACTACTACCTCCTCGGCAAGAAGACCATGAACATCTACATCATAATGCAGATCCACATGATACTGCCCCTTATACTACAGCAGATAGAGGCGTACAGCTCCGCCCTAACGGCGTTCAAGGAAGGTATGCCCATCGGCGACGGAGTGGGACCCATAGTCGCGGCCAAGCTGCTGAACGGAGCCGAGACAAGGGACGTCGCCAAGGAGATGGTCGCAGGAGAGATCGAGTACGAAGGACGACGCGTGATAATAACCAAGGCTAAGGGGCCCGGCGGAAGCGTGGGAAAGCCTGGGGACGCGGTAACCAACCTGCTGAACGAGAACAAGGGCAAGGTATCCATGCTCATAACCATCGACGCCGCCGGGAAGCTCGAGGGCGAGCAGGTCGGCGACATCGCCGAAGGCGTCGGCGCAGCCATCGGAGGCCCCGGCGTCGAGAAGTACAAGATTGAGCAGGCCGCCACGGAGCACGAAATCCCGATGTACGCCGTGGCCATAAAGCAGGGGCTCGAGCACGTCGTGGCGCCCCTTGTAGAGCCGCTGTTCGAGGCCACCGACAAGGCGGTCTCATCAGTTAAGGGACTCATACTGGACTACAGCAAGGAGAACGACACGGTGCTTGTCGTCGGCATAGGAAACACCATGGGGGTCGCGCAGTGAAGCGGATGAGCGGGGAAACGGCGCCCATAGCGGGCGGAGCCACCCAGAACTGGATAACACTCGCCGCCATGATCATCGTCGGCGCCCTCGCGCTGGTGAGCCTCTACATGGGGTTCCAGGCTTATGGCAACGAGGAGATAGAGATCGCGTTCATGTACATGATCATTGGGACCAGCGGCTTCATAGCCATCGGCTACGCCTTCTTCAGGCCAAAGCCCACGTCGATGGACCCCCTGAAGCCCAAGAAGTTCGACGTCATAACGACCCTGGAGTGCAGGCAGTGCAACCTGAAGCGTGTGCGCGCCTTCCAGAGAGGCGACTATATTTACAAGAACGACGAGCCATGCACACGATGCGAGGGTAAGATGATCATTACCAGCATCCACACCCGCAAGGAAGAGAAGAAGTAGTTAAGCCGTCGTAACCTCGCAGCCACCCTTCGTCAATATGACGGAATGCTCGGCCTGTGCCACCGTCGCCCTGGTTATCTCGACGAGCTGAGGGTAACTCATGATGCACTTTGATTCGAGGAGCTCCCTGAAGGCTGAGACGCCTTCCGGGCCCGGGAACCTCCTCAGCACCCACTTCGACGCGAAGGGGAGTGTGCGATGCTCCGCCTGAATGTGCTTCATCATCCTCTTCGCAGCTCCTTTAAGGCTGTGCTTCTTCAGCACCCTGTATATGTTGCTCGGAGGCCCATCCGTCACCATGCCGTCGGCGTTGTTTGGCACAGCGAAGGGCTCGATGGCGTAGACGTCGCCCTCCTGTATCACGTGGTGGTCGTGGTCGGCGACGTTTGGGATGCTGGCGCCGGCGTGAACCACGTACCTCGCCAGCTTGTGGCCTGTGAGGTTCCTGATAGGCTTCGCTCCCCGGGCCTTTATCGCCTGCTCTATCGCCGCGCCTATGTCTCTGGCCCTGACTCCGGGCCTGATGGTCTTGATGGCGGCGTCCAAGCCTGCCTCGGCGGCCTCCACGAGGTAGCTTAGGTTCGGGTCGAGGCACGCCGTGGCGGCGGTGTCGGCTATGTAGCCTTGCACATGGACGCCCACGTCCAGTTTGACGAGAGATCTCTCCGGCACAAGTGTGTCGTCTTCGACCGGCGACACGTAGTGGGCGGCGACGCTGTTGATGTTGACGTTCGTCGGGAAAGCTATGCCGCCGCCGAGTTCCCTGATCATTTTCTCGGCTCTGTCACAGATGTCCAAGACCTTAACGCCTGGCTCGATCTCTTGCACCACGGTGTTTCTCACCTTTGCGGCGATGAGTCCGGCCTTCCTCAGGGCGTCCAGTGGCTCCATAGTATCATCTATGATACGCTCAGGTAAGAAAAAGGGTTGCCCTGATCAGGGACTACTTCACTACCAGTATCGGCTTCGTGCACGACTCGACTACCCTGCGGCTCGTGCTTCCCAGTATCCAGCCCGTGATCCCGCCGATGCCCCTGCTTCCTATTACTATGAGGTCGATGTGTTCTTCCTCGGCCTCCTCGACAATTATGGCTGAGGGTCTACCCTCCATGAGCTTGGTGGTCACCACAATGTCGGGGAACGCCTCGTTGATGTCCTCCTCTGCCTCCCGGAGGCTACTCGCGTATATCTCCTTCATCTTGTCCTGGTATTCGCTCATGTCTTGGGCGGCCGTTATGGGAGCGGCCCCGAACCCCTCATCCGGAAACACAGGCATCATCACCCTCGGGACCACGGAGAGGATAACCAGCTCCGCCTTCCACTTGTCCGCGGTGCTCACAGCTATGTCCAACGCATGCTTTGAGGGCTCAGAGCCGTCGAACGCCACCAGAATCTTCCTATACATTTCTACCGATTTGATCTTGGTCTTTACAGCATATAAACTACAGCATCCGCCTCAGCCACCCTTACCGAGGGTCTGGAGGTGCCTCATGGGCCCGTAGCGCTCCACTATGTTGTTCCACTCCTCCACGTCATAGAAGCTGCACAACTTTTTACCGAAGAACTTTGCGACCTCTAGACAGAACCTGGCTGCGGCTTCGATGTCCGTGGGGTGGCTGGCGCCCGTGCCGCATCCCGGCACAGGGACCTCGGTGGTTATCGCTACCCCGACGACCGGCTTATCCGTCGCGGTCGTGGGCTGCATGATGCTGTTGATGTGGTCCAGGTCGTTGCCGTACGGCGTTATGTCTTGGGTGGTGATGGGGCACACTCTGGGGGGCTGCCCGGTCACTATCTCCATGATGTCTAGGAGGCTGTCGCTCACCTTGAGCACCCAGCCTTCCTTGGCCGTGGGGGTGATGGCGAAGCCCCGGAAGTTGGCGACCCTGTTCCCCTTCGTCGTGTCTATGCTTAGCACGGCGTCCATCTCGGGATCGATCTCGTGCCTGTTCATCGTGGCGATGTCGACTGGGCTTCCCATGAAGGGCACCGGCTCGTGGGGCTGTACGGGCGCGTCCGGGCAGATATGCGTCGCGACGACGACGTCGCCGGGTAAGACGTCGCCCTGCCTCTTCATGTCGCCGAGCTTCAACGCGACGCTGAGCGCGGTAACGGCGCCGTCTCCGTCCGACACGAGCCCTATCTGCTCCGGCCGGGCCCCTATGCCGCCGAGGCGCCCAACCACTCCCAGCGTAGGCGCGTCTCCACCCGACGTCTTTCCTTCTTTCCCGGGGACCCTTATCTTGATGAAGTCTGTGGACCCTCTCTCGCCCTGGATGGTCTTCACCTCGACGTCTTCCAGGCCTCTACCCCGTAGATACTGCTCGACCTTGTGTCCGTCGACGGTGGCGCTGTCCAGGAGCTCCATGATCTCGATGACTTGCTTCAGCATGGTATAAGCATGGCTGGATTCTATCTAAAAGGTTCCCTACGTTTAGCCGTGGGTGACAGTATTCTTATATCGGCTGTCTGTGTCGCCTCAACCCGTGGACTCGGCTCAAGAGTTCTCTGGGCTGGAGGAGATGGAGCTAAAGGAGCGCATAAAGATGCTGAAGGATCAGGAGAAGGCCCTGAGGGATGAGCGCCACTTCCTCGAGTCCAAGCTACGGAACATGATCCTCGCACGGTACGCAGAGCTCATGAAGAAGTATGGAGCCAGAGACGATATCTAAGTGAAAGTAGGTGAAAAGGCTGGCTAGGGGCGCTCCACCCTAACGATCAGGCTGAACCTATCGTAGTCGTAGCGGTGGACCTTGATGCCGTTCGCCGTCCCTTCCTTGTACGGGCCCGCGGCTCCGTCCCTGATGCTTACAGCCGCGTCGTGGCACTCCCTGATGAGGTGTTTCTCCATCCTGGGCTCGTTGTGGCTTGGCATCACCCAGTCTATGATGGGTAGAAGCCTCACCATCTTGGAAAAGCTGTCGATGAACATGTCCAGGCTAGTGGTGGGCGAGTAGACGTATATGGGGGCCGGGTAGAAGGTGTCGCCGGTCCAGAAGACCCGGCTCGCCCTGTCGAGGATGCACACGCTGTCAGGGCTGTGCCCCGGCGTGTGTATCACCTCGAGTTCTCTGCCGCCGAGGTCCACGGCGTCCCCGTCTCTCAGCCACCGGGTGACCTTGAAGGGGCGTATGCTCCAGCTGTCCCTGTCGAAGTAGGGCGGGAGTGGCTTCCACACCATGTCGCCGTCGAGGTAGTGGCCCATCTGCTCCCTGGTTTTGCCAAGCTTCGCGTTCTCTCTGCTGAACTCCGAGTCGTACGCCGCCACCTCGTCGAACTGGTGGTTCCCGCCGATGTGGTCTCCGTGGGTGTGGGTGTTGACCACCGTCACCGGTAGCTCCGTCAACCCGTCGACGAGGGCCTTCATGTCGCCTATGCCGTTGCCCGTGTCGATGAGGGCGGCCCTGTCCTCTCCGAGGACCAGGTAGCTGATGACCTCCTCGAACTGGCCGTCCTCGTATATGGCGTAGACCGTCTCCGTCAGCCTGTAGACCTCGAACCAGCCGTCTGGCTGATCCACCTTCTCGTAGCCGCTCCACGCCGGACGCGGCAGCTTCTCGTACCACTTCCTGGGGACGATGATCTCTCCCTCGGTGCCGTCAGAGTAAGCCATGTCATGACATCAGCGGGCCAACTGAGATAAGCGTTGTCTCAGGTAGAGGAACAGGGGACAGGGTTACGCGGTCACAGAGATCATAAGCCCCCCCATTTTCCCCTTCACGTGGATGAGCGTCACCCTGATCCACCCCTCGCTGAACCGTTCAGGGGGGGCCGAGAAGATGTGTCTAGAGGCCATCGCCGCGCTTAAGGAGAGGGGGTACTCCGTGGCTCTCTACACGTTGGACGAGCCTCTGTGGCCGGTCATAGAGGGTAACTGGGGGCCCGTGGTGAGGCCCGACTCGCAGCGTTTCCTCCAGGAAGGGGCGTTGAACCCCTCAGGCGTCGTGGGGTGGGCTAGATGCTCCCTCCTCTACCTCTGGCTGCTTTACCTCGCCCAGACCGGGGACTCTTTGACCGTCAACAACTATGGGGAGGTGTACCCCTTCATCAGCGACGTGTCGTACCTTCACAGCCAGCCCCTGGCCTCCGTGGACGGCAACCCGTACCAGGTTCCACTGTGGGAGTACGCCGGCGAGGTGTACAGGCGGCTACATGACAGGCTGCTGGAGCGACACCTATCCCCCGTACTGGTCACGAACTCCACCTACAACGCAGGGCACATCCGTCAACGGCTGGGGTCGGAGCCGACGGTTCTCTACCCCTCCATAGACCCCATACCCTACCGCTTCGAGCCCAAGACAGGCAAGGTCTTGACTGTCTGCAGGCTAACGCCGGAGAAGAACCTCAAGATAGTGAACGAGGTGCTCGGGCGTATGCGGGGGGTCAGGTTCAGCGTCGCCGGGCGGACGACGCCCCAGTCCACGGGGGTCCTCTCCATGCTGCGCAGCAAGTACATCGACCTGTACCCCAACCCCCGGCGAGACGAGATAGTCGGCCTCATGAAGGAGTCGTCCGTCTACCTCTCCACCCAGCCCAACGAGGCCTTCGGGATGGCCGTGCTGGAGGCCATGAGCGCAGGCTGCGTCCCCGTGGTCTACCGGGACGGGGGGCCGTGGCACGACGTACTGGGCGCGAGGGACGGCGAGGTCGGCTACGGCTACACGTCGGGCGCGGAGGCCGCCGACCGCATAGCCGAAGTGCTGTCGGACGAGGGGCTCAGGGAGCGGCTGAGGATGAACGCGGTGAGGCGGGCCAACGAGTTCACGGGGGAGCGGTTCCGCGGAGGGCTCCTCAGGGTCGTGGGGGGCGCCGAGCACGTAAAGTTGGAGGGGGGCCGCCTGTTGGACGCCTACCTGTTCCTGTCCCGGCTCAGGGCCCGGTTTGATCGGCTCTTGTCACTACGCTGAACCTGCCGATGTCGAGCTTCCTGATGGGGGTGTCTATGTCGGTGCCTTTCAGGTACCTGCTTCTGCCCTTGGCTGTGTCGACGACTGTCTCGTGGGCGTCTTTGAGGAGATTTTTCTCGACCCAGGGCTCGTTGTGGCTTGGCGTGAGGCGGTCGTGTTCGTCGTAGTGGCCTTGCATCCTCCGGTAGCTCTCGATGAAGGTGGGGGTGTTGCCGCAGTTGATTTAGGGTTATCGGGTTTGTTCCTGGTTACCGGGAATAAGCGTTTTTGGGGCCGCTTTTTTGGGGTTTGTACCCTGTTACTTGGTATTACGGAAAAAAATTTCTGTGGCGGGGAATTTTCTTAGTTATAAGGAATTGGCGTTTTTTGTGTTCGGTGGACTACACTTTTGTATATGATTTGATCAGAAAGGGGCGTTTCTGGGGCTTCTTTCGGTGGAATGGGTGTGGATTCGACGCATCTCGTTGACCCCCCTCCCCTCCTAATGAAATGTTCAAGCGGGGTGGTGTTAGGGATGTTACTTTTTTTTTATTGTACATTAACTGTGACTATGCCATGGGACAGTTGACCACCATTCACTCGATCCCATCTCCGAGCAGCCACCTATGCGGGTTGGCGTGGGAAAACGGTAACCTATGGTACAGCGACGGAAAAGAATCCAGAATATACAGACTCGAGACCGAGGTCAACGCGAGCGTCTTGTTTCTCTCATTCAATCGGGGTGTTTCACCTCGAGCGCCTCATGCAAGGAATCTGTTTTAAACGGTTTTCCGAGGTTGCGCCAGATTTTGATCAGAATTGGGTGTAAACTGGACATACCCTTAACTAGAGTTTTATTGCCTTAGCGAATAGATACCAGTGGTTCACCCCAGATGGCACCCCCGACGCGCAGCTTCAGGCACCTACTCATGTGGCTTTTCACTGGGACGCGGGGAGGAACGAACCGGGGGCGGATCATCGAGGCCCTGCGTGAGGAACCCATGAACACCAACCAGCTGAGAATCATGCTAGACCTGGACTACAGGACGGTGAGGCACCACCTGGAGGTGCTGGAGGACAACGACCTCATCACGTCCACGGGCAACAGGTACGGGAAGATGTACTTCGTCTCGCAGAGGCTTGAGGAGAGCATGGATGTCTTCGAGGAGGTATGGAGCCAGATGAGGGAGAAGCAGGGCGACGAGGAGGAGGAGCGATGAAGAAGCGTCAAGCATTGGTTTTACTGGTACTGCTGGCGGCTGTAGCTGCGCAATTGGTGGCTGCACAGGCCCAGCCTAAGCCCAGGTTCCCACCGGACTTCACGCCGAGGTTCAACGAAACGGATCCCGATGTCCTCAGGGAGTTTGAGAGGCGTATAGAGATGTTCGTCACGGGAAGGATCATCGTCTCATCCATCAACATCCTCCTCTACGGCTACCTCACCTACTTCTACGTACGGCTCTACATGGATAACAAGTCTAAGTTCAGCCTGGGCCTCACAGCCCTCTCCATCGC
>CAZTZC010000115.1:0-7999 GCA_964618045.1 uncultured Candidatus Bathyarchaeia archaeon | reverse complement strand
AGACTTGAATTCGCGCCAGACCCCCTGACCAAAGAGGTCATGGAGAACCTTGCCAAGAACATCACCCTAAAGATTAGGCTAGTTCGTCTGCTACGAGACGGCCAGGTGAAGGAGGAGACTTTCAAGAAGCTCTTCGACAGCTATGTCGAGCAGGGGCGGATCTGGGTCAGCCGCCGGGACGACACCGTGAGAAGGTTCAAGGCAGACATCGATAGGATGGAGGAGTCCTTGGTAACCGCGCGTAAGGATTTTGAGTTGCTTGAGATCAGGAGAAATATTGGTGACGCCGACGACGAGGAGTATAAGGTTAAGGCACCCGCCTACAAGTGGGACATAGAGCACCTTGAGAGTGAGATAAAGAACCGTAAGGGCGGCGTCCTGTATGTAGCGAACCTCAGGAAGCTTGTGCCCGAGGAGGAGATCGTCGAGCTTGAAAAGATGGCTGACACGGACTACGGCGAATTGGACAAGTTAGAGGATATAACGGCTGACACGATAGCGAAGATGAAGGAGACCCTCGCAGAGTCCCTCAACATCCTCAACTCATAGTCTTATACAATAAAAATCAAGTAAAACCACTTTTTCAAGTAAAACCACATAATTTTTACCATTATTTATCCAAATATCCACATTAGGTAGCGGAAAAATTGAGCGGGAATATGGATATGGAATGGAGATTCACATTCCACGACTCTTAAATGCGATGGAAAGCGACCTCAATGTAGCCATGGATAAAAGACACAGATCAGTGACCGCAAGTCCAGGTGACGTAGAGCTCGTCGACATAGTGAGCCAAGATATCCTTGGTAACGACTGCTATGGTCTAGCCTCAGATATCATCACGTCTGAAGAAAAGAGACCGAGTCACATGCAGGTCGAGGGATCTGAAGATACGCTGAATCGACTGATGACTCTTCAGAAGGCTCTAAGGCAACAGGAAATAAAGGTGGGCTATACTAAGAGGTTAAGCAGGATCTGATCGGTGTTCAAGGCGTAGACGCCGAGTCGTCCAGCCCAGTTTTAAATGGTCCTTTGCCAGATGAACCCATTGATCTCTGTTCATTATAGAAAAAGAATACAGTCACAGAAAAGATGACGACCGCTAGAATCCCTAGGACAAGGTAGCTGTATGATATCCTGGAAATCGATGAAGCCATCAGACTGCTCACAAAGGGGATGGAAACATAGACCACTAAACTGAGTAGGGCTGAGGCCAACACGAGTCCAATCGTCAAGACGCTCTGTTTCACGAATATCTCCTGGACCCGACCATAGTCTGCTCCTCTCTCCACAAGCTCCCGGCTCGTCTCCTTGAATTTCGACGTGAAGAGAAGGGAGATGTAGCCAACCAGTATGACGACTCCTGTGAGGAAGACCGTGGCTGGGCCTCGGGTGGGTTCGAGTATCTGAGGCTTCTCTATGAGGTTCATCCAGTTTAGCTTGGAGAAGCTCAGCACCTCAGGGGAGATGAGCACGAGGTTTATCTCGAAGATGTCAATCATGTTCTCAGGTTTCCCGATGGCGTAGTCGTAGATCACGACAAGGAACACTATGGCGCTAACCAACAATGGTACGATCTTGGTAACATCCGTGCTAGATATCGTCAGGATGTCATACGCAGCCAAAACCCTGTTTATCAACTGGCTCAAGGAATCGTACAGGGAAGATGCGAAGAAGGAGCTGATCGCGAGGTAGCTGCTCCCAATGGTAACCAGGACCTCGTATACCCTGATCAATGCGCCGTCTCTTTTCATCTCCTTCCCACCTGAGCGAGGAGCACCTCGGTGATTGATTGACGAGTCGGGTGCCAGTTCACCGCCATCAAGCCGAGGCCCCTGAGCCTATTCAGATAAGCGTTCTCTTGGTACTCCAGAAGCTGGGCTGCGGTCTTGTCGCCTCTGTTCTTTACGGTTAGGCTGTAGCCGGAGACGTTTACCACCATTATGTTCGGGCTCTGCCTACGCGCCTTCCTGGTGTATTTTGTGAGCTCCCTTACGCCGGAGACAAGGCTGTCAAAGTTCTGGTCATGGACGCGGGTGACTATGACGAATAACGGGTTGGTGCCGTGGAGGTGGCCCCTGACGTACCCTATGGTCTCGTCGAGGCTGTAATACGTAGAGGCCATCTCGGTGTCCAGCAGCATCCTATGGATCCTGTATTGCTGTATCTTACCGGTTTCAGGGAAAAGCAGGACGCCTTTGCCGATGCCCGTATGCACCGGCTTTACCAGGGAGTCTCCCTGATCTTGTTCTCTGAACCTACCTGAGAGATGCCATACTTTGTCGCCATCTCTTACACCGCTTTCGCTGTTGTATAGAGCCAGACCCAGCTTGCACTGCCTAGATATATAAAACTCCGAGAGACCGAGCACGGCCTGGACGGCGTACTCGAAGCTATTACGCAGATCCGTCCCTAGGCTTAGCGAGGTCGATGTGTCGAGGAAGATGAAAACGAGGCGTCGTCCCTCTTTCTCGTACTCGTTGACCGTGGGTACATGCTGGACGCCGCGGTAGTTCCTCGCTGTAGCCTTCCAGTTTATCTGCTTATAGGAGTCGCCCCAGTTATAGTCCCTGAGCTCCTTGAAGTCGGTGGTGGGTACACCTATCATGATCTTGGACTCCGCGGGCATGGGTATCTTGGTGAAGATCTTCTGCTGGCGTATCCTCTTGATCCTAAGCCCTTTGGGCTTCACGATCAGCTCCTGACCCGTTGGGAAGACGCCTGACAGCGTAGGCGTCATGTACATGGGGTGCCTAGCCTCCCAGTTTAGCTTGTTTAACTGGTATGTGCCCCTCCTTGTGCATTTCACCCTGTACCTCAGCTCGATCTCCATGGGCCGGGGCTCCTTCCAGAACACCTGGAAGTTGTTGCCTCCGAGAAGCTCGAAGCTTGGTGGCAGCTCCTCCCCGAGGGTCACGAGGCCCCACCCTCCACTGACGTTGACGCTTCTCGAGACCTCCAGCTCGTCGTCGACCTCGACGCTGATGGACTCATCAATTGGAGGAGCGGAGAGCCCGCTCGGGCCCTCCATGAATAGGGAGATGACCACGAAGAAGAGAGGTATGAGCCCCAGGTAGATCAGAATCATGTTACCGGTGGCCATCCCAGTCAGGATGAAGCCGAAGGAGCTCAGGCTGAGCCTCAGGGGGATACCGGTAAGCAAAGCACTCTACCTGCGCACGATTTCCTTGGGAGCCTCCACCTTCTCCAGCACCGAGCTCACTATGGACTCGGGGGTGACCCTGTCATCGAGGGCATACTCGAGCTTCATTATCATGCGGTGGGTCAGTGCTTCGACGGCGTACATCTTCACGTCATCCGGTATGACGTAGTCTCTCCCGTTCAGCGCGGCGTTAGCCCTGGATACCTTGAACAGGCTGAGCCCCCCTCTTGGGCTGGAGCCCACCTCGACGTAGGGGCTCTGACGGGTGGCCCTCACGATCTTTGATATATACAGGTATATCTGGTCGTCAACGTAGACCTCAGTCTCTACATGGTCTTGTAGCTCCCTGAATGTCTCCGTTGTCATCACGCTATTGATTAGTTCGGTTGGATCATCCTGTCTCCAGCTGGATCTCCGCCTCAGTATATCCGCCTCAAGCTCCTCTGAGGCCACGTAGCCTGTGGATAGCTTGAGTTGGAAGCGGTCGAGCTGTGCCTCGGGGAGGGGGTATGTCCCCTCCAACTCTATCGGGTTCTGTGTGGCGACTACGAAGAAGGGGCGGTCAAGCGGGTATGTCTCTCCCTCGATGGTGACCTGTCTCTCCTCCATGCACTCCAGCAAGGCGGATTGAACCTTCGGCGGAGACCTGTTGATCTCGTCCGCCAGCAGTATATGGGTGAACACTGGGCCTTTCTCGAGGGAGAACTCTCCCGTGTTCATACGCCATATCTTCGTCCCGATGATGTCGGCCGGCATCAGGTCCGGCGTGAACTGTACCCTACCCCAGTCACACCCCGTGGCCTTCGCGAACACCTTCGCCAACAGGGTCTTCCCCAGGCCGGGGTTGTCTTCGAAGAGTATGTGGCCGTTCGCTAGTGCAGCGGCCAGCACCTTCTCGAGAAGCTGTCTATCCCCGACGAAATATTTCTGCACGGTGTCGAGGATGCTATCGCACATGTTCTTGACTTCGTGGAGCTGCATCAATTATACCTCCAACGCCGGTTCTTCCTCGGCCTCCTCTGCCTCCCTCTCGCCCGTTAACGGTTTTAACTGTATGGAGCCGAGTACTGTGTTAACGATCTTCCTTCTCCTCTGGTTGTTCAGCTTGGCCACGTTGTCCGCCTGCCAAGGTAACCCTATCTTCGGTGGTTCCATGTCGCCGTACTCCACAAGCGGAGTAAGCGTGTCTGTGATCTGGTAGGCTTCAAGGCCCGAGTTCTTGAGCAGGAGCGTGAGGTGGATTATCAGCTCGTTCTTCCTGCCGTGGACGATGAACTTCTCGACAAGGTCCGAGAGGTGGACGAGCTGCGAGTCTGTATGCATGTTCACCTGCTGCAGGTGCCTCTGCCACGTCCCGGTGACATCAAGCCTGACGAGAGATTCCTCTGCGTAGCGCTTCATGCTTCGGTAGCTGAGATAGAATCCCAGGCATATGGCGGCCCACTCTCCGATCACGACATACTGGGGATTAAGGCCTGAGAACTCGAGGAAGTACCTCCGGACAAAGAAAAAGTAGTATATAATGACGAAGTTGAACAGCGTCACCTTCTCGATCTGACCACCGATCCTGCTTCCAATATACTCCAGGTATGGGTTGGGGTGGTTCTTGAAGACGCCAGTAAGGGAGAGCACCGCCGTCAGGGCGGTGCTAGCTACGATGACGTTGTTCACGGGCTCAGCCAGCCCCGCTCTGATAATTGGCAGCAGGATGCCGGAGAAGGGTGAGCCTAGCACAAAGTCCTCGAAGAAAGGGTAGATGCTGAGCCAGGTCTGGCTCCCCAGGAATCCTATGAATAATATGTAGATGCTTGTGAGTATGGGCTCGAAGATGTAGTTTACGTCCCTGATGTATATGCATAGTATGTCATGGAGAGCCGAGAGTATAGACGCGTAAAAAAGGAAGGCTGTCACGGGCTTCACCCAGCCCGGGACGAGACTCCAGTCGGCCGCATAGTAGAGGAAAGCGGTGTAAGCCACCGTGTTCAGGCCCTCAGACAGCCTATCCGTCGCCTTACCGACGAGGAGCTTGTCTGCGACGACGCTGGAGTACTTAATGCTAAGGAAGGCTATGAGGGGAGCCCCAAGGAAGGAGAGGCTGAGCGTGACGTCGTACCCAAGGACGTCCAAGGGGATGATGGTCTCCTGCAGCAATAGGAACCAGACTGTGACAGTTAGAAACGCTACGTATACAACCGAAGGCAGAACGATCTCCTTAGCTCTCTTCTCCATCAAAAGCCTCCTCAAACTCTATCTTGGCGAGGTAGAATCTCTCATAGCTTTCCCTCGCTATTGGGTGAAGGCTGTAGTTAGCCTCCTCGAATATGAAGATCATTTCCCCGAGCGCACCATGTGTATCTGCTGGTGTCTGGGTCTTAAGGTAGCCCAAGAGCTCCCGCGCCGTGTAGTTGTCCTTGATCTTGTCGAACCTCCTCCGCGCGTCCCTGAACTTGGTGTTGAAGAGGTCACTGATCTCCTCACGGTAGTCGACTATCTTAAAAGCGAGCTCAGTGTTTAACCCCTCGACGCGGTAACTGGCCGATATCTTCAGGCTCCCAGTGGACGGGACGACCAAGGTGGTCGACGACAGACCCTCTTCTCCGGTCGAGACCACTCGGGGTTCACCGCCTATCTTCATGTCTATCTGGGCATTCATTATCGGGTAGCCGTCGACCGTGGTTAACTCCACCGAGACCTCAAGTTCATTGTTGACACCCCAGATGTTAGGGAACGGGGCATGTATCTGGGGCAGCGAGATGGTCAGCCGGGTCGACCTCGTCTCTGACTCGGCTACGCTTATAGGCTGCTCCGGTGGCGCCTTCTCTTTCCTCTTCATCTGCAGATAGACTAGGGCGCCTACACCTACGAGGGCTAGGAAAACGGCTGCCGCCTGTACGACCGGGAAACGTGTCGGCGTGAGCACCGTTAGCGTGGTCATTGCGGAGGCAGCCGTGTAGAGCTCCTCACCTAGATAAGAAGCGGACAACGTCACTGTGGTGTCCTCTGGCTCGGAAAGCCTGAAACTGAACTCCGCCACACCGGCGCCGTCCGTGGCTGCCGTGAGGTTCTCGGTGAGTTCGCCGCATCGGTAGAGAAGTGTCAAGGGTCTGCTCCCCAAGGACTCGCCGTGGTCGTCCCTGAGCATGACACTGACGGTGTGCAGCTGCCCAGCCTGAACCTGCTGTCTTGACTCAAGGCTGATCGTTGGCCTCGCCTTCACGACGGCAGATGAGTCTACTCTCTGCTTGTTGCTGTGAAGCGTGAACTCCAGGGGGATCTCACCCAGCTCGTGGTCGATGGGTGACCTGTAGGAGATGAAGAACTCGCCCACCTCGTTAGTCACGGTGGAGATCTCCTTGTCCTCCAGGCGGAGGGTCAGGGTCTCTGAGTCACCGGGGATCTCGTCTGCGTGGACCCTGCCCTTGATTACTGAGTTCTCGCCCCTGACCAAGGCGATGTCTCTCGTGGGGGTGATGGTAAGGGGAACCGACTCAACATACGTACTCTCGGATGTTCCAAGGTGGTACTCTGCGCCCTCGTACGTCATCTCCACCATGAATGCGCCTGGCTCATCGAAGATTCCCGTGAGGCTAATGCGGCCCTCGCCGTCGGTGACCATGTTGTAGGTCTCTGCACCGGCGGTGACTATGCACTTAGTTTCGGCTAAGGATCTGCTGGTCTGCTTCTCCACCAGAGTGCAGGATATGTTGAAGGCTTTACCGGTGACGACCTTCTCGGGTACGTCGTATGTGAACTCGGTCTCCGTGTAGCTCACTATCGGCGGGTCGCTCCAGGAGTCCATGTACACGTCGTTCCCCAGCGTGTGGGCGTCCACGTTGTACTCGCCCCCGGGTAAACCAAGTGGGAAGAGGCAGGTGACGTTGAACCTGCCGTCGACAACCACTCCTCGACCAGCCAAGACGCCGTCCCCGGATTTCTCCTTCTTCAGGTAGACTAGGACGTCTAGCCCCGAGACGTCGTTTCCCTGGTCGTCCACGACGGTGCCGGCGACGGTGAAGTATGAGCCTACGAGGACATACTCGTCCTGGTGTGTGATCGTGGTGTTTGTCGGTGTAGTGTTCGAAGGCTCCTCGGGCGTCCAAGCCTCTCCGACGGGGGTCGCATCGAAAACGATCCACCCGAGGTCGTCGAAGAGTACCTCCGTGTATGCATGAGCCTGAGTAGTCTCCACGGACTGGGTCTCGGCGGCGGGGTCAATCAGGTAGCCTGTCACGAGCCGCGCCGGTACGCCTAGGCTCCGGGCGAGAAGAGCCAAAGCCGTGTTAAAGTTGGTGCACACTCCCTGCCTCTCGTGGAATAGGAACCACTCCACTGGGTCTACGTCGCTTGGAGACCGAGTGTAGGAGAGGTTGTAATGGTAGTTGGTCTTCAGGTAGCTCTCCAGTGCCTTCACCTTGAGGTACGGCGACTCTGCGTCACGGGTAACCTGCTCCGCAAAAGGAAGTATCAGGTCCTCCAGGGTGTCCGGCACCTGTAGGTACAGCGTGCTGTTGTACGGTGTAGCCTTCTCCAGCGTCGTCTCGTTAAACGTGTAGTCCTCTGACTGAACCTCGTAGCTCAGGTTCAACGGATCGTCCACGCGGAAGAGTCCGTGCTCGGGGTAGAAAGTCATGTTCCAGTCGACGACGATCTGTAGCGGGTGAAGCGGCGAAGGTATGAAGCCGCCCAAGGCTTGGGCCGGCTCCATGTAGTAGTGATGATCTTGGTAGCTACTGTAGTTACCTATGACGGAGGCCACGTACTGGCCCCAGTATGGGACGGAAATGGAGCCGTGCATGTACCATGAGCCGTTGTAGTAGTCGCCTACGCCGTCCCTCA
>CAZTZC010000114.1:2728-8031 GCA_964618045.1 uncultured Candidatus Bathyarchaeia archaeon | reverse complement strand
GTTATTTCCTCTCGGACGTTTATGCAGAGGCAGTAGGCGCCCTTGGTGGCCATGACGTATTGGTTTCGTGGCGTCTATAATATGTTAACGCGTACAAAATTGAGGGAAAAGAGTCTAAGCCTTGAGGTATTTGTCGAACCAGTCCAGCATGATCTGGAGCCGCCTCTTCCGTATGCTGGGCCGGGCGTTGCTCCTGAAGACGTGGCTGCCCTCCATGAACATGGCTAGCTGGGTCTCCTTGCCCAGGTGCTTGAGGGCCGTGTAGAACTCTATGCTCTGGTCCACCCAGCACCTGTAGTCGTTCCAGCTGTGGACGAAGAGCACGGGCGTGTCCACGTCCGCCACGTAGGTGATGGGCGACTTGTCCACGTAGACGTCGAGGTTGCTCCATGGGCTGCCGCCTATCTGCTCCGGCGCGAAGTGGAAACCGATGTCGCTGGTGCCGAAGAAGGCGGTCCAGCTGCTTATACCGTTCTGGCTCACAGCGGCCTTGAACATGTCCGTGTGGGTGATGACCCAGTTGGTCATGAAGCCGCCGTAGCTGAGGCCGGTGACGCCGAGACGAGTCTTGTCGATCCACTTGAACTCGTTCAGCGCGTGCTCCACGCCCTTCTTGAGGTCCTCGTAGTCCCATATGCCCCACTCGCCGCGGATGTCGCAGAACCTCTGGTCGTAGCCGTCGCTGCCCCTGATGTTTATGTATAGGACCGCGTAGCCCTCGGCGGCGTAGAGCTGGTGCTCGAACATCATGGAGTCGCCGAACTTGCTGCGTGGGCCTCCGTGGATGTCCAGGATAGCAGGGTATTTCCGCCCCTTCTTCCATCCGTGGGGCTTAAGCACCCACCCCTCGACGGTAGTCTCGTCCTTCTGGATGAACTCGAAGCGCTCCGCCTTCACGAGCTCAACGTTGGCCAGAAGGTGGTCGTTGAAGCGCGTGAGCCGAGCCTCCTTCTCGTCGTGTATCCACATCTCCGTGGGCTTGTCGGTCCTGACGCGGGTGTACGCCACCTTCCCCTTCCTGACGCTGAACTCCTCCACGCAGAAGTCCCCGGAGACCACGGGATCGATGTGGCCCTGCTCCACCTGGACCCTGTAGACGCCGAACCTGCTGCTGTCAGACACCGGGAAGTAGATCATTGGGCCCTCCCAGACTGGGGCCGGTATCCCCGTGTGGGGGCTGCGCAGATCGTAGTAGTGGCGTCGGCTGCACCCACGGTCCAGGCTCTCCGTGAGGTTGGTGACCTCGCTATTCTTCAGGGAGAGGACGTGTACCCCCCAGTGGGTGGGGTATCCGTGGCTGCCGTCGTGCCCGAGCACGGCTATCTGGCTGTCGTCCACCGACCAGCATATGGCCGAGATGGAGTAGCCGCCGAGGACCCGCTCGTGTTTGCCGTTGGCTATGTCGTAGACGTAGAGGTCTGTCTCGCTTGGTCTGAGCTCGCTAACGGACTTGGCGTACGCTACCTTGCCGCCGAGGTTCCCGGGCGCGTAGCACTGGACGCTCTCGTCGCCTTGGGTGAGCTGCGTGATTATGCCGCTGTTGACGTCCACGACGTGGAGCTGCTTCGTCCGGTAGTATGTCCAACCCTCGGCGTTATACCAGATGGGTATCCTGTCGATGACCCTGACATCAGGGTCCTCCTCGCCCACATCGGAGACGAAGTAGACCTTGGTGCCGTACATGTTCCAGGTGGGCTGGTACACGCCTCCCTTGATCTTCGCTATGAGTCTCGGCTCCCCTCCCCAGACCTGTGTTACCCAGAGCCCTTTACCTTTCTCGTCTTTCTCCATCTCGCGGCGGCTCGTGAAGAGTATCTGCTGGCCGTTAGGGCTCCACCTGGGGTCCGCCGGGTTTCCCCCGCTGTAGTACCTGATGGGGAAGCCGTTGCCGCTGTCTATGACCCATATCGTGGTGGGGTACTCGTCGTCCAGCGGCTTCGTGACAACGAACGCAAGCTTGGAGGAGTCTGGGCTCAGCTCGGGGCTGCTGATCATGTTGAACTTGGTGAGGTCGTCAAGCTCTAGTCTGCGCGCCAATGCATTCGCCTTCCAACACGGAAGATTAACTTAAAGAAGTTATTAATGATAGGGATGCGTGTTCCATAATCTCCGGCCTAAAAAGGGTAAAATCAGTGTAGACGCCATAGTTTGATGGTAATAATATTGAGCATCAGGGAGATGGAGCCATTCCCGCTGTGCGAGGACAAGATATACTTCAACAACGCGGTCATCGGGGCGGTCCCCGAATCCACGATAAGGGTGGTGGAGGAATATTGGAGCGACTACGCCAAGACCTTGAGGGGCGAGATAGACTGGGGGGAGGGCCTTTCCAAGTACACCGAGAGGAAGAAGGATAGCAAGAGGCTCTTCGCCGAAATACTTGGGGCGAGGGAGACCGAGGTGGCCTTCCTGCCCAACGCCAGCACGGGCATGAACACCGCGTTCGGCATGATCCCGTTCAGGCGCGGCCAGAACCTGGTCCTCACAGACCTGAGCTTCCCCATGTGCGCCGCCGTGGCTAACAAGCAGAGGGAGAAGGGCGTGGAGCCCAGGTTCATAAGACACCGGGGCGGCGTGGTGGAGACCGAGCAGTGGATGAAGGCCATAGACGACGACACCGCCGCCGTCATGGTGGACCAGGCAGGCTGGTTCAACGGCTATCTTCACGACGTCGAAGCCATCGCCGACGCAGCCCACGCCCACGGCGCCTACCTGATCGTCGACGGCACCCAGTCGGCCGGAGCCATGAGGTGGGACATCCAAGACAAGGGCGTCGACTTCCTGGCGACGAGCTGCTACAAGTGGCTCTACGGCGGCCCCTACAACAACAGCGCCGGATTCTTCTACATGAGGGACGAGATCATCGACGAGCTGCAGCCGGACTACGTTGGCGGCCAGACCCTCCCAGAAGAGCAGGAACTCAGGAACGTGACCGACGGGTTCGACATCTACGACCTCAAACCTAAGAAGGGACTGTCCCGCATCGAGATATACAGCCAGGCGGAGGGCCCCTACGTAGCCGTCGAGAACAGCATGAGGCTGCTGCTCAGGTTCGGCCTGGAAAGGGTCGAGAGACAGATCAAGCGTATAGACACTAAGATCATCGACGGACTGCTCGAGATGGGAGTGGAGCTGCAGACACCGATCGAGGAGGAGCGCCGCATCTATCTCAACGCCGTGGTACCCGACTACAGGAAGGTGTGCGACGCCCTCGCCGGGGAGGATATACACGTGAGCCCACGCGTCGGCGGGCTACGCATCTCCCCGGGTGCCTACAACACCGTCGACGAGGCGGAGAGGTTCCTGGAGGCCCTGAGGAGGCACATCTAGCCTTATCAGGTTCCAGTTAATTTTCTTTCTTCATCTAAAACCCGCATAGCCCCAGCTTATATGCTCGGTCAAGGAATATCCCCCCGTTGTGACGCCCATGAAGGTACTTGTCGTAGGTCATGGGGCTCGTGAACACGCCATCGCCAAGAAGCTGGCCCAGGAAGACTTGGAGCTGGTCTCAGCCATGTCCCGTCTCAACCCGGGGATAGCCGCACTCTCCGAGAGAGTCGAGGTGTTCAACACGGACGATCCGGCGGAGTACGAGAGGTTCAGGGACGTGGACCTTGCATTCGTGGGGCCCGAGGCCCCCCTCGCCACGGGGGTGTCCGACAGGCTATGGGAGCTGGGGGTACCCGTGGTTGGGCCCAGGAAGGCTCTGGCCAGGCTGGAGTGGAGCAAGGCGTACACCCGGCAGGTGATTCAGGAGCACGGCATCCCCGGGAACCCCGAGTTCGCGGTGTGCAGAACCGCCGAGGAAGTGGACGCCTTCCTGAAGGAACACGAGGAGGTCGCCGTAAAGCCCGACGTGCTGACAGGCGGCAAGGGCGTCAAGGTGACCGGCGACCATCTGAACGGCGTGGGGGAGACCAGAGGCTACGCGTTGGAGCGGGTGAAACAGGACGGGCTTGTGGTCATCGAGGAGAAGCTGAAGGGACGGGAGTTCACCCTGCAGGCGTTCACAGACGGCAACCGGGTCGATGTCATGCCTCTGGTCCGGGACTTCAAGAGGGCCTACGACGGGGACAGGGGGCCCAACACGGGCAGCATGGGGAGCTTCAGCTGCCCCGACCACGGTATGCCAGATCTGCCCTCGGATGTGGTGGATAAGGGGATCGAGATCATGGAGATGACGGTGGAAGCCCTGTCCGGGAGCGTAGGCCCATACCAGGGTGTGCTGTACGGCGGCTTCATGAATATCGAGAGGGGGGTCTACCTCATCGAGTACAACGCCCGCTTCGGGGACCCCGAGGCGATAAACGTGCTGGCGCTGCTGGAGACGCCTCTATCGGAGGTTGGCTACGGCATCGTCGAGGGCAGGCTCCCAGAGACTAGGTTCGCCGAGGAGGCGACTGTCTGCGTCTACATTACCCCCGAGGGCTACCCCGTCAACCCGTTGAGAGACCAGCCCATAGAGGTGGGTGAGACGAGGCACAGCGAGATCTACTACGCGTCGGTCTACGACGACAACGGCGTCGTCAAGACCACGGGGAGCCGCTCCATCGCCCTCCTGGGCAGAGGGGGAACAGTCTCGGAGGCACGGGAGAAGGTCTACTCAGACGTAGGAAACATCAAGGGTAGGCTCCACTACCGCACCGACATCGCCGCTCCGACGTATCTAAGCTTTTAAGAACATGCCTAAAACATATGTTTGGGGGAGAGACCCTGGTAGCCCAAGACACTAAGCTGGCGGAGCTAGAGGCCCTGCTTTACGCCGCGGGGCGACCCATGAGCCTGACCAACATAGTGGCCATGCTCAAGCTGGAGGACGAGCTGGAGGCCTCCAGGCTGGTGGACAAGCTGAGCGAGACCTACGAGGCCGATCCCACGGCCCTCGAGATAAAACGGCTTCCCCAGGAGAAGGTGGTTCTTCAGCTCAAGTCTGACTACACCAAGCCCGCGAGCAAGTACAGCATGAAGCCCCTCCTCACCGCGGGGCCGTTGAGAACCCTTTCTTACATTGCGTACTATCAGCCGGTGGAGCAGAAGGAGGTGGCGCAGGCCCGGGGCAGCCAGGCGTACAAGCACCTGAGGCAGCTGGAGCGTATGGGGCTCATCAAGAGGGAGAAACATGGCCGGACTAAGATTGTCCGGACCACCCAGGACTTCGCGGACAACGTCGGGCTCAGCACGGACAGGACCAGCATGAGGCGGCAGCTGCGCAGCATCTTCAGGAAGCTGGAGCTTGACCAGATGGAGAAGAAGTAGTTGGCCGAGAAGAGCAGACCACTAGTCGTGATAGTCGCCTTAATGGT
>CAZTZC010000114.1:0-2628 GCA_964618045.1 uncultured Candidatus Bathyarchaeia archaeon | reverse complement strand
GAGAGCGAGAGGCTCGGCAGATCCACGAGCAAGGAGTCCTACGCCTACTACTGGAACACGGAGACCGTGGAGTACCTGGAGGGCTCGGCGTACGTGTACAACGACACAGGCGACGTCTTCGAAAGGGAGCCCTACGTGGCTTCGTTCAGCTCGGGCGGCTTCGACTTCACCCTCGTGGGCATCCACGTCAAACCCGACGACGCCGAGAACGAGATCGGCAACCTAACGCTCGTGGTCGCCAGCATACTCGCGTCCGCCCCCGTCGAGGGCGACGTCATCGTCATGGGGGACTTCAACGCGGACGGCGGCTACTTCGACGAGGATGGACCCAGCCCCCTCAGAGGCGAGGGCTATCACTGGATAGTCGAGAACAGCTACGACACGATGACCAAGACGGACTGGACCTACGACAGGATAGTGCTCCTCGACGGCTCCTACCTCGGCGAGTACGTGACGGGATCCTGCCAAGTCTTCTACTTCGACGCCGTCTACGGCATCAGCCAGGAACTGACTGAGGATGTCTCAGACCACTACCCCGTCTACGCCGTGTACAGGACTGACCTCTCGGACGACGACTGACACGAGAATCGGCTGAACACGCTCCGGGGCACTGAATCATAACGTTTTAAAACAGCAGAAGGGTATGAGGGTGTGAAAGAGATGAGCGAGTCCATCAGCACGGTGCAGATATTTGCTTATCTGGTCGCCATAATACCGAGCGTCTACTTCCTGTACAGGATCGTCCGTGAGGTAATATACTATATCAACAGGGACGACTCGGATATCCTCGAGTGATTTGTCCGAGGAGCGTACAAAGTTCTGCCCCTACTGCGGGGCCATGATACCCTACGAAGAATCATACTGCCCAGCATGTGGAGAGCCGCAGCCGGTCCTCGAAGGATTACGCCGTGAACCCGTTAAGAAGACTTGGATCGCCGTCCTACTGTCGTTACTGGTTACCGGGCTAGGCCATATATACCTGGGTAGGCGGAGGAGAGGGCTAACCATATTCGTCACGACGCTGGCCGTCGGCGGCGTTGCCAGCCTCTACTTAACCTACGACCAAGTCATGTTCATAGGCCTGCTCTTCGCGTTGTTTTCGGCCTACGACGCTTACCTCCTGTCCCGCGCCCAAAGTTGATGGCGCGGCTCTGACGTATTACATCCTTTAAATCCTAGAATATATTCAATGGAAGTGAATACAAGATGAGATACGAGATCAAGTATCAGCCCGCCTACAGCATGCTGGAGGTGGAGCTCGACGCAAACGAGAGGATAACAGGCGAGGCGGGAGCCTTAACCTACATGACTCCTAACATCGACGTAAACACCAGGAGAAGGGAGGAAAGCATCTTTGGCACCCTCAAGACGAGCCTCCTTGGCGGCCAGAGCCTCTTCGTGACTGACTTCACCGCGCGGGGCGGAACCGGTAAACTGGCCCTCGTCGCGGCGCCTATAGGGGACATCACCAAGCTCGACGTCGCCCCGAGCAAGGGATGGATCATCCAGAAGTCTGCGTACCTCGCCTCCACACAGGACATCGACCTAGATGTCCGGTGGGAGGGGTTCAGCCGCGGCATATTCGGGCAGGGTCTCTTCATGGTGAAGACCACAGGCGACGGCGACCTTTTCATAAACACCTTCGGCGCCATAGACAGACACGAGCTTGCGCCAGGGGAGCAGCTGATAGTTGACAACTTCCACCTGGTGGCTTTCAGCGACACGTGCGAGTATGAGGTCAGGAAGTTCGGTAACTGGAAGGAGACCATCCTCAGCGGCGAGGGATTCGTCACCCACATCGAGGGTCCGGGAGAGGTATACATACAGACCAAGAACCTGCGTGAGTTCGTTGACTGGCTCTGGGTGCTGATGGGGCCGAGGGTCGCGTCGAGGCAGTCAAGATAGAGTCGAGATGATCGACACCATCTACTTCGACAACTGGAACACCCTGGTTCAGGCGCCCGAACTCATGAGGCGGGGCGGCAGCACGGAGAAGTTCCACGGGTATCTGGAGCGCCGGGGCGTCGACGTGCCCTACGAACTCTTCGTCGAGGTGTACAGGCCCATCGCGAGGAGGTACACGCAGGAAGCCGACGCGGACGGCTACAGGGAGCTCGACTACGAGAAGCGCATCGAGAGGGTCTTCGTTGAGCTGGGGCTGGAGGACGCGGATGAGCTTGCCAGAGGCGCGTGGAGGGCGTACCTCGATGAGTGGCCCAGGCAGACCGAGTTTTTCCCCGAGACACCCAGGATACTGGACTCCTTGAGGGGCAGGTACAAGCTGGGCGTCATCACCAACTACATGGATGGCCACACGTGCCAGCTGGTCTTCGACAAGCTGAGGTACCGGGAGATATTCGACGCGCTCGTGGTCTCGGCAGAGGTGGGGTACAGGAAGCCGTCCCGGGTCATCTTCGAGCAAGCCCTAAACGAGACAGAGTCAATCCCCGAGAACTGCGTCATGGTGGGGGACATGTACGAGGCTGACATCGTGGGCGCCAACAACATGGGGATGAATAGCATCCTCATCGATGTATACGACAATCAGCACGAGCACTACGGTGAAGCCACCGTAGCCATCAAAGACATATCCGGGTTGCCATCCGCCCTCGAGGAGATTATGGTGAC
>CAZTZC010000113.1:0-8195 GCA_964618045.1 uncultured Candidatus Bathyarchaeia archaeon | reverse complement strand
GATGCCCTTCACGGCGACGATGCTGCCTTCCATCAAGTGCTCGGCAACTTCCATGAACAGGTCGTCGGCTTCCATCGTTTTTCCGTTAGCGTCGTAGAGGCTCATCTCTGGCCCGCAGACGCTGCACGTGATGCCCTGGGCGTCGAACCGCCTGTCCAGGGGGTCGTAATAGTCCTTTCTACAGTGCTCGCACATGGGGAACTCGTGCATGTGGGTGCGCTCACGGTCGTAGGGGAGGGATCTCACCGACGTGAAGCGGGGGCCACACCATGCGCACGCCGTGAAAGGGTAATCGTACCACCTGCTCCCAGGGGTAGCCATGTCCCCCAGGCACTGGGGGCATATGCCTATGTCCGGCGGGTAGATGCCTGAAGCGACCCTGCCTCTGTTCTGGCTCCTGTCGATGACGAACTCTGTGAACCTGCCACGGTATGGCCTGTACTCGGTGACTATGTCCTCTATCTCGGATACCTCGGGGGCCTCCTCCCTGACATCGCGAAGGAAACGAGTCACATGGCTCATTTCTCCTTCGACGACTATCTCGACGCCGGCGTCGCCCAGGTTGATGACGTAACCTACTAGGCTATTCCTCACAGCCATCCGATAGATGAAGGGCCTGAAGCCTACGCCCTGGACCCTGCCCGTGATGCCGATCCTCGCCTCGACCCGTTCGCCGGAACTCAAAGTGTTCAGGTTTTAGATGTACTGCACAATTTAAACTCTAAGCATGTAAACATGTACAACCTGTTAAACAATCCAAAATAGTTTGAATTGTTTATATCTAATCAAATTATTCGTGTATCCGAAACCGTAAAAAAGGGAGACCGTGAGCACAATATAGGGGAGATCATTGGAGCTAGTGTTCACAACCGCCGCATTGTTCATGGTGATCTTGGCCGCTAGCTACATCTTCTACAAGCGCATAAAGATGGCTCAGACCGAGTACGAGGAGAGCAAGTCCACCGTCAGGAACATAACAATAGGGTTTACACGCCAGGTCAAGAAGATGGAGACTGGCCTCGACAGGATCGAGCGCGAAGCTAGCCAAGCCAGATACATGGCCAACGAGGCCCTGAAGGCTACACAGGGAGGCAACGACGCCGCCTTAAAGGGGCTGGAGAAGGTGAAGGAGCTCTCAACTCGAGTGGACACCATCGAGAACTCCATACAGGAGATGAAGACCGATCTCACCAAGCTCGCCACACAGCCGCGCCCGGCGCCCATGGCCACACGGGTCGACGCGCCAATCCCAGTTCAGGGCGAGGACATATTCCAGCAGCTCACGGAAACCGAGATGGAGGTCCTTGAGATGATAGTGGACCTAGGCGAGGGCACAGTCCCCGAGATACGGGAGAAGATCGACAGGACGAGGGAGCACACAGCCCGGCTCCTGAAGAAGCTCTACGACAGGGGGTTCATAGACAGGAACACCTCCGGGATGCCCTACAGGTACAGCATCCGCAAGGAGATAAGAGACATCATCCTGGAGCGGAAGGAGCAGGCCCCCATCGGGCTCTAGTTGGGTTCAAATACCCTCAGCGCCATAATGGGTTCTATGGAAGACACGACATGGCAGAAGGCTCCGTGCCTCGAGCCTGTGCCCGGAGTAAAGATAAGCATCATAGGGAACGGCCACAACGCCTCCCTCTGCTACATAGTCATCCAGCCCGGCGCCGTCGTCGACTGGCACAGCCACCCCCATGAGCAGATGGGTACCCTCCTCTCGGGGAAGGGAGAGCTGAGCTCAGGCGGCAGGACGGTCAAAGCCACCCCGGGGGCGGCCTGGAGGGTGCCCCCCAACGAGGAGCACAGGTTCGAGACCACGGGCAAAGAACCCGCCGTGATAATCGAAGCCTTCAGCCCGCCGCGAGTCGACTATGTGATAGCCGCAAAGTAAACGATCCGCCGTGACACAGGAACTCCTGCCCATCCTCAACAGGGTGGTAGAGAGGGGGTACCAGCTCACCCCAGAAGCGTTCACCCACCTCCAAGCCATACCCTTGGAGCAGGTGAAGGCCGTCGTAGAGAGAGCCCTCCAGGCAGCGGAGGGCAGGCCAGAACTTTTCGTCATAGACCAGGAGTTCCTTTTAAGCCTCTCCAAGCCGCTGGAGCCTAGGCGGGTGGCACGGGAAGCCCGACCGCCTCTGGCGGCGAGAATAGCGTCCAGGCTGGAGGTTATGCCCTTGGAGGAGCCGTCGCCTGAGGGAGACGTGAACGGCTTCATCGACTTGTTCAACAGCAGGTTCGCCCAGCTCGAGATCATACTCAAGCGGCGAGTCGACGTCCGCGACGCCATACCCCTAAGCCAGGCGGTGAAGCTCCCCGTCAAGTCCAAGTTCAAGACCATCGGCCTCGTCAGCGGGAAACGCGCCAGAAGCAACAGGCTGTTCCTGGAACTTGAGTCCCCGGAGACATCCATCACCGTCATGGTGTCGGGCGCCGAGGCCGTCGAGAAAGGCATGGAGGTCCTAGAAGACCAGGTGATATGCATAGACGGCCTCAAGTACAGGGACGACCTCCTCATCGCCAACGACCTCATCTGGCCGGACGTCCCCATACGCGACCTCAATAGGGCCGACGAGCCGGTCTGCGCCTTGATCATAGGCGACGTACACGTGGGGAGCAAATACTTCAGGGAAGACCTCTTCGAGAAGTTCATCAAGTGGATGAACATGGATCTGGGGCCTCAGGCTTCCAGGGAGCTCGCCTCAAGGGTCAAATACGTGGTCATAGCCGGCGACCTCGTTGACGGCATAGGGATCTACCCTGAGCAGCTAGATGAGCTCACCCTCACCACCCAGGAAGCCCAGTACGAGGAGGCGGCGAGGCTGCTGGCCCAGCTGCCGGAGCACGTGGAGATGGTCATAATACCCGGTAACCACGACGCCGTCAGGAGGAGCCTACCCCAGCCCCCCATCCCTGAGAGCTACGCCCCGAGCCTCTACAAGGACAAGCGGATCCATATGCTTCCGAACCCCTCCACCATAAGCCTCCACGGCGTGAAGATGCTGCTGGCCCACGGCAAGGCTCTGGATGACATACTAAGCTCGACGCCAGGCCACGACTTCCACAACCCCATAAAAGGCGTGGAGCTGCTCCTCAGGTGCAACCACGTGGCACCCATCTACGGCCAGTCAACGCCTCTGGCGCCCGAGAAGATCGACAGGCTCGTCATCAGGGAGATACCTGATGTCTTTGTCATGGGCCACATCCACATCTTCGAGCACAGGAAGTACAAGAACGTCACCCTGGTGAGCTCGGGGAGCTTCCAAGACCAGACGCCCTTCCAGAGAAGGATGAAGATAGACCCCACGCCGGGAGTCATCTCGGTGTTCAACCTCATGAACCACCAGAACATCCCGCTGGACCTCGAAAGACTGGAGTGACCCCCTTAGCTATCAGGTCGGCCACCCTCACACACTCGGGGGTTCTACAGGACACCGCCTGCTCCACGAGAACATCCTCGGCGAAGCCTTCGGAGCATCCTATGTTCTCGTAGTACACTGGCGGGTAGCTGTTAATCTTTAAAGAGTGTATCTCGCCGAGGGCCTCGTAGCGGCTCCACCTCTCCATCCAGTCTGGGAAATGCTTACGCAGCGCGTCCCTGGTGGCGTCCATGTCGGGGCACTCTCCGCTGAATACGATCACAGGCGTCCCCGTCTCCCTGTTTACGCGTTGAACGTCAACCACGTTGAACCCCGCGAAGGTGGCTCCGCCCAGAATCAACGCGTCAATCTCCCATGAACCCAAACTGTTCAACAACGCGTCCGTGGCGTCAAGCCCATCCACCGTTATACGCGCCAGCAGGACGCCCTGTATAACACTGCCTCTCATCCTTGTTAAACAAAGAGAAGTGTACTGAGTGGGCCTACCATTGCCTCGTCGGAAAGGCTCGAAGCTTCCGTCTTGGGCCCCAGCTACCGTATAAACGGGGCTCAATACTTGTCGAGCTTTCCTTGTATCTTGCACTTTATTAGGAATTGGGCGTAGGCCTTTCTGGGCACCTTGACGGTGCCCGACCGCACAGTAATCTTAGTGATGCTGTTTAAAGCATTTTTATCGACGTCTTTCTCGAATACTAGGCTTCCGTTGCTCTCTATGCCGAATGGACCCATTTCTTTGGCTATTTCCTTGATATCCTCTTTTCCGAGGCTAACTTCGCCTTCATCGTCGATGGCTAAAATAAATTCTGCTCCGGAGTTAGATATATGTGCGCCATCGAACCCGGCGGGGAGTTCGTCTGTCTCGTTGTTGATCCATGCCTCGAGGGCGTTGTTGACGACGTCCGCCACACGTTTGCCGTCCTTCTTGGCCATGGTGAAGACCTCTGTGTAGAGCTCTGTGTCCAGGCCACGGATAGCGACGGTTTTACGGGGCATTGTTTACTGTTCCACCTGTTTATTTGTTTACTTGTTTACTTGTTAACAAGTATACTTATAAGCATATCGATGCTGTAAACATTTTGCCTCTCGTCCGAGGCCCGGAGTTAGATTCAAGTGTCGAATACGGTAGCCCTAGATAGAACACGCTCCGCCAATAAAAAGAGATCGGTAAGAAAAACTGGCGTCAGCGAGCTAAACTTCACAAAATATGTCGATATTTTCCGGAAATTATTACTTTTAAACGAAAAGAACGACCTCGCGACCACACTGAAGAACATCCAGGAGCTCATGAGCTTCAGCGAGAAGATCTTCAGCAGCAAGGCCGTGAGCGAGACGTTCCTGTACTTCTGCCTCCACGGCGCATCAACGGCTTGGGTGCTCCAGTGCGAGCTCAACATGCCCGAGGCCACCGTCTACCGTGCCCTGAAGAGACTCAGGGCGATGGGCGTCGTGGTGCCCGCGCTCAAGGTCAGCAAGGTGAAGCGCAGCAAGGGTGGCCCAAGGCCCACCGTCTGGGCCATAGAGTCCGCGACCCCCAACGAGGTCGGGACGGCCCTCAAGCACCACTACAGGATGCTGAGCCCCAAGTTCAGGGTAGCCGAGGAGGTCGCCCAGACCATACTGGACCAGTTCCACGAGAAGGAGGCGCCCCTTGAGATCAAGTACACGGAAATCATGATCCACGTCAAGGAGCTCAAGATACCCTTCAAGGGCCCCGACATCGCGGACCTGGCGGCGCAGTACCTCCACGAGCGCGGCATCAAGGTCTGGCGATAGATCACTCTCCCCAAATAACTCCCCCATTCGCCCCCTTCCTGGGGAGGGAGGGGGGCACCCCCCTAAACTAGGCTATAGTATAGGATTCCGTCTTTCCTGGTTTCCGTTGCTTCTTCTCTGTTTCTCAGGTAGACGAGGTGGGCGTAGGTCTCGGTGGCTGCCATGCGCTTGGTCCAGAAGCTCATCTCTGGCCAGGGTCGGCTCTCCCAGTGGATCCTGCTTCCGATGTCGTAGATGGTCCTGGGGCCGTCAAGCAGCGTGTCCTTCATCTCTTGGAGCCTGTTTCGGTGGTGTTGGTGGAGTTGATCTATGCGTTCAGCCAGGTTGCTGAACTCCCACTCGTGGGCAGGGTGCACCATATCAACTTCCAGGTCCTTGACCTTGTCGAGGCTCTCCAGGTAGTCGTTCAATGGGTCCATGTCCTCGTAGCTGTGGAGGGCGACGTGGCTGGTTATCTTGGGTAGGACGTGGTCGCCGCTGAACAGCAGCCTGTCGACGGGGTCGTGGACGACGATGTGCTCGTGTGCGTGGCCAGGCGTCCAGATCACAGTCATCTCCTTGCCGTTGAGCTCTATGACCTCGCCGTCGCGTAGCGTCCTGTCGATCCTGAGAGGCTCGGGGAAGTCCCTGAACGCATACCTGTAGCGTTGAAGGTACTGGAGGTACTTCTCGCCGCCGAAGAGCTTGGTCTCGTCGACGGTGAGCTCGAAGAAGTTGTCCTGCTGCTGCCTCATGACCTCCTGTTTATCTGCGGCCACCTGGCTGGCGACTATCTCGGCGCCGTACTCCTGCAGTGTATGGGCTAGGCCGATGTGGTCGTTGTGGAGGTGGGTGAGGATGACCCTCTCCACTTCCTGTGGCCTCATGCCATGCCTCTTGAGCCCCTCCGTGAGCCCCCGGTAGGCGCTGTCCGTGGGAACCCCCGTGTCTATGAGGGTCTTGGACTCGGTGAAGAGGTAGCTGTACGTCTTCCCCAGCGGGTTCCTCTCCATGGGCACTGTAAGCCGGTGTATGTCTTCGGCGACCTTCAAATGGTTTCAGCCTATGGGAAGCAGCGCTCACCTTTAAACCCAGCCCCCGGCAGCCAAGCTTATACCTTCACCCGAGGAGTCTGGTCTATGAAGCGGATTCAGCCTCACATAATGTGCGGAGTCGGCGACGTCGCCAAGTACGTACTGATAAGCGGTGACCCAGGCCGGGTGAAGAGGATCGCCAGCCACTGGGACAGCGCCGAGATGGTAGCCGACTACCGTGGATACGTGACATACACCGGGGAGACGAGGAGAGTGGGCGTCAGCGCCTGCAGCGGCGGTATCGGGTGCCCCTCGACGGCCATCGCCATGGAGGAGCTCATGAACATCGGGGCGGACACCTTCATCCGGGTAGGGACCACGGGGGCCCTGGTGCCGTACCTCGACAGCGGCGACATCGTGGTGGCCACAGGTGCGGTCAGGTGGGAGGGCACCAGCAAGACTTATGTCCCGGTAGAGTACCCGGCGGTGGCCAGCGTTGAGGTGGTGAACGCCCTCATTGAGGCGGCTGACGAGCTGGGCGTAAAAGTGCACCACGGGATCATCATCAGCACAGACGCCTTCTACAGCGGCAACGACGAGGTCCTCCGCATGTTCGGAGACGCCAACGTGCTGAGCATCGAGATGGAAGCCAGCCTCATGTTCACCCTCGCCAGCGTCCGCGGCAAACGAGCCGGAGCCATCTGCACAGTAGACGGCAACATATTCAAGGGCACCGGGAAGGGCGAGTTCGAGCCCGGGGAGAGAAGCGGCGAGCTCGCCGACATGGTCCAAAAGAGCATCGACGACGAGATAAAGGTCGCCGTCCGAGCCATTCAACTGCTGGACGAGGGTTAGCTACTCCCTCTCGTAGGGCTTGTAGTCGCTGGGTGGCCTAGCCTTACCGACGACGCCCGCTAGGATGGCGACCGTCAACACGTAGGGGATGGCCAGTATTATCTGGGGAGGCAGTATCCCCAGGCTCTGCAGCCGCATCTGCAAGGCGTCCGCGAACCCGAAGAGGAGGCTCGCCCCGAATACGCTAAAAGGCATCCATTTGCCAAAGATCATGGCGGCCAAGGCGATGAAGCCGCGTCCACCGGTCATGCCCTTGTTGAAGACGTTCAGGTGGCTTAGGCTGAGGAAGGCGCCGCCTAAGCCGGCGAGCATCCCACTCAATATGATACACATGTACTTTATCCTGTACACGTCGACGCCAGCCGTCTCCGCAGCCGTGGGGTGCTCGCCGACGGCCCTTATCCTGAGGCCGAGGGGGGTCTTGAATAGCACGACGTAGCTGGCGGCGGTGATTATGGGCATCAGGTAGACGAGGGGCGAGTGGGTGCCGAACACGTCCCCGAGCACGGGTATCTGTTTGAGCACGGGGATGGTCAGGTCCGGTATGCTGTTGACGGCGTCGGACGAGCCCCTGGTTCCCCAGATCACCTGGCTCATGTAGGCGGTGAACCCCGCGGCCAGTATGTTTATGCCGGTGCCGCTCACAACCTGGTCTCCGCCGTACTTCACCGTGAGTACGGCGTGGAGCAGACCTAGTAATCCTCCCACCAGCACGGCAGCCACGACGCCAAGCCAAGCGCTGCCAGTGTAGTAGCTGACTGCGACTCCGCCGAACGCGCTCGTAAGCATGATTCCCTCCAACCCGATGTTCATTACGCCGACGCGCTCGCTGAACATCCCGCCGAGCGCCGCGTAGGCGATGGGCGTCGCCATTCGGATGGCTGCCGCGAATAGCCCCGTGTTTATCAGGTCGACTAGCTCCACCATCAACGCTCCCTCCCGAGCAGCGACTTTATCAGCTTGGGAGCCGCCACGAACATTATGACCAGGGCCTGGAGTATCTTGACTATGTCGAGGGGCACGCCGGTGGCGCGGGTCATGATCATCCCCCCGCTGCGGAGAGCCCCGAACAGGACCGAGGCGAAGAAGCTTCCCACGGGGTTGAGGCCCCCGACGAGGGCCACGGCGAGGCCGTCCCAGCCGTATCCCGGGCTGAAGCCCTGTATGA
>CAZTZC010000112.1:0-8360 GCA_964618045.1 uncultured Candidatus Bathyarchaeia archaeon | reverse complement strand
GGAACCCTTCCTCGTCATGTACAATCCCGATCTGCGCCGAGACCCCGAAATCATCTTCAATGGCGATCATCTTGGATATGTTTTCGATGGTCCCGATGTGTGTGTGCGCGTCAAATATTGGGCCAGTGTACTTCCACGTGTCTCTCAATCTGCACCAGTTTAGGAGAGATGGACTCACTCAAAAGCCATTCCTCGTGTGACAACTTCCTGTGCACAAACATGTTCGAAGCCCAGCTCGATGCGACTCATGGCGTCGTCGACGTTTGAGGCTGCCTTATACACATATTGCATGTTCTGGTCGCTGAATAGTGCAGCATCAAGCTGTAGTGTGCATGTACGACACACGAAGAAGAAGCGAAAAATATGGGCTACCCAGCAATTATAAATGCATCAACATGTCGAAAGAAACCGCCTTAGATTGGATATCCAGCAATGAGTCACGAATAATAGAGATCAGCAAGAGAATATGGGAGTTAGCCGAGCTAGGGCTAATGGAGTATGAGTCCTCAAAGCTACTAGCCGATGAACTTGAGAAGAAAGGTTTCAGCGTCGATCGTGGAGTAGCCGGGATGCCGTCGGCTTTCTCCGCGACATACGGCTCGGGCAAGCCAGTCATCGGCATCATGGGCGAATACGATGCTCTGCCCGGGTTGTCTCAGAAGCCAGTCCCGTTTAAGGAGCCATTGAAGGAAGGGGGCCCAGGCCACGGATGTGGGCACAACATTCACGGTACCTCCGGGGCTGCTGCGGCGATCGCAACCAAAGTCGCGATGGAGGCAAACGGCATAGAGGGAACTGTGAAGTTCTTTGGCTGTCCCGCCGAAGAGATAGACATAGGAAAGGTGTTCATGGTGCGTGACGGCGTCTTCAAGGGCGTGGACGCCTGCCTCAGCAACCACCCCGGACAGGCGAACACGGCGAGCCTAAGGAGCAGCACGGCCACCACCCAAGCCAGGTACATCTTCAAGGGGGTTGCCTCGCATGCAGCAAGCGATCCCGAGGATGGCAGAAGCGCCCTCGACGCCGTCGAGTTAATGAACATGGGCGTCAACTACCTCCGGGAACACGTCATCGAGAAAGCTAGAATCCACTACATCATAGAGGACGGCGGTGAAGTCCCAAACGTTGTGCCACCGTATGCCCGTTCCTGGTACTTCATAAGAGCCCCTGAGAGAGAACAAGTCGCAGAGATATACGCTCGGATTCATGACGTCGCCAAGGGAGCGGCACTCATGACTGGGACAACTCATGAAACAAAGATCGTTACAGCCATCTCAAACATGATCCCCAACAAAACATTGGCCGACCTCGTCGTCGGCAACATGCGCGTGATCGGTGCGCCAGAGTACACCGAAGAAGAGAATGATTTTGCCCGCGAGATAGTGGACACGATACCCTCAGATAAACAGAAGACCATCTTACGCGGCGCGAACAGGTATGGTTTGAGGAAACTAGATAGACTCGAGATCGTCAGGGACATAATCGAACCCTCGGGGGAAGGTGAAGTAGGAGGCGGATCAACTGACGTATCTGATGTTAGCTGGAACACGCCAACGATGGAATTTTCGACAACGTGTACAGTGTTAGGTACACCAGGTCACTCCTGGCAAGGCACCGCACAATTTGGCATGAGCATAGGGCATAAAGGGTTGATATTTGCGGCAAAAACCCTGTCGACGTGTGTTCTTGATCTGCTAACCAAGCCATCTGTTTTGAAGGCTGCTAAAGAGGAGCTTGCGGATAGGATGCAGGGCCGTGTTTATACTTCACCCCTTCCCCCTGACCTAAAGCCTCCACTTGAGGAAGCGAGACGGCAGATGGAGGTTTCGCAAAGAGAGAGAAAATAACTTTTTTTAACTAAGATTTTTTCCAGCTCAAATAGACTGGTTATTGTTGCCAGACACCGACGCCATCCTCATACACTATTCTTGTGCCAAACGGTGTGGAAAGCTGAGCGACTCGTTCAACTATTTTTTTACCCTGTAACCTGTCTGCCATCCGCGGTGTTCCGCGTTGCGATCTCGGCAGTTTTTGCCCGAGATCGATGGGGAGCAGCTTAAGATCAGTCATCTTGGAGCCATCAAAGGTGGTCACCGCTATCACGCTTTCATACCACACGGGGTTCGATGGGAACCCAATCGTCCCATCTTTGAATCGGATGTTTTCAAGATCTGACTGGAGTGCACTCTCGGGTAAATCGTACAATTCATAGAAGTCTGATGGTAGGGGATCATATAGTTCCTCGTGGAAGATGAAGTTACCGAGGCTATAGAAGATAGGCTTTCCTCTGTAAACCTCTATGCCGCGGAGCTGATGGGGGCCATGCACTATGAAGGCCGTCGCGCCGCTGTCGAGGCATTCTTTAGCGAATTCGACGAGCCAGGGTGGAGGCACGACGCTTTCATTGCCTGGTTCATGGGAATGGCTGTTGACGATCACGTGATCAGCCAACATGGATGCGTTTCGTATTTCGTGGAGTATCCGTTCTTCATCGTGCACGTTTAGCTTTTCGATTACCTGGGTCTCTGCGCCGGGATTGATTGTTACGCCAAACAAGCGAAGTTGGTCCTCAGAATCCTGTGGAACACGTCCCCCGAGTTTGGGGGCCGCAGATTTGAATGTCTGAAAGAGAGCTGGGCCCGCCTCGTATGTACGTTCAACGCGAAGGGGGTTGAGGCCGGGACGGCCCATCATGTCGGGGCGCGTCTGACCGGCGCGAGACATGGGTGTGAACGATGTTGCGAAACCGATGAGGGCTATCCGTCCTTTGATGGTGTCGAGGTATCCGGGGCGGCTGGCTTGCCCGAGGTTCATCCCGGTGCCTGAATGCACCATCTCAAGACTATCCAGTAGCTCGTTCGTTAACCGCATTCCCTCTACGCCGTAGTCGGTGGTGTGGTTGTTGGCGCAGTTAACCAGGTTGAAGCCCATGGCTTTCAGATCCTCGGCGGCTTCAGGTGGACCGACCTGCCAGTAACCGCCGTGCTCTACCTCAGGCCAACCTTTAAACTCCGATAGACGAAACAGTAAACCTTCAAGGTTGATGAACGCCACATCGGCTTCTTTAATCGCCTGTACCATTTTATGGAAGCCTGAGTCCAGAGGGTGATTGAACTGGTTGAGACGGGTCGCAATGAGCGCGTCTCCGACTGCAGCGAGCGACCACGGCAAATTTAGATTCACTATTTCTGGACTTTTATCCAGTTCACTGTCCCTAATTTCATTCCTATTTACTTTAAAATCCATTAAGTTTCAACTATTTTGTTTTATTTATATAATTTGTGCTCATCCAGTGATACCTGTTTTTTCCTATAGATGTGGGTTAACTCTACAGATGATAAAGGTCTAACTATTGTTGCTGAAAATCTGTACTTCCTATTCCCACTTGTAGTTAATATTTTAAAATTTAACTGAATAATGACAGCTTCAAGGGTTATATGGGTAGGCTCATTTAATTATTGATACCACTCAGAGATCCAATTATAGAAAAGGTGAGTATATTGGGAGATATCTCCACTGGTGGTAGGGTTCGAATCTCTCCCAGGCTACTAGATTTCATTGGGTTGGTTTCATGGTTCTACATGGCTGCCCTGTATAGAGCCCGCATGTCCTCCTCGCTGCACCTGCGCGGGTTCAGCGGGTGACAGTGATCCAGCATCGCGTTGGGGGCCATGACGTCTATGTCCGCCTCGGTGACTCCCCATTCGCTCAACGTGGCTGGGACGTCAAGCGCTTGGATGAGTTCCTCGATCGCGGCCGGGGCGTCCTCGGCTTCTGTCTTCCTCCCTGTGAGTATCTCGGCTACTTCCTTGTATGCCCGGTGGGTGCTGGGCTCCTCCAGGTTGAACCTGATGGCGTGGGGCGTCATTATCCCGCAGGCCGCGCCGTGGGGTATGCCGCACTGGGTCGACAGCTGGTGGGCGAGGCTGTGGACGACACCCAGCCCCTTGTGGAAGGCCAGGGCGCCCAGGCTGGAGGCGTACATCATGTCCATCCGCGGCCTCCTCTCTGAGCCGTCCCTGTAGGCCTTGACGAGGCTCTCCGAGACGAGCCTCAGCCCCTCGCGGGCGAAGGCGTCCGCCATGGGCGCGTAGACGTCCACCGCTATGGCCTCCACGCTGTGGCTGAGGGCGTCGAGCCCCGTGTACGCCGTGAGCCTGGGCGGCATGGTCACGGTGAGCTGGGGGTCCAGGACCACGGTCTTCGGCAGTATGTGTCTGCTGCCTATGGCGCGTTTCCTGTTGGTTTCGTCGGTGATTATGGCTCCCCTGGAGACCTCGCTCCCCGTGCCGCTGGTGGTGGGCACCGCCGTGAACGGCGGCACGTCTCCCGTGATGGGGATGAAGTCGGGCTCCCCCCTGTAGTAGTTCCTCAGGGTCCCCGGGTGCCTGGCCATGACGAGGATGCCCTTGGCCGCGTCTATGGGGCTTCCCCCGCCCACGGCCAGTACGCTGCCGCAGCCCTCCTCACGGTACCGGGCCACGCCGTCGTAGACGTTCCTCTCGGTGGGGTTGGGCTGAACCTCATCGAAGACGCTGTACCGTATCCCGGCTTCGTCCAGGCTCATGGTTATCTTGTCTACTATCCCCGCCTTCCTGACGCCGCTGTCGGTCACGATGAACGTCTTCACATCCCCAAGCTCCGAGACGTACCTGGGGATCTTCTCGGACTCCCCCCATCCGGCGTGAATCGAGTCGGGGAAGTTGTATGTGAACGAACTCATCCTTGATACCGTGTCTCTCTATGTCCTCTGGTTTTATAAAGCATCGGCGAGGGGTGGTCGCCGTCTGCGATCTTTTTTGGCACTGTTCCGCGTCTCGACGCGTGGAGACGTTATTTTTTTGTTAATATTCGGGGAACTGGATCAGTTTCATCCCCTCGAGGTCCTGGATCGATTTCTTCGCCGTGCCGCCCAGCGACTCAACCTTCCTGATGACCCAGGAATAGCCGTTGTCGTTGGACTCTAGATAGGCTTTAATCCTGATGGTATGGCTCATGGATATTCTGTAAATTATGTTCATATGAATGTATTGGACGACGTGCGTGTGCATGCTCCAGAGATAAACGTAAAGTACATCGTCCATGCACTCAAGTGGAGAAGGACAATGAAGTTAAGCACATTACCTAGGGTGAGGCTCGCTAGCCTCCCGACGCCTCTGCAGGAGGTGCCCAACCTCTCGGCCGCCCTCAAGGGTCCGCGCATCTACGTGAAGCGGGACGACATGACGGGTCTGGCCTTCGGCGGCAACAAGACCAGGAAGCTGGAGTACCTCATGGCTGACGCATTAAGCCACGGCGCGGACTACATAGTCACCGGTGCGGGGTTCCACTCGAACTGGTGCACCCAGGCGGCCGCCGCCGCCCGCAAGCTGGGCATGAAGGTCGTACTGGTCAAGTCTGGGCCCAAGGACGGGTACGAGCCCGAGGACATCGACGGCAACAACCTTCTGCACCACCTGATGGGCGCAGAGATCAAGGTGGCCCGCCCAGAGAACACGCAGAGGGTCATCGAGGAGACCATGGAGGAGCTGAAGGCGGCGGGGCACACGCCCTACCAGCTACGAGCCACCGGGTCAACTCCGCCCGGCGTCATGGGCTACGTCAACACCATCCTCGAGCTGACCTCGCAGGCCGTGGACATGGGCATCGACATAGACTACCTCGTCCACGCCTCGGGCTCCGGCGGCACCCAGGCCGGCCTCGTGCTTGGCGCCAAGATGTTCAGCACAGGCATCAAGGTGCTGGGCGTCACCACCGGCGGCAAGACGGAGGAGGGCCAGATCGAGAGGGTGTCCGGTCTCGTCAAGGAGGCCGCCGAGCTTCTAGGGGTGAGCGTAGACCTCGCTCCCGGCGACGTCGCCGTGTACAACGACTACGCCGGCGAGGGCTACGGCTACGTGACCGACGGGAAGATGGAGGCCGTGAAGCTGGCGGCGGAGACGGAGGGCCTCATGCTGGACCCCGTCTACACGGCCTCCTCCATGGCGTGCCTCATCGACCTCTGCAGGAAACGGTTCTTCAAGCCCGAGGACGTCGTGGTCTACCTCCACACGGGGGGGCCCGCGGCGCTGTTCCCGTACAAGGAGCCCTTGAAGGCGTATCTGAGGGGAGAGAAGAGGCCCTGGGTCATCCCTCCCTGGAGCCCAGCCTCAGGGTGACCCATCCAACCCTTTTTTAATCATATATTCTCTATGGCGGCTCCGAGTCTTTCCTCCACCGAGTCGAGGTCTCTGATGGCCTCGCTCTTTCTTCTATCCATCTCGGAGATGGCGTCCGTCTGCTCCAGTATCCTCCTGCATCTCTCCGCCGAGGCGGCATCGATCACCCTGCCGTCCGTTGGGTGCAGTCAGTAAGAAACATAGGTTTATAAACTGACGATGCAGGCTACTCCCTGTACGAGGAGTATAGTTTGAATATATTCTCAGTATAATCGCGTTAGAAGGAGTGAAAGACATGGGTTATAGGGAAAGGCGCAGTTACGACCGCGGCCCCAGAGAGATGCACAAAGCAATTTGCGCTGACTGTGGCCAGGAGTGCGAGGTCCCGTTCAAGCCGACCGAGGGCCGACCAGTATACTGCCAGGAATGCTATAAAAAGCATAGACCACCGCGCAGGTACTAACTGCCATCAGATACAAGGGAGCCACGTGGGAGACCATGCGGTCGCCCTTCTATTTTTATTCAATAATACTGTTCAGACGTCAGGTTGCATGATGTAGGGGACGAGGCCCCCCTGAACAGCGGTCTTCCTTCATCGACGCAGAATCAACAGAAAATGAGGGACGCATTCGTTGAAAATCATTTCCACTGAAGCGAGCACCATAAGGGTCTATTCTAGCTGCCTTCTCGTACACATCCGTGAACGATCCGTAGGTTCTATGCTTCTTCGATGGCGGCCCTGAGTCTTTCCTCCACTGAGTCGGGGTCTCTGATAGCCTCGCTCTTTCTTCTATCCATCTCGGAGATGGCGTCCGCCCGCTCCAGTATCTTTCTGCATCTCTCCGCCGAGGCGACGTCGATCATCCTTCCGTCCACGTTCACCGACGCCGTGCCCATCTTCAGGCCCTCCTCGAAGGCGTCCAGGGCCCTCCTCATCTGCTCCGCCTCCTCCGCGGGCACCGAGAAGCCCTCGTTGAGGTAGGGTATGGGCGCCGGGTGGATGGACTGGGCCCCCTTGTAGCCCAGCCTCCGGGAGTTGACCGCAGCATCGTAAGCCTTCTCGGGCTCCCTCCACGTGAAGGGCTCGACGCCTATGAGCCCCATGGGCTGCACCCCGGCGGCGTAGGCGTCAACCAGCACCTTGGACCTGGCGTACCACAGCTCCCTCCCCTCCGCCGACGTCTGGACCCCCATCTCCTGCGTCAGGTCCTCGGCGCCGACGCCGATGGACACTATCCTGGGGCTGGCGGACGCTATCTCGTAGGCCTTGACGACGCCGAGGGCGGTCTCCACGGCGACGGCTATCTGCACTGTCCCTTCCTCGATGCCTCTCCTTCGTTCCATATCCGTGATGACGTCGGCCCTGATCTGTACTTCTTCCGCCGACTCGACTTTTGGCAGGGAGACGCAGGTGAGGCCGGGCCACACGGAGGCCTCCAGGTCCAGGGTCGCCTGGCTTAGGGGGCGGTTTACTCGGACGGCGACGTCTCCGCCTCCCTTCCCCACGACGGGTATGGATTCCTTCACGAGGGCTCTGGCCGCCTCTTTCCCTGCTTCGGGAACCGAGTCCTCGAGGTCCATCACTATGCAGTCGGCGCCCCTGGTGTACGCCTTCTCCACGAATCGGCTGACGTTCACGGGGAATATGAGGGAGGAGCGTCTGACGAGCCTCTTGATGACTGTGTTGTGGGGCAGGGTTGAGTCCATGAAGGGAAGATGGGGTTGAAACGCATTTATCTTATTGCCTGCGCTGGAGCCTTACGCCGCGCCTTCGTCGATGAGCCGCTGGATCTCGTCGTCGCCGTACCCGAGGCTGTGGAGCACCTCGACGGTGTCGGCTCCCAGCGTAGGGGGCAGGGCGTCGATCGATACGGGGGTCTCGCTGAACTTTATGCCGGTTGCGACGGTTCGATATATGAACCCAAGAGGGTGCTGCCTCTCCTCGATCATCCCACGCGCCTCGACGTTGGGGTCGTCGATGAGCTCCTCGTCCGTGAGGACCGGGGCGCAGGGAACCTTCTCCGAGAGGATATCGGTCACCTCGCTTCTCTTCCTCTCCTTGAACCACTTCCTCAGAGTCTCAGAGGAGGGGTGGACCTCGCTGGGCTGGACGCCGATGGTCTCGGCGACGGCGTTCACCGTCTTCTCCCCGACGACCCGGACCGCCACGTACCCGTCCTTCGTCTCGTAGACGCCGTGGAT
>CAZTZC010000111.1:0-8418 GCA_964618045.1 uncultured Candidatus Bathyarchaeia archaeon | reverse complement strand
CGATGTTTAACACGGTGCACAACCTCTGGGTAAACGGCGTCGTAGTGGGGGAGGGGGGTCTATCGGCTGCTCTGGCCGGGTACTACGGCGTGCCCATCGCGCTGGTCACAGGGGACGACAAGGTAATCAGCGAGATGCGGGGCCTGCTGGGCTCGTTCGAGGCCGTGGAGGTAAAGAAGGGGATCAGCAGGTACTCGGCTGACTGCTTGAACCCCGAGGTCACGAGCGGGCTGATAAGGGAAGCGGCTAAAAGAGCCTTAAAAGCTGACGTCAAGCCGTACCGGGTGAAGCCGCCCGTCACCGTCGAGGTCGAGTTCACCACCCTTGAGATGGGGAACATCGCCGGCTGGGTGCCTTCGGTCGAGAACGTGGAGCCTAGGAAGGTGTCCTGCACGGCGGACACCGTGGTGGACGCCTGGAAGCCCATATGGACGAGCATGCTTCTGGCAGCCGGGATGGCTGACCCTCAACCACAACCATAATTTTATCCACAATTCACCACATTTATCACTGGTTTGTATGGGTAGGCTTGAGGATAAGGCTCTCGACTATGCCAGCAAGAAGCACAGGGGGCAGATGGATGACCGTGGTAGGCCCTACTTCTTCGCCCATGTGATCCAGGTGTACAACGTTCTGCTGGATGTTACCGACGACGAGGCCACCATCTGCGCGGGTTTATTACATGACGTCATCGAGGACACGGACACCACGTATGAGGAGCTGGTGCACGAGTTCAACAAGGAGATCGCCGACCTCGTCATGGAGGTGACCCACGAGGGCACGGACTACCGCGACTTCTATTTCCCGAGGCTCGAGAGCAGGAAGGCCGTACTCGTACAGTTCGCCGACCGGCTAAGCAACATGTCACGTATGAGGGACTGGCCCGGCGACGTGCAGCAGCGGTTTCTCGAGGACAGCGTGTTCTGGAGAAAAGAGCCTGTGGAGGAAGCCTAGTTGGGCTGGCTCGAGGAGAAGGCCCTGGAGTTCGCGAGCGTCAAGCACGAAGGTCAACTTGACGACCAGGGAAGGCCGTACTTCTTCGCCCACATCATCCAGGTGCATAGCTTGTTGAAGGACGTGACCGACGACGAGGAGACGCTGTGCGCCGGCATACTTCATGACACCCTGGAGGACACCGACACGACCTACGAGGAGCTGGTCCGTGAGTTCAACAAGGAGGTCGCTGATCTCGTCCTGGAGTTGACTTATCAGGGGGACAGGGAGACTGGGAGATACTTTCCGTCGTTGAGCTCTCACAAGGCTGTTGTCGTGAAGTTCGCAGACAGGCTGAGCAACCTCGTCCGTATGGTGGATTGGCCCGGGGACTGGCAGCAGGACTACCTAAGGAACAGCGTGTTCTGGCCGACGGAGCCAAAAAATTAATTCGAACAATAATTTAACCCTAATTTCTCGGTAACCCTAATCTTGATGCAAGATGTTTGAATAAGTCGCCTTTCAGACAATATTCCAGTTCCTCCAGCAGTCAGTATCATGGTGGGAATCGCATACTTACCTGCTCGATGTTTTTATTCAAAATTTACCGTTTGGACTACATGTCTGCACGTGTCTCAACAAACATTATGAATCCTTTTCACGTCTGGGAACATCAAACCTGAAATCTGGGTCAACTTTAGCGATTTTTCAAGTATTTTTACTCCTCTCTGTTTACCAGGTTCACATTGGATGAAAGATGCATAGAAACAGGGCTTAATTGCATTAAAGCTCATTTTTCAGTGGGGTCCACCGCGTAGAACCTTATTATCAACGCTGAGAACACTCCCAGCAGACCCAGGACGAGCCCCACGAGCCAGTAGTCCCCCATCGTCAAGACCAAGCCGCCGAGCCCCGCCCCCAAGGCGCTGCCCAGCGAGTCGCCGGCGGTGCTGAGAGACATCATCGAGCCACGGTACCTCGGAACCTGCTCCAACGAAAGACTCTGGCCGGCGTTCCTCCGGAGCCCGGACATCAGACTCATCACCAGAATAACTAATATGGAGACCGTGAACAGAGACAGGTTCATGTAGAAGACCGAGAACACGCCGGTCAACAGGAAGCTGATGAAGGTGACGGTCTTCCTGCCGAACCTGTTTATGAGCCGCCCGCTGCCCAGCACGCCTACGATGAAGGCAAGCGCTATGCCCGACAGGACCAGCGACGCCCACCCCCGCGAAAGCTGGAACCTGTCACGGTAGAACGACACCCCGTACGATATCACCCCCTGCCACGTAGCCTTCGCCAACAAGCCGCCCAGCAGACAAGCGAGGACGGACCCGTTAGACAACAACGCCTTCACTCCATCCATGTACGAGCCAGAGCCCCCTGAGACGGAGGGGCTGTCCTCCGAGGGCACGCCGAGCCAGCTTAAAGCCGCGCCGGCCAACGCGATGGGGAGCATGTAGAAGAGGAACGCGTACCGCCAGCCCCCGATCCGAGTCAGGTAGCTGAGGACGGGTCCGCCGACCATGAACGACGAAGCGTTTCCGGCTATGAAGTACCCCGTCGCGTTCGCCCTCTCCTCAAGCGGCACGTGTCTCCCTATCAGCGCGAACGCCATGGGGCTGACCATCGCCAGCCCGACCCCCGAAAGCGAGTACGTGGCGAGCATCGTGGAGTAGTCTCTGGCCATGCTGCACCCTATGCCCGAGGCTATGAAGCACCCTAGCCCGCCGAGGAGCAGCGTCTTGTGACGCATCTTTACGCTGAGGACGCCCATGGAGACCGCGGAAATCAGCGTCAATACGGCGGCCGTCGTCCTGATCTGCCCCATCGTGCCCACCGTCGCGTCGAAGCTCTCCGCTATGTCTATGAGCAGCAGGCTCAGGATGGTCTCGGCGGGTTGAGTCGCGAACCCTGCAAGCATGAGAGACGGTAGAAACAGCTTGCTGACGGAGCCTTCGCCGGAATTCATGATCCATGGTGTGTCTAACCTGATTTAATGGTATGGAGGGGGGCTGTCCCACTGGATGTTTAATGGTTTACGTTTAGGAGTGCAACGAGAAAAAAGGAGGATGTTATGCTTTTATCCAGGGTGGTCTGAAGAGCGAGACGGTCCTCGACTTGTCCAGGGGGCATTTCTGCATAGCCTCGGAGCCTATGTAGCCCTCGAAGGCGGCGTAGGACCCCTCTAGTATGAAGCAGGAACCCTCCTTGACGCCGAAAGGCCCGAAGGGCCCCAGCAGCTTGAGGTTGTGCTTCTTCAAAGCCTCCTTGTACTCTGTCCAGGCCTTTGTGGGGTCCACGTCAGCCATCTCTGCCTTGGCTTCTCCAAACACTATGTAGTGTGTGAATGGCATTTTTTTTCCTTCCTTTGATTCATCCATTAACCATGGTTGGCTGTTAACAGAAGAACCTGAAAAATATTTCATCTAACCATATTTAACGCTTTAGGCGCTACTATATGTTAAATAAATAAAAAACGTGTAAAGAAAAAGAGGTTAGCTCCGGAGGCGGCGCAAAGTGCCCTCATTAAGCTTCCGGACGTTGACCCTGCGAGGCCTCCGCTCATAGATTATCAACGACTTACCCGAAGCCTCTACCTCAAACGCTTTCTGGCCCACGCGCCTCACCGCCCAGCTTCGCTTAGACTCCTGGCATTCAGCTACGACCACGGGGTTAGACGGGTCCCTTAGAGACACTATCAAGGTCTTACCCTTGCCGTCAAAAACGTAGACACCCAGCCCCCTGGCTCGGAACTCGGAGTCAGGCGGCACCGTAACGCTTCCCAGCGGGTCACCTCCCAGCCAGGGAGCCTTTTGGACAGACAGCTTGGAGCCGCTCTTGATGAGCACCCAGTCGCCGCTGAACGAGGCTTCCTCCGCCTCTAACTTGACAGCCTTTACCTGTACCTGCTTGGTGCTTTGAGTGGATACTACCCCCCGAGGCTGCCTTCCTAGCACACCCATACTTGTTTTAGATATACCATAGACTCTATCATCGTGCATTGTCAATGCTTTAACCCCGGTTAACGCGGAAATTGTCCGCTCCTGCTTCACGATGCTCCTCTTCCCGACTTCAGGGGCGCCCAGAACCCTGATCGCCTCGTCACTCGACGCTATAAACACGAGTCTACCATCAATATTCGTAACCACGAGATGCCTTACTTCTGACTTGAACTGGGTGCTCCCTATCTTAACAGGGTGCCGCGCATCCTTCACGTCATACAGTGTCACCTCTGAGCCGGTGTTCACCCCCAGCAGGCTTCCCTTGCATGCGTACCCCTTTATTGGTTCATCAGGAGAAAGCACATGGCACTGCGCGTAACACACCCTCTGAACCATGAACCTGCCGCCCTTCACGCCTTCGCCGACGCTGGAGGTCACAGTATAGCTCTGCTTCGGGTCGGATAGGAAACTCAGCGCCTTGGCGTTAGTATCAAAGCTTTTGCCGATTAGACTTCCCCGTTGATCAGCCACGGCGATCTCCTTCACGGCTTCCTGGGTGCAAGCCACCTCGAAGAACTCGAGGTCCGTGGCCCTGGGCAGATCCTCCCACAGCCCCCAATCAGCTTGAAGCTCTTCGCCTATCTCAAGGATCTCGTCGGGCATCACGTGGAAGACGTCATGGATCCCGCTTACGCTAGGTGCGTCTATCCCCGTGCTCAGCGAGACGACCCCATGGAGATCGATGTAGGCGTCGCCGACCATCCACTTGCCTTCATCGTCCTTAGACACGTAGGTCACCTTGATCTTCGCGGTGAACGACTCGCCGGGGCCCGGCGTGTACTTCAGCCAATAGCCCTCGCCACCGAGATCGATGATCCGGTAGAAGTCCGGTCCGAAGGCTACCCGAACCCGTATCTCGTTCTGAGGGGAAAGCACCATGCTCCCAAGCCTGGACTCGCCCTCCAACCCGAGACCGGACAGGATCGAGGGAGGATCAGAGACGCTGAAACACCTGTGGGCGTCGTCCACCACCTCCCACCCGACGATCCCGCACAGCGCCTCGTCCTCCTTCACGAGCCTGAACACGGCCTCGTCTAAGCCCGCGGGGGAGCCGACGAGGTTGTACCGGACGTCGAAGCCTCGGTGCCACTTGACCTCGAACCCGCCTCCGAAGTCAGCCTCCTGGGTGCCACGCCTATCAAGGTCGAGGTCCTGGTTCCCCGCGATGAGGACGCGTCCGCCGGCGTCGAGGTCTACGCGTGTGAGCCGCATGGGCCAGAGGAGCCCGCCCCACTCCTTGAGGGCAGCCACTGGGCGCAACATGACCCTCCACCGTCTCTCGCCCTCCTTCCAGAAGCCTATGCCCGTCTCCCGGTAGTCGTAGAGGTCGAGCTGCCTGTCGGCTATACTGTTCGCCTCGTCTTCAGCCATGAAGAGCCCGATGATGGTGGCCACGTCAAAGACCAGCGCCAGGAAAGGCAGGTACAGCCTCCGGGACTCGATGGCCTCGAGGACGCCGCAGAAGGATGCCTGGAGCCTCTCCCCGAAGTCCGCGAAGGAGACCCCGAAACTCACCATCACGTCAAGGTTCCCTGCGTTGTTCAGGAACTCGGCTTTCACCGAGTAGTCTAGATCCAGGTTAACCGACCCGGGGCCGCACGGCGCATCGGATGTGAACCCGCCATTCACCTTCACCCGATCGTCGGTGAAGCTCACGTCGTCCTCTGAAATGTCGTGAAGCCTAAGGTCGCCCGACTCGAACCCGTTGACGGCCGCCACGAGGGTCTGCTTGATGACCCGATGGTTTACTGCGAACCCGAACCGTTCGTCACCCGATGCGCATCCGCCATACTGGGTGTGGAACAACGTCTCGTTGAACAACGTGTTTATCTCGGCGTACGTCGCCGCCACTACGATGTTCCCGCCCAAGGCTTTCATGTGGTAGGTCACCTGCCTGCCCTCGAGATCGGTGGGTAGCTCAAGGATCACAGGCTTCAAGAGGTCGACGTAGATCAGGCCCGCCTTCAGCTCAGGTATGAGGTCGAACAGGCAGTCCTGTTTCCGGTCAACGTAGTCTACGCGCAGCTTCTCGCCTCGACCGCCGTCAAGGTACAGCTTCAGCTCCGCCCAGTCATCCAGGGCGACCCCGCCTAAGCCGAGGTTAAACTTTATATGTGCTGTATTCAACGAGTCCCCGCTTCCCCGCGGCAGGAACTCCAGGTTCATGACAGAGAAATCGATGTCATGCGTGACACGTACCGACGTCATGAAGCGGTTCAGCGCGTTCTCGACCATCTTCTGATTAACGGAAAGCTCTAGGTGCGGGACTCCATTCTGCATGTAAGCCATGTTCTCACCAATCAGACTAGTTACATCTGCGATTATGTTATAAATGCTTCACGTCGAAGCAAGATAGGGTTCACAAGCGAAGCACCGGAAACGTGGCGCGCAGCAAGGCCGAGCCTATACATGCCCCTCAATCGGTTGGGTGACCGGTTGATGCGTAAGTTTAAAGGGTCCATGAGTTATTGAAACTGAGATACGTTTGAAAATCAGCACCGACCACATCCTCATCGTCGTACAGGACCTTGAGGAGACGATCAGCTTCTACAGGCACCTGGGCTTCGTACACGTTGAGACCATCGATCGTCCAAACGACACACTCGGTTTAATGGAGAAGGACGGCTTGAAGCTCGAGTTGATGAAGCTCCCAGACGGGGAAGAGACGCACAGGCGGCCCCGCAAGGACTCCGACATAGGGTTTAGGCACATAGGTTTCAGGGTCGAGGACGTACAGGAGGCGTACGAGGACCTCAGAGGCAGCATACGGTTCGACGGTCCACCGGTGAGCAGCGCGGGGCGCGGAGACAGGAAGATACTCTTCTTCAAGGACCCGAACGGTGTGGAGCTTCACTTCATCCAAGAATAGTCGTCGATGATGGCGCACCCTTACTCGTTGAACAGGGCCAACGGATAAAAAAGGGGGTCCACCGGTCTAGACTTCTAATGGGTTCTTCTCTGCGTCGAACTGCGTCTTCCCGTAGGGGTACACGGCCACAGACGCCTCGTCGCCGTGGGTCTCTTTTAGCCGGTTCAGCACCTCACCCCAGTCCGTCAGCCACTCTACCCTTTCATCGTAAGCCAGCATCTGCCTCCTGGACAGCCTGTCCGTGTAGACCAGGATGCGCCCCGCCTGCTTCACCGGCCAACGCTTGCTCGGGTAGCCGCAGATCCGCTGCCATGGGGCGCCCATCTGCTCCGCCCTGTAGTGTAGGAGCGCGCTGCCTGCGGTGAAGCGGTGGACGGCGACGGCGGTGCCCCCCTCCCGGAGGGACGCCTGCGCGCCCCACCAGTCAATGTCCTGGTCGGCTTGGGGGTAGGCGTTCACGATCACGACGTCGGACTCCGGGGCCGACCTTGAGTCGTGAGCCTTGTAGCAGGACCTCACGGCCTTCTTCCAGGCGTCGTCTACGTGGCCCGCGGCCAGGTCGATGAGCTCCCTGTGGTGATTGTAGACGCAGTTGACTGAGACGTTGAGGTCGGCCATCCTCGCGGTCTCCTGCATGTCCTGCCTCTCGGGGTTGTCCTTTATCCACCAGATGCGCCGGTTGACGGGTCTGCGGCCCTCTATGATGCTGTGGTTGTAGAGTATGGTGTCTATCGAGGAGACCCCGGGGAGAACGGCCTTTCCTCCGCCTCCGGCCCCCGCCCAGACGTGTTTCTTCACCCCGGAGATGCATATGCGGAGATCGGCGGACGCGAACTCCTTGTTCACGAGGACTGGTGTGCCTCTGCTGGTTCTGCCCAGGTTCATAAAGTTCTGGAAGGGGTTATGGTTGACGCAGTCATACTTGGCGACCACCGCGTCCCCCAGCTTCCGGGCGAAGGCGTCCAGGTTCATGGGGTTGTGGCAGCCGAAGGAGCCCAGCACGAATATCTGGCTGTCAGATACCCCGGCTCCGTGGAGCTGCTCCACGATGAAGGGGAAGACCCGGTCCGCCGGCGTGGGGCGTGACAGGTCGTCGCACGTGACGACTATCCTGCCCTTCCTCCCCTTTGCCTGCTCCTCTATGTTTTGAGCCCCGACCGCGTTATCCAGGGCGGCCCTGATCTCTTCGTCGTTCATCTGCGGCGTGTCCTTGCACGCCATCTCCACCATATGGATGCTCCAATTTTCCGGGAAAGTGAGGTTTATGTCCTCGTCCCCGTAGTGCTCGTTGACCCTTAGGCTTACCTGCTGCATCTTCAAGAATCGAATGTACTACGTCCAAGAAGTATTTGAGAATAAAGGTGGAAGACATCGAATCTTTCTTGTAAGCACACTTGAACAACGAGGCTTCGATACTAGATCATGGGTTAGTGTAGCTGAGTTTTATTGCTTCTATCACTTCTGAAGGATGTGTGGGTGTGTACCGTGTGTATGGTAGAGAAGGGGAGAGAGGATTTGGATTTTGGTCTATAATTTTATCCCCACTTAACAGCGTTCTCATGTATAATTCCTCGATTAATCGCATGCATGCTTTTATGGTTTGAAGAC
>CAZTZC010000110.1:0-8497 GCA_964618045.1 uncultured Candidatus Bathyarchaeia archaeon | reverse complement strand
TGCAACGAGCTCAAGCTCATCGTCGACCTCATCTACAAGAGCGGCATCGGAGGCATGTACAGAGCCGTCAGCGACACCGCCAAGTGGGGCGGCATGACCGTCGGCCCCATGATCGTGGACGACCACGTCGAGGAAAACATGAGGAAGGCGTTGAAGGCTGTCCGCGACGGCAGCTTCGCCAAGGCGTGGATCGCCGAGTCAAAGGCGGGGGCCAAGAAGTTCGACGAGCTCATGGCCGAGTGCGACGCCCTGGAGATCGAGAAGGTCGGCAGACAGGTCCGCAAGATGAGCGGCCTAGAGAAGTAGCGCTCACCCTCTTTTATCATATCCCCCATATTTCTTCCCATGGAGCTGAGGAAGCTACAGGCGCTGTCAGGCATACTCGCTCCAGCGTTTTTCTTCGCCGCAGTCGTGTACATGCCGCTGGGTAGGCCGGGGTGCAGCCACACGCCGGTAGGGCTAGCCCAGAGGCTCCTCGTGGCGGCGTATCTCATATGGATAGTGGCCACCGGGGCGAAGATGTACGCTATAACGGCGGGGTAGAGCCGTCTATACCGGGGATACCAATCGGTCAAACCTGTCTAATCTTACATACGTGGGGTCCAGACCCCCCATCGACTATGCTAATATTCAGCCGAAGATAACCCCAGACGGTTGAAAATGACCCAGAAACAGAAGCTGACCCTCGAGAAGCTGGACGAGGAAGCCAGAAAGAGGCTCGGTGAGCTCAAGAAAGCTGGGGCAGAGGCGTCTGTCCAACTGGTGGAAAACCTCGGAGACCTGAAGAAGTACACTGACGCGGCGGCGAGGCGGCTAGGCGAAGGAGGCTCCCAGGTGGGCGACAGAGCAAAGAAGGGGTGGACGGAGCTCATGAGCAGGGCCAAGGAAGCCCAGACCAGCCTCCAGGAGTCTGTGGAGAAGAGAAGGAAAGAGTAGGCACCAATTTTTTAGTAACCGGCGACGGCAGCAGATGCCTCGAACCCAGCAATGCATCCCAATGAAGGAATCCAATACAATGTAACGAAGACTGGAATCAAGCGTATTTGAGAGATTTAGGAGAACAACCATATCGTGAACTCACGGACAACATCTTCTAGAGTATGATTCACGAGGCCGCGGGGCTCGAAAACATAATATCCTCTCCATCACCGTGAATCACTGTGACCGATATTGATTAGAGAGAAGACCTTTGACGCCGGAGAGGTTACGCTCAACTACGCCGAGGGCCCGCCCAGCGGGCCTCCCTTGCTGCTGCTTCACGGAACGGCCAACCGGTGGCAGGCGTTCGACCAGCTTCTACCCCACCTCGCCTTGAGGTGGCACACATTCGCCCTAGACCATAGGGGCCACGGGGGGTCCGGACGAGCCAAACAGTACGGCTTCGGGTTCTACTACGGGGACACGGTGAGCTTCGTAGAGGAGGTAATCAAGGAGCCCACGGTGGTCTTCGGGCACTCCCTGGGTGGCCGAATAGCCCTCAAGATGGCGGCCGACGACTCCTCCACGAGGGCTGTCATACTGGGGGACAGCAGCCTCAGTCCCCCTAGACCCAACCCAAGGATTGGCGGCGGCTTCATGGAGCTTGCGAAGACCATCGAGGAAAACGGGACGGTGAAAGAGATATACATGGCCCTGAGGAGCAGGGCTGGTGAGGGCTTCGACTCGGTCAACGGCCTCACCCGGGCAAAGAACCTGAGAATGGCCGACCCCGCGATGCTGAGGAGCATAGCCGAGCACATGGCGGACCTGGACTCGCCCTACAGCCACTTCCACGGCTACGACCCGGACGAGCTGCTGCCCAGGGTAAGGTGCCCCACGCTCATACTCCAGGCGGAGAAGGGCATGCTGAGCGACGAGGAGGTCGAGAAGGCGCTAAGCATACTCCCAGAGGCCTACCACGTCAAACTCGCCGGGATGCCCCACGAGTTCCTGACCCAGCAGACGGAGCCCGTCCTGAGAGCCGTGACAGCCTTCCTCGAGACCCTCAGGTGAGCCCCAGAGGAAGATAAGCGAAACCAGACCGGCTCACAAAAAAAATTTTCCGTTATATCAAGTAACCTGACACAACGCGGCTGCGTGTGCAACTGGCCTTACTGACAACCTTTTTATTCTCCGGGACGGCATTTCGCCGTACGACCCATCGAGGAGAGACAAAAATGGGGTATCGCTTTGTCAAGCCCCCTGAAGAGGGGCGCTAAGAAATGGGGTATCGCTTTCTCAGGTAGCCCCAGCGAGAGACACACGGACGGACCCGGAAGGTCCCGTGAAGAAACCATCACAAGCCTAATCGGCTTCGTCAGGCGCATTTCGGAGGCGGATGGACATGGTTAGCATGATCGGCGCCAAGGCCTACGTCAAGGCCCTCGAACACGAAGGAGTCACCCACGTCTTCGGCATCACCGGCGCCGCCCTCATACCCATATGTGACGAGATGCTGGGCAGCGACATACGTTACATACCCGGCGTCCACGAGCAGGGCAGCGCCCACATGGCCGACGGCTACGCCAGGGCCTCGGGGAGGCCGGGCGTGGTTCAGGTCACAAGCGGCCCCGGCGCCACCAACATAGTCACGGGCGTCGCCACGGCGCAGCTGGACAGCAGCCCGCTGGTGGCGTTCACCGGCCAGGTCCCCATGAGCATGGTGGGCACCGACGCGTTCCAGGAGGTGGACATCATCGGCGTCACCGCCAGCATCACCAAGTGGAACTACCAGGTGAGGGAGACTGGACGCATCCCGTGGGCAGTCAAGGCCGCGCTCCAGGTAAGCAACAGCGGGCGCAAAGGCGCCGTGCTCATAGACATCCCCAAGAACGTCACCACCGACGAGGCGGAGATGGACTTCGACGTCCCCGTGGAGTTCCCTGGGTACCAGCCGAGGATGGAGCCAGACCCAACCGAGCTCGAGTGGGCTGCACGGGTACTGGCGGAGGCTGAGCGGCCCGCCATCATCGCAGGCGGCGGAGTAGTCGCCTCCGGAGCGGCGCCAGAGCTCACAGCACTAGCCGAGCTACTCAACGCGCCCACGGCCACCAGCCTCATGGGCAAGGGAGCCATCCCCAGCAGCCACCCCCTCAGCCTAGGTCTTCTGGGGATGCACGGCAGAACCGAGGCAAACTACATGATCCCCGACGCGGACGTGCTGCTAGTCGCGGGCTCACGGTTCAGCGACAGGACCACGGGGGCCCTAGCCGGGTTCGCGCCGGAAGCCAAGATAGTGCACCTCGACATCGACAAAAGCGAGATCGATAAAAACGTGGACAGCGTCACCAAGGTCTGGGGCGACGCCAAGACCAGTCTGAGCCGCCTCATCAAACAGATCAAGGCCTACAGGATGCACAACGGCAACGGCGACTGGGCCAAGCGGATAGAGGAGCACAGGAAGAGCATAGAGTGGCCTGACGACACCAGCGACCTCACAGGCCCAAACATCATCAAGGCCATCAGGAAGGCGCTGCCAGGGGACGCCCTGGTCACCACGGACGTGGGTCAACACCAGATGTGGGCGGCCATCCACTTCGACGTCTACGAGCCGGGGACCTTCATGACAAGCGGCGGCCTGGGCACCATGGGCTGGGGGACGCCAGCTGCCATCGGCGCCAAGGCTGCGAAACCCGAGAGGACGGTGTTGAACATCTCGGGGGACGGCAGCTTCGCCATGACTGAGAACAACCTGGCGGTTGCCGTGAACGAGGATCTCCCCATAGTCGTTGTTGTGTTCAACAACAGGATGCTGGGCATGGTGGCCCAGTGGCAGCGGCTCTTCATGGATGGAAGGTACTCGGCGGTGCACAGGGACTACGCGCTGGACTTCGCCGAGCTGGCCAAGACCTACGGCGCCCACGGCGTCAGGGCGGAGACCATGAAGGAGCTGAACGCCGAGCTGAGGAGGGCCGTGGACGCCGACTACACGACGGTCATCGACGTGCCCATCGACCCCGAGGAGAACGTGTACCCCATGATCCCGCCGGGGATGGGTTTAAAGGACATATTGACGAAGGATTAGCCATGAAGCCGCTCAACGTCATCAGCTTCCTCGTGGAGAACAAGCCCGGGGTCCTCTTCAACATAAGCAACAACTTCAGGCGCAAGAACTTCAACATCCACAGCATCACCGCCATCGCGGGCGAGGACGAGGACACCACCCGGATCACCATCACGTCCCGTGGCGAAGCCCATGAGATCACCAAGCTCGTCGAGCAGCTGGACAAGATGGTGGACGTCATCGTCGTCAAACGCCTGGACCCCTTGAGGACCATACAGAGGGACATGGCGCTGGTTAAGCTCCACACCGTGGACCCCATGGCCCAGGAGGAGGCCCTGGAGACCATCAACCACTACAAGGGCCTGATACTCGACATCAAGCCGGACACAATAATAGCGCAGGTGACTGGCTCCGTTAACGAGGTGAGCGAGTTCATGCGGGACGTGAAGCACATAGGCATAATAGAGGCGGCACGCACCGGCATCACCGCCATCGAGAAGGGGTGGATCACCCTCGAGGAGACCCATAGCTTATAGCCGATCACATTTTATCCATTAAGCATGTGCCAGCATGCCGTCACGGCACCCTTTGTCCTATTGTCGGCGGTTTAAGCCTTCAAGTGCCTAAGCAATAGAAAGAAAAGGATTGACAGACGGTGCAGGCGCCCTATTTCAGCACCTTCTTGAAGACTCTGAGGTCGTTAGCGCCCAGTATCTTCTTAACGTCCTCGTCGGAGTAGCCGCGTGACACCATGCCCTCTGTCAGGCTTGGGAACTTGGTTACGTCGTCGAGGCCGGGGAAACCGCAGCCTCCGTCGAGGTCGGACCCTATGCCCACGTGGCTTGTGCCCACGAGCTCGACGGCGTGGTCCAGGTGGTCTAGCCAGTCCTCTACTGTGACCTTCTTTAGGGCCTCGGGGTCGCCGAACCCGATGCCTTCCTTGATGAAGCCGGCGCAGAAGCTGAGGTTAATGACGCCTCCTTTCTCCGCCAGCGCCTTGATCTGGTCGTCGGTGAGGTTCCTGTGGAAGTTGCAGAGGGCCTTGCAGTTGCTGTGGGTGGCGACGACGGGGTCCTTGCTGAGCTCGATGACGTCCCAGAACCCTGTCTCGTTGAGGTGGCTGATGTCCACGAGCATGCCAAGCCGGTTCATCTCTTGTACCACCTCTCCGCCGAACTCGGTGAGGTGGCTGCCGGAGTCCGCCGCCGAGCCGTCCCCCAGCTCGTTCCGGGGGAAGTGCGTCAGGGTTAGGGACCTGACGCCGAGCCTGTGGATGGTCCTCAGAGCCTCTATGCTGCCTTCGAGGGGCTCCCCGCCCTCGACGGTGATCACGGCCGCGATCTTACCGTCCTTGACCGTCTTCGTTATCTCGCGGTGGTTGGTCGCCACCGCTATCTGGTCAGGGTACCGCTCTACCTCCAGGGTGAAGGCGTCAAGCATCTGCACGAGGCGGCGCAGCCTAGCCGTGTACAGGGGGCTGACGTACATGGCGAAGAGGAGGCAGTCGACGCCCCCCTCCCTTATGCGTGGGATATCTATCTGCCCGTGCTCCGATCTCTCGCCGAGTGTTCTTCTCGATGGTAGGGCTTCTGTTCCGGATTGGATGAACGGAGGGGATTTGATCAGGTGGAGGATGGTGTCGTTGTGGGTGTCAACGACCAGCGAAGCCGCGTGGAGGGCTCTCGCTCTATCTACCTGCTCCTTTGTTAGATTAAACATGAGACTCTATTGACGGCACGGCAATATATCAGGATCGGAAATATTGGAAAAAGAGTGGTTTAGCCCTGTATGGCGCTCTTGATGCCACGCCGCGCTAGGACGTTGTCCATGGCCTTCTGGGCGTCACCCACCTTGAACCTGTGTGTCACTATCTCGCGGAGGGGCAGCCGGTCCACGCTCAGCTTCATCAGGTCGAGGCAGGTCGCGAACTGGGTCGGTGGGTACGCCCAGCTACCAAGGATGTCCATGTCCTTGAAGCAGATGGTGTGGGGGTTGATGGGCACGGGCCCCGGGTCGGTGTAATGGCCCACCTCCACGAACTTGCCGCCGCGGCGGGTCATATCGATGCCTTCGGGCACCGCCGCCGGGACGCCGACGCACTCGATGACTACGTCCGCCCCCAGGCCACCTGTGAGCCTGTTGACCTCGGCAACCCTCTCCTCGGCTGACTTGTGCTGCCTCATGTCGATGACATGATCCGCGCCCAGCCGCTCCGCCATCCTCAGCCTCTCGTCGACCATGTCGACGCTGATGATGTTGCCGGCGCCTGCGAGCTCGGCGGTGACGACAGCCAGAAGACCTATGGCCCCCGCGCCCTGCACGACGACGCTTCCGCCCACCCTGAACCCCTCGCCGTAGGTGGGCAGCCCAGGGGCGACGGCTCTCTCGAAGGCTCGGCTGCTCACAGCCATGGGCTCGGACAGCACGGATACTTCAGGTGGCACCTCGTCTGGAACCTTGTAGACCCAGAAATGTTCGGCGTCCACGTACACCTTCTCGGCCCACCCGCCGAGCAGGTGAGGGTACTCGGCGCTGGTCATGTTGACGCCGAGAACCTTCCTGTTGGAGCACAGCGTCGGCTTGTGGGGCATGAAGCGGCAGCCGTAGCAGTCTCCGCAGAAGCGGTTTGTGCCCGGCACCACGGCCACCCTGTCCCCGATGTCGATGGGATGGCCCCTCACCTCGTAGCCTTTGGCCTTCTCGCCTATCTCTTCTACTACGCCGACGAACTCGTGGCCGGGTATCACTGGATAGGGGAGCGCCATCTTGCCGCCGTACATGTGCATGTCGGTTCCGCAGACGCCGCAGAGCTCCATCTTGAGCAGTATGCCGTTGGCCTCGACCTCGGGCACAGGGTAGTCGGTTACGGATAGTTTCTCGACGCCCTCCAGAATAGCTGCTTTAACCATACCTAAAGGTGTGATTTGAGAAATTAAACAGTTGCCGATAACCGGTTACCAACTATAAGCTGTTTTCAGTCGCCCATCGGGTTACCGTGGGGCTGTGAGCCGTTAGTTTTCAGGTGAAGCTCTATCATGTGTAGGTAGATGCCGAGCATGGCTCCGAGGTGGAAGAATATATGGAGAGACTGGTTTAGGGGAACCCGAGACTCCAGCTCCTTCACCTTGAGATAGAATGAGAGCGCCATGGACGGGACGCCGAGGCCGACGACGCGGCCAGCGAACCCGAGTGCGCCGCCGATCTTGCCGAAGCCGTAGGTGAGCACCACTCCAGCCCCGAACCCCATCTTCAGCTCATAGAAGAGGATCGGATGCCGCCTCTTCATCCGCTCCACCAGAGGGTATTCGTAGTCGTCGAAGTCAATAGCCAGGAAGTCTCTCTGCATCCCTTCGATCCGCAGACGCACGAGGTCGAGACTCCATACGCTGCCGATCATCAGGGCAGCTATGATCAAAGCTACGAGAAGAGGTTTTATTAATGAAGCAGCTGAGGATAGCATAGGCTTTATTTTCCGTCCCTTCCTTAATTTGAGTCGATAAAACAGGTTTTCCCGGCATAATAGCCGTTTTGGTACGATTGTTTACGTTAGTACATTCGTTTACGAACCCATTAAATATGCGTGAGACCGCCTTTTAGGCGCAGATGAATGAAAACAGGTTTCTAGTCGCCTTGATCGTCTTGGCGGTCGCCGTGAACTTCACGACGGTGGAGATCAGGGCCCCAGAACCAGATGAGCGTGACGAGGCATGGACCGGCTGCCTTGGGTTGCCGGCGTTAATCCTACAGGGAGCGGAGCTGCAGAACGTCTCGTCCCGCACGGTGATATTCGAGCACATTGTAATGAATCCGGGCACCCACTTCAGGGGAATCTGCGACGCCTTGGACATGTCCGTCGGCGTGGTCCAGTACAACGTGGAGCGCCTAGTGAGCATGGGTATGATAGTGTTTCGGCGGGACCAGAGGTACAAGAGGTTCTTCGAGGCGAGAAGGTACGGAGACGCCGAGTTGACTGTCTACTCCCTCCTAAGAAGGGACACGACCCGGCGGATACTCGGTTACCTCGACGACAACGGCGGCGCGTACCACCAGGAGTTGGTGAAGCAGCTAGGGCTCACCTCGCAATCGGTGACTTGGCACATACGGCTGCTGAGGTCCAGGAAGGTGATAGACTCTACTCCCGAAGGCGTTGGAACGTACTACGAGGTAGACGGCGGGTTCCAAGGCGTTGTTAGTTATTGTCTTGAGCACCTTTTATGCAGTCGATGACCTCGATGTTGAAGCTTTATTTTTTAGGGTCTCGCCGCTCTCGCATGTTTCCTTGACAAAGCCCCCCGGTTCATTTCCCCCGTCTTTAGACAAGAGCTTTAAACTGTCGTCTACCCCCATTTTTGATCTATATGTGTCAACTCGCAGCGTACGTAGGGGACAGGCCCATCGCGCCCCTGCTTCTAAACGCCCTGAAGTACCAGGAGCCCTACTTCGGTGGCCAAGCCACCGGCATGGGGGTCCTCAATGGCGACGTGATCGACGTAGTCAAGGCTCCGGGCCACGTAG
>CAZTZC010000109.1:0-8572 GCA_964618045.1 uncultured Candidatus Bathyarchaeia archaeon | reverse complement strand
ATCTCGTGCCGTCGGACACGGTGGTGTGGGCGTGGACGTTGCCCTTGTACCATTTACCCTGCTCCTTGAACGGGTTGACGAAGTGTCGCTTCAACGTGAATCCCTTATGATTGGGGAGACGAGGATATCAGGTTTCTCTAGGGGCTGTTTTGAGGCTGACTCTGGTTAGATGTTTTCTCACATGTCGTATATGGCTTCGGCGTTCTCGTATAGCACCTTTCTGAGCTGCTCCTCGTCGAGGCCCGAGACCAGTACCTTCGGTATCTCCCAGGCGGGGTGCCCTAGAGGAGTGTCGCTGCCATACATGACGCGGTGATCGCCGAGGCGCGTCACCGCCTCCCTGATCTTGGCGTGCATGGTCATCCCCGCTGTGTCCACCGCTATATTAGGGTGGTCCTCGGCGACGTCCAAGGCTCCGTTTATATAGACTATGTGGCCGTGGCCCATGTGGGCCATCACTATGGTGACGTCTGGGTGGCGGTCCGCCAGCCGCTCGAAGCTCCACGGGAGGCTCCACGGCGGGTGGCCGCTGTGTATGAGCACCGGCACCCTGTGCTTGGCGGCCACCTCCATGATGGGGTCGACGACGGGGCTGTCGGGCAGGAAGTTGTTGAACAGGGGGTTGAGCTTCACCCCCTTGAAGCCTTGGTCCGATATGGCTTCCTCTGCCTGGGCGGCCGCGTCGGCCTCGTGTGGGTTCACCCGCACGAGCCCTGTGAACTTCTCAGGGTGTTTTTCGATGGCCTCCCGGGTGAGGGAGTTGGGGAGGGCGGACACCACCGCCTTCTCTATGTCATACTCGTCCATGAGGGCGAGGAGCCCCTCCAAGGTTATGGACTCGCCGAAGACGGGGAAGTCTCCCAAGTGGGTGTGTGCGTCTATTACCTTCATCATTGTTCCTCTATGAGATATGTTACGCCCATTTTTCTCCTTACTGCCGCCAGCACCGCGAGGGTGAGGATGACCTCGAAGACGCTCTTGGCTGAGAGGGTGGTGAGGTCAAGGAACGCGGCTGCGCCGTAGAGCACGTAGTCGTATAGGAAGTAGCCGACGTTCTTCCAGACGTGGCCGAAGAGCACGGCGGCCACAGAGTACTTGACGTAGTCTTTTCGGCCGTAGGCTATCCTGCCTATGAGGTAGCCCATGCTGCCCCTGATCAGTATAGTTCCGGGGAAGTAGATGATGAACCTGCTGCCCCACAGGGGATTCCAGAGGTCGAACAGCCCGGCGCCTACACCGCAGACAAAGGCTCCTATATTAGGGCCGCACAGGATGGCGCCTAGGAAGCCTACGAGGTTGCCCATGTGCCAGACGCCGAGAGGTGGCGGCATGGCGACAGAGATGGATGTGGTTATATATACAAGTGCGGTGAAAACGCTCATCAAGGCGATTCTCTTGGAGGTGGGGCCGAGATGTGTTTCTGTCTCTGATCCCATTCAAAGCACTGAATTATTATAGTTTAAACTATAATATAATGGTTGTTTCTATGATATCTCACGGCTATGACCCCCCGGAGTTGATGATCTCATACAAACGGATACACAGTCGACGAACCTCGTTAACTGATATCTATAAAATCCGTGGCCGTCTCTGCGCGTAATATTTTCACAAAACATTGTACATGTTTGAAGCAACGCCGTGGGCTGCCTCGCCCCGCCGGCATTCTTCGGTGCAATGATAGGGTTATATCTGGGCGGCTGTCCCGTCACTCACTGGTTTAGAGCCGGGTCGGTGTCTATATGCTGGAGGAATGTGAAATATGTGGCCAGAGCACAGGCAAGGTCTACACGTGCAAGGTGTGTGGCGCCAGGTTCTGCAGGTACTGCGGCTCCTTCACCGACAAGATCTGCATAGACTGCATCGAGAACTCGGGCACAGATGCGGTAGACGCCTCCGAGGCGATTAAACCTGGGAAGACGAGCGAGGTGAAGAGATGAGCGAGGAAAAGATCTATGAGCTGCACCGCAGGCTGAGCGAGAAGCTGATAGAGGAGGCGCACGCCTTCAGGGAGGGGCTGAAACCCGGCGCTTCCGTGAGGCTGAGCCAGGAGATCGTCGACATAAGGCGCGAGATCTACAGGGAGCTTCAGATGCTCAAGGGTGTGGCGGATCGCAGCGACGAGTTCGACGACATGGGTTAGACTAGGCTTTGTAATTTCGATCTTCTGGTTTTAGGGAAAAGATGGTTAGCCTAGGAGGCTGTTGAAGAGGAGCTTGAAGGTGCCTTGGGTCTGGCACCGGTGCTGGACCCTGGGCCCTAGGAGCACCGCAGCCCCATCACCCACCTCGGCCCTGAGGATGGCCACCTTGTTGGCCAGGTGCTCCTCGCCTATGAGCCACCCTGACTCGAGGATGTCGGTGTCGGGGTAGCTGGCCACGACCTGATACCTGTGGTTGTCGCCGCTTGGCAGTATCTTGTAGGCGGGGCTGTCCCAGAAGAGGGCGAGGGCGTCGTCCTCCATGCCGTACGCCACGGGGTTATAGGTGTCGACGAGCATGTGCAACGTGCTGCCTGGGCAGTGGAAATCCTTGGGCTTGAGGTCTTTCAGCGTGTTGGCGGCCTTGAGGCCGAGGATGTCTATGGCGTACATGCCTGCCTCGCCGAGGCAGACCAGGGTGCCGCCCTGCTCTACCCACTGCTTGAGCTTCTCCTTGCCTTCGTCGCCGAGTCCTGACTGGTACTCGGGCGGGTACTCTGGTAGTGGGTAATCGGGTCTGTTCTCCTTCCACCACTTCTGGAGCTCGTCGCCGCCTGCGATCATGGCGGGCGGGTCGCTGGGCAGTATTATGGCGTCGTACTCTGATAGGTCTCCTTGGAGGATGTCCTCGTCCATCAGCGTGTTGTAGGGGAAGCAGTATTGTTCGAGGCAGAGCCTGGTCCAGCCCTCGTCGGCGTTGCCTCCCCAGTAACGCTGGTACATGCCTGTCTTGAGGCGTTTGACGGGCTTGGTCTCGGCGTCCAGCACCTGGAGGGCGTGGAAGTCGACGCCGGTCTCCTCGGCGACCGCGTTGAGCTTCTCCTCGTGGCCGGGGTCGACGATGAAGCAGCCGGGGGGCAGCTCGGCGTCTCCGGCGAAGAGGGGCTCCGTGACGCGTCTGACGGGGACGCCCTGGCTGAGGAGGAGGTTCACCGCCTTGTAGGCGTGGTTGAGGCGGGTGTCGAGGAGGTAGCCCACGTTGCTGGACTCGTCGACGATGCCGATGGGCTGCTTGTAGTCGTCGACCTTCTCCATCTCAACGTCGGTGATCCAGGCGGCGGGGTGGACTGCGACGCCCATGAACTCGGCCAACGTGTCGGTGGCTGTGTCGTAGGGCCTGTTGGGGGAGCCGTCTGGCTGCCTGGTGAAGCTGTCGTCGGGGTACCTGGTGCGGCCTAGGAGGGTCTTTATTAGGCCCATCTTTGGCTGGGCGAGGGAGACCACGTAGCTGCCTTGGTCGTAGATGTAGCCGTCGGCGGTGAATGGCTCCTTGGCGCGGTAGAGCTCGATGTTCTGGACGAGGAGCTTCTCGACCAGCAGCTCCATGGTGCGTGGGTCGTGCTGCGCCGCCGGGATCACGTAGGCTGTGATCGAGTCGTCGGCACCTCTCTGTATCTGGCGGACGGCCTTCTGGTAGGCGTTCCATAAGACGGTCTCCTTGTTGCGGGCCATGTGGTCGAGGATCGCCCACGCCGCTATCTTCTGCTGTTCGACGATGTCGCGGAGGGTCCACCAGCCGCCAGGCCAGGGATTGGGGAAGTTGGTGGTGGGCCTGTAGTGGGGCATCATCCTAGTGCCTACGAGGCTGCGGGGCTTGGTCTCCTCGATGAGCTGCTCGGGGTGGATGTAGAGGGGCGTGGCGAGCTTCGCGCTGGCCGACTCGGTGAGCATGCTGGGTATGTTGTGGTAGATTCCTATCCAGTGGAAGCCGAGGTGGGCCCAGCCGCTGAATATGGCGGCGTTGACTATGCCTGTCTTGCCGGCCTCCTCCAGCTTGTAGGCCATGTGGGCTCCGTACCACTGGAGTTCGCGCCAGACGAGGGGGTCGCCGTGGGGGTGGATGGGGTCGCTGTATGGTGCGACGTATAGTCGTGCTCCGTAGCTGCCCATGTGGTGATGGTCCTGGTAGGCCTGGGGCGGCCAGTCGTGGAACATGAGCCGAGCCATGTACTTGCTCTCGACGATGTTGGTGGCGAAGGCGTCCCTGTTGTTGTCGTGGCCTGTGTACTTGTGGTAGAGGAACGGGGTGTTGCAGCCCTCGTACTCTGTGTCTAGCCACTGGTTATACCAGTCGGTGACCATGACCTGACCATCGGGGTTGAAGCACGGCACCATGACACTTATCACGTTGTCTCTGATGCGCTGGGTCTCCTCGTCCTCCCGTGTGAGGAGGTCGTATGCCAGCTCCGGGGCCATCTGGGTGCCGCCGATCTCCGTGGCGTGGAGGCTCATGCTCTGGATGACCACGGCCTTACCGGCCTCCACTAGGGGCCTGGCTTCGTCTTCCGTGAGCTCACCCGGGTTGGTGAGGGTGATGTTGATGTCCTGGAGCTTGTCCAGATCCTTCATGTTAGCCTCGCTGGTGATGAGTACCATGAGGAAGGGGTGGCCCTCGGTTGAGGGCCCCATGTCTACGACCTTGATCCTCTTAGACTCCTTCTGGAGCCTCGTGAAGTACTCGACTATCTTGTCCCACCTTGCGATCTTCCGGTCAGCCCCCAGTTGATGGCCGAAGAACTCTTCAGGTGACGTAATTTTCTTCGTCAATTTAGTATCAGAAAACCCTTTTTTTACCAAAATATTTAACACTATTCATAAAATACACCGTATGTTTAGAAAAAATAATTATTATCATGAAACCCCAAAACGTTTTTACATATTTCTTTAAAAACAAAGAAGATAGTCATTAAAATATTTATACTAAATATAGACACGTTATTTTTGGGTAATAACAATTGACACTAATTGTTGAGGGCCGACTCGTCGGCCTTCTGACCCTAGTCGTTATCGCAGGATCAATCATCTACTACATGCAAAGAGCATACTCAGGTAAAATACCTAAACTCAGGAGACTGCAGGCTGTCGACGTAATCGACGAGATCCTTGGCAGGTGCGTGGAGATGGGGCGCCCCGCCTACTACCTTATGGACACCGTGACCATGGATAACCCCAGCGTGCTGGCACCCACTGTGGCCGCCTTCCAGATCCTAGCCCACACGGCTCGAAGAGCCGCCCACCTGGGCTCAAAGTTCTTCGTCCCCGTCACCCAGGGTCTGGCTTACACCATCGCAAGCGAGGTCGTGGACGAGGCCTACAAGGCTGAGAACAAGCAGGATGAGCTGAAGCTGGACGAGACGGTTATGTACCTCCCGGACGGCGCAGACAGGATGTATATCATCAACCACATGTGGAGCGACGAGATGGCAGGCGCCTTCTTCCTCGGAAGCTGGTACCACAAGGCAGTCATCTTCACCGAGAACGCCGCCCGCGTGGGGGCGATGATGCTCGGCGGGACAGACACAACCCACAACATCCCATTCCTGGTGGCAATCTGCGACTACAGCCTCATAGGCGAAGAGCTGTACGCTCTCGGAGCCTACGTGTCAGAGGACCCGACTGTGTCCTCGTCTCTGGCTGGGCAGGACATCGGTAAATTCATCGCGGCTATTCTGATTGTTCTAGGCTCCATCCTCATTACCCTTGGGATGAGCATCAAGGGACTGTTTTCTATGTGAGGTGAGATGAAATGTCTGAGAGATTAATTAAAATGCAGATCCCGGTGATACTTACCGCTATAATCGGGCTGTTGATGATCATCGAGTTCTTCTTCCCGATGCCCGCGCCCGTGACGAGCTTGAACGTGACGCTCCGATCCTTCGTGACCATTATCTCGGCCGCAGCCCTGATCCTAGGCACCATCGTGCTCACGATATACCACAGTAAAAAGATAGGGACAAGGAAAAGCGAATGGTACTATAGCATCGTCTACGTGCTGGCCTTCGTTGTCACCGCGGGGCTAGGAGTCCTCGATGTACGAAACACCACTTTCCTTTGGATCTACAACAACATGACGTCACCCATCGGAGCAGCCCTGTACTCGCTCACCGCCTTCTACATCACGTCCGCCGCCTACAGGGTCCTTAGGGCCAGGAACTGGAACTCGGCTGTGTTGCTCGTGTGTGCCCTGATAGTGCTGCTGATGCTCATACCCATCGGCGCCATACTGTTCCCACCGGTCTTACCAATAGGTACATGGATAAGGAACATCCCGAGTGGAGCCGGGTTCAGGGGGATGATCATAGGCACAAGCCTTGGAATCATGGGTCTGGGCGTCAGGGTGTTCATGGGTAGACAGAAGGAGCACCTTGGGATCAGGGAGGAGAGGAGGGAACTAGAATGAGTCTGATGGATAAGATGCTGGCGCTCGACCAGAGGATCATCTTCGCGTTGATGTTCATCGCGCTCGCCTTCCCGATACTCAACCCGATTATACTCCCTATGGATATTCAGCAGTACTCTCGAGATTCCTTCGAGTTCGCCGACTCCATACCCGCAGGCTCCGTAGTCCTCATTGAGGGCGGATTAACAGCAGCCACCTACCCTCAGGGCGGCCCAGGCCTAGAAGTGCAGATCGTGCACATGCTGCGGAAGGACGTCAAACTAGTTTTCTTCAGCATAGGCACGGAGACGGCCGCGTGGACCGTGACAGCCATCAATAATGCGCTAGAAAAACTTCCCTCCGGGGTCGCAGCCGAGAACGGTGTGAACTGGGTTCACATGGGCTACGTCCCGGGCGGTGAGTCAGGCGTAGCAGCCTTCGCAAACGACATACGGAGCGTGAAGACGGAGGACCACTTCGGGACCCCTATAGACCAAATACCCCTGATGAGTGAAATCAACAAGGCATCTGACTTCGTTGCGGTCTTCTGGTGGGGCGGCTCAGAGGGCAGCATACCCTTCGGCATCAGGCAGATAGTCACGCCCTTCGGCGTACCCATGACCGGCATGTGCACCACCAACGAGGTGCCCAACTACACGCCCTACATCAACTCGGGCCAAATGATTGGCATCATCGGCGGGGTCAGAGGCTCAGCCGAGTACGAGTACCTGATGGGCATGCCGGGGCTCGCCCTGGGGCAGGCCATGGCCACCAACTTCGGCGGCCTACTATGGGCGTTCCTGGTGGTACTTGGCAACGTGCTTTACTTCATAGCGAGAAGGGAGGAGGCGGCTAAGTAATGGACAGCTTCTTACTTGGACTCATCGCGGGCTCCTTCGTGTCCATCGGCGCCTACTCTGTGTTGATAGGCGACAACCCGTTGAGCAAGTTCACCGAGAACCTCTACATGGGCATCCTGGGTGGCTTCATCTTCGCCACGAACTGGAACTACGTCAGGACCAGCGCCATCAACCCTGTACTCCAGGGTAACTACGTCTTCATAGTCGCCATACTCCTCTGCGTGATGCTGTTCTCCAGGCTCAAGGCGGAGTGGCTCTGGCTGTCAAGGTACCCTGTAGCCGTGACCGTCGGCGCGGGCCTTGGCTTGGCCATAAGGACGAGCGTCATGGCGGACTTCCTGGGGCAGATTAACGCAACCATACTGCCGCTGACCAGCATAGACAACCTGGTGATGATAATCGGGACCGTAACCGCCGCCGCCTACTTCATCTTCACGGCCCAGACAGAGGGCCCCTACAAGTACGTTAACCAGACAGGGCGCATATTCCTACTGGCGGCCTTCGGCGTAACCTACGGGCAGACCGTAAGCTTCAGGTTCGAGCTGGTAATCGGCCGGCTCGTGGACATGCTGAGGCCTGAAGTCGCCATCTACACTTACGTCATGCTGCTCCTGGTGGCCCTGGGCCTAGGCTACGGCTACTACACGAAGAAGATCAAGTGGTACAGCGGACGCTAGAAACTCTCCCATCCCTTTTTTATTTTCCATTATCAAACTAAATTGTATTCAGGCCGCCTTGTGAAGTCGGAGAGTCTGGAACATGAACTGCAGTGAAGGTGGGAATAGTGTCGTTCAAGGAGCGTGTTAGAGAGAAGATCACTGCTGATCCAGAGCTATCCAAGATATATTCCCTTGTGCTCTTCGGCTCATACGTGAGGGGCGACTTCGTGCCCGGTCTCAGCGACCTGGACTTCTTTGTGGTGGTGCGGAACGAGCTCCCGGATATGGATCGGCTGAAAGAGATCATAGAGGGATGCGCCGAGGGTATCAAATATAAGCTCATTGACCTGCCGTGGGAGCGGCTGGAGGACCTGAGAGACCCCATGAGGCTGGGGTACGGCTTCAAGTTCCTGACCATCTATCAACGCGACTTCTTGGAGCATCATGAGGTGGTGTACTGCGAGGAGGTGGCTCACCTCATCCCACTGTACCCCATGGACGAGCTCATTAGGTGGAGGACCGAGCGGCTGGCCAACTCTGGTAAGCTGATCGAGGAGAACCCGGATCTCGCACCGGTGGTCGCAGGTGAGGTGTGCCGCCTCATCGCGGTGATCAACGGCGCCAAGGACATCAGCAAACAGACCATACTGGAGACGCTGGAGAAGGTAGGCGACGAGCAGGCCCTGGAGATCTATGA
>CAZTZC010000108.1:0-8580 GCA_964618045.1 uncultured Candidatus Bathyarchaeia archaeon | reverse complement strand
GTGTACCACGACGCGATGGTGCCCGTCAGGTAGCCGTCCAGGTTGTCGTAGCCCATACGGGACAGGCTTCTAGCAACATAGTCCAGATCGTCCTGCCCCCCAAGAACAAGCAGAATGGGTTTGTCGTATGGCAGGACCCATCCACCCATGCCCAGCCTCGCTGTGCTGATGCTGTAAGAACCCTTGATGTGTCCTGCGCCGAAGGAGGGCGGCGGCCTGGTGTCCACCACCACGCCTCCTGCGTCCGCCAACTCCTTGAACTCCTTAGGGGTAAGCGCCCGGGGGTTGGGCCCGCAGCCGACGAAAGGCGCGCCCTCGACGTTATACTTCTCCATCATGTGGAAGTAGGGGGTGTAGAGGTGATCCTCCCTGACCTTGTGGTCTATGAACTCCTCATGGCTCATCTGGAGCAGTGGGCTCATGAGCCGCTCCGCGCCGAGGGTGCTCACCTCTCGGTCCGCGATGCCCCCGCCGCAGACGGAGCCCGAGCCGTGGGCCGGGCAAAGTACCACATGATCCCCCAGGGGAAGCAGCTTGTTGAAGATGCTATTATAGAGGTTCTCAGACCATTCCCTGCGCTTCTCTGGCCCTCCGAAGTCGGTTCTACCGGCGTCGCCGACGAACAACGTGTCGCCGGTGAAGACCATCACAGCGTCGTCGCCTGTCGCGAGGTCGGTGACAGCGTAGGACATGCACCCCGGGGTGTGCCCCGGCGTGTGCAAGGCTGTGACCTTCAGCTTCCCCACGCGGAACTCCTGGCCATCATTCAGCTTCTTGCCGTACATGAACTCGGGCCAAGGACCGTGAAATACCTCGGCGCCGGTTAGGCTAGCCAGCTCCCTTGAGCCTATGACGTAATCCTCGTTCCGGTGCGTCTCGAAGACGTACTTGATCCTCATGCCCTCCCGCTTGGCGATGTCCACGTAGACCTGGCAGTCCCTCTGGGGGTCCACCACCATGGCCTCGTGGCCCGACCCGACGAAGTAAGACAGATGAGCCACGACGCGGGACTTTATCTTCTCGAAAATCATGACGACTAATCTTTCTTTTGGGCCAAGATAAACATTATCAACAGGCGTTCAGGATAGATCCAAAATGGTCGTCGATCTGTGGAGGCTCGCCCCCCTCTTCGTCCTATCCTTCTGCTCCGGTCTCGTCGACCTCAGCCTCGGCATGGGCTACGGCTTCACTGTGACCCCGATAATGCTGCTCCTCGGCTACACCCCCGCCGAGACCGTGCCCAGCGTCCTCTTCTCTTCCTTCATAGGGGGAGCCTCAAGCAGCTTCTTCAACCACCAGCTCAGGAACGCTGACTTCACCCCCGGGAGCCGGGACCTCAAGATCGCCTTGATCACCGGGGGACTCGGCGTCATCGGCGCCATCATAGGAGTAAACACCTCGCTGAGCCTCCCGGAGAGGACCGTCGGCCTATACATCGGCTCCCTCGTGATAGCCTCAGGCGCGCTAGTGCTCTACAGCAAGTCCCTGGTCTCAGGCTTCTCATGGGCGAGAATAGTCGCCATAAGCATCCTCGGCTCCTTCAACAAGGGGATCTCCGGCAGCGGGTTCGGCCCCATAGTGACCACCGGCGCGATAATCTCAGGGCTAGACGAGAAAGCCTCAGTCTCCATACAGTCCCTCTCCGAGACCCTCGTGAGCATCGTAGGCTTCGCCACATACATGGTACTTCAGGGCCAAGTCGAAATATCGATGATCGCAGCCATGTCTCTAGGAGTCACACTAGCCTCCCCCTTCGCCGCGTCCATCGTGAAGAGAGCAAGAGGAAACACGCTCAGAGTTCTCATCGGGACCCTAGCCCTAATCGTAGGAGCTAGCACCCTATTGAAATATCTATAGCCAGCTTACACGCGAAAAAAATCAGATCTGACCTACAGGAGGTAATAACGTGGAACAGCGGCGCCTCAGGCGTAAAGGTTCATCCTGCGCCCACGGACGAAGCCGACGAGCCTAATCCCCGCCTCCTCTGCAACAATTATCCCAGACATCAGAGGCGCCGAGACGGAGCAGACCACCGGTATCCCCGCGGCGGCTGCCTTCAAAACCATCTCCCCAGCCAGCCTGCCGCTGGACGCAAGCACACACCGGCTGAGATCGACGGCGTCGAGAAGACACCTCCCAATCACCTTGTCGAGGGCGTTATGCCTGCCAACATCCTCGGCGAACGCCACGAAGCCATCATCCATATGGTGTATGAGCGCGCTGTGGGTGCCACCCGTCTCCCTGAACACCGTGCTCAGCCTGTTAAGCTCGTCTACGACACCGTGGATCAGGGCGGCGTCCAAGTCTTCGACAGGCTTGACCCTTCCGACGGAGCCCGGCCTGATTCTCGGGGAGCCCGCGCAGGCGGTAGTAAGGAGCCGGCTCTTCCCCATCGTTATCTCGGAGAGGTTGACCGGGTGTCTGAGAGACACGTCGACCCTCTCCGGTTGGACGTTGAGCTCACCGATGTCAGCGGGTGACGAGACGACGCCTTCGGCGTAGAGATGCCCCACCACCAGCTCCTCAAGCATCCCGGGCGAGGCTACGAGAGTCCTGTAAAACTCGCCGTCGACGAAGATACACACGGCGACGTCAGACGCCACCGAGTCTTCCAAGGTCTCCGTCGAGCCGTCGCTCCTTATCCGCGTTATCTCAACCTTCTTGACAGACATGTGGACCCATGTAGACGAGGATGCTTAGCGATAAAAGTCCCGCGCATAGAGGCTAGGGTTTAATTCATGTCCAGCGAATGGAGTAACCATGTCTAACCCAACGTCCAAAGGCTTCACAGAGGAGGAGCTGGACTACTACTCGCGGCAAATAGTCCTCAAAGAGTTCGGCCTAGAAGGCCAGAGGAAGCTCAAGGAGGCGAAGGTCTGCGTCGTGGGGGCAGGGGGCCTCGGCAGCCCCATACTCACGCAGCTAGCGTCTATGGGCGTAGGCAGCGTCAGGGTCGTCGACAGAGATGTCGTCGAGATCTCGAACCTGCAGAGGCAACACCTATACGGCGTACACCAAGTCGGTCTGCCCAAGGTCGAGGCCGCGATGGATAGACTGCATCAGATAAACCCCTTCATCGAGGTAGAGCCAGTACCCCTCACAGTGACTTTTGGCAATGCTGAGAGGATCATCGAGGGGGTAGACGTAGTCGTGGACGCCCTAGACTCTATGGCCGCACGATACGCGGTCAACAGGGCGTGCCAGAGAACCAGGAAACCGTTCATTCATGGCGCGGTGATCATGCAAGTGGGCACAGCGTCCACCATAATACCAGGCGAGACCGCGTGCCTAGAGTGCTTCCAAGGCGGCATAGACGACGCAGATCTCCCCAGCTGCGCCATCCTGGGCGTACATCCTTCGGTCATAGGTCTAATCGCCAGCGTACAGGTGAGCGAAACCGTAAAATTGTTGCTCGGAGAGACGCCGGTCCTCGCGAACAAGCTTCTCTTCGCGGACCTGAAGGAGTTGTCCATCGAGAAGGTGCAGATATCTAAAGCCGAGAAATGCCGGGTGTGCAGCGGATACCTGGAACCAATAGAGGCTGCGTCCGATGAGACTCGTGTAGAGGAGATCTGTGGGAGGCAGGGGAGAAGGGTATGGATATTCTCACCCGAGTATGCAATGGAATTAGATCTAGAAATAATCAACGATAAACTGGAAAGTCTTGGTTACACGATATCCGTCAAGGGAAGAATGGGGACAAGCTTCGAGAAGGGAAAAGTTAAAGGCAGCGTTCTGGTATCCGGCGTCACTGTCATCGAGGGCATGAGAGACCAGAGAGCAGCAGAAAAACTACGGGGACAGTTGCTAGGATAACTTGTATAATAAATTTGACTCAATAAAAAAAGGGGAGGCATACTCCCCATTGGACATTAGGCTTAGCCTTTTGCCTCGGTGATGCTCTTCACTATTATGCTTGCCGGAACCTCGTCTGTGTTCAGCACATATTTCTTGTCTGTTGTGCCGATCTCAATATTGTTGCCTTCCGTGACACCAACCTTGCTGACATTCTCAAGGGGGACGTTCATGGTAATGTTGTATTTCTTGGACAGGAACCCCTTCACATTCTGGAACATCAGGCGCTTGTTAGAGATAATCAGATACCCTCTTCCTCCGTCGAGGTTACCGGGATAACTTTTCTGTATTGCATCACCGGGCTCTAGGGCCTTCTCCGCTTCCTTGTACCAATTTTGTGCCATTCTTGGTCAGGGTGGAGATTCAGGAGCAATCCATTAAACATTCCAGTATTGTTGTATATACACGTATAATGAATAATGCCTGTGTCAACACATTTTCATCCATGATTAAGTTATGAGTGGCATGTTGATCCCCATAATCATGAGCGGCTCAATCACGTCATTGTAGAAGCAGAGGAAGCGGCATTTTAGCCTAGCTTTCCTCAGGCTTATACGCCCTGTCGATTATAATCTCCGCGATGTCTGCGGCGTACTCACTTATCCTCATGATGTTCTCCCTTATGGCGAAGAGCTCGAGAAACACGACCCTGTCGTTGATCCCGAAGCTAGGAAGTGGACTGACACCCCTTAAAAGTTGACTCACCTTCTCTTGATTATTTATGATGGTGTTGGTATCCGATACATTCTTTAAAATGAAGGACTCCACCGCCTTCTCGTAGGAGTCGAACGAGAGGCGTGCCACCTCGATGAAGACGGCCCAAACATTCAGGGGTATAACGCCTTGGTGCTCTACCAAGTTAACTAGGTGGTGAGCGATGTTCGTGGTGTGGTCGGCGACACGCTCTATCCTGTCAACGAGGTTCTGATAGTCGAGGCAGTCGAGAATATCCAGTCCCAGGTTCCCGGCGAGGGAGGGGTTGATGGCGGCGCACCGTATTAAACGGATCAGGTAGAACATGAACTGGTCCACGTCGTCCTCCAGTGACAGAACGGAGCCTGCGAGGTCACTATCCCACGTCTCCATGGCCACGAGAATATCCTCACACATCGAGAGGGTGATAAGGTGCATTCGGTCCAAGCCCTGCTCTACCGACGCCATGGACTCATCCATGAGGGTCTGGAGGATCACCTCGCTTGCGTGGGACTCAATGATCCTCAGGTAGAGGGACTTCACGACATCCCTGATGGCTTTCTGTTGTCTAGTTTTGAAGATCTTCTTCGATGTGAGCTGGATCGTGCTGTAGCCGTTGAGATAGCACCCTATGACGATCCGTATGATGGTGTCTTCTTCCTCGTTAGGCTCTATTACGACGATCTTCCTCTTCTCCCTTTCCCCCGTCTTCATGGCGGGGTGCACCACAAGGGAGAGGTCGCGCAGAGTCTCGAGCGATACGACGTCTCCTCTATCGATGTTGTTCATCTTCAGCCAGTCCTTGGGGAGAGAGATGACGAGAGACGACTTCCCCAGAGCCATGATCTTCCTGTTTTCCATCGCATATATTCTAAGAGTAAATATTAATATAAACTATACTCTAAAGCCCCTAAGCTTAAATAATATATATCGGTATAGATAAATCCTATTTCTTTGACATAGTCCTTAGGATTCTATCAGCTATGCAAAAACGATCCTCAGTGTCGACGTCGAAGAACGTGTATAGCTCCGGGTCAACGCTCCTCAACTGATCAACAGGAATCATTGACACATCATCGAGGCTATGGAAGATCATCCGAACCCGTAGATCATCTTCTCTGTAGAGTCGCTCGGCCTCCCTGAGCGCGGTTTCAACGTTATAGACTGCTACGAGAGGTTCTATCCAGCCGTTGGGTTTCTCGAACACAGCGCCGTCGCGTCCCTCAGCCTCGGCGAACAACAGCTCCACCGCCTCGTCGCAGATGAACGGCATGTCACATGCGACGGCGAGCGCGTACTCACCCTTGCAGCATGATAAACCCGTCAGAAAGCCGACGAGAGGTGAACCCTCAGGATACATGTCCGTGACGACGCCGTCTATGATGCGCCCATATTTTTCCTTCTGCTCTTCCGAGGCAACGACGACGATGACTTCGTTTACATGGTCACGGATCTTGTCAACGATGTGGTTGATGAGGGGCTTACCCGCGAGGAGACGGAGACCCTTATCCTCTCCCAGCCTCGTTGAGGAGCCCCCAGCTAATACGATCCCTGACCTTGTCAATACTCGTCTATTACTCCTGGTCCACACGCAGGATTTCCTCTCGATCCTTAAGGGCATTGAAACCCAGAATTTTAACTTTGCCAGATGAAGGGATCATTTGCGTAGCAACGATCTTCAAAGTGTTCTTCCATGAAATGCTTGTATGATTCAAAGTCGTTGGGACGTATATCATCTCCTCAACCTCAATCGGAACGGGGATGGTTATGGCCAATCTGCGAATTTCAGGGATGGCAGTTTTATCTATGATCACGGATATCTCCTACGTCCTTGAAGTTAATCTGAAGCATATCTTTCAATGATCCCAAGTATAGGCCTTACGAGACCCGATATCTGGCCAATAGACTCGGTGATGATCCTTATATCGTGGACATCCCTTTTGGACAAAGCCCCTAGTACGACCACCCCCACAAGATAGATCACGAGGACGAGGAACCCGCCCAAGAAGAGCTCAAGCCAGGGATTCCAAGATACCAGAGAAAACAAGTAAGCAGCCACTACGAACCCAACGAAAGACGGAATGAACGTCTTCACAGTGCCCTTATAGTCTGGGGCGAAACCGAACTTCTTCTTAATCGCCCAAAGCGAGTAGACTGTTCCGACCCTGGGGCCGAGGAGCTCCGAGACTAGAAGCCCCACGACCCCATATCGCGGGATCAGGACAATGTTCATGGGAAGAGTGACAAGGTTCTGGAGCAAGTTGATGTTAAGAGAAGTCTTGGTCATGTGCTGGCTGTTCAGCAGCCTCAGGTTGCTCAGAGAGCCTAGGCCGGTGAAGAAGAATAAGGCAAGGTAGAGCTTCATGTAGAGGGCGGCTTGAGGATATGCGTCCTCGTAGAGTATCTCGATGATCTGGGGTGACATGGCTATTATCGCCGCGACCATTGGGTATACGATGAGGGACGTGTACTTGATGGACGCCCTATAGACGTATTCCAGGTCGTCCTGCCTGTTCTCGAACTTGGAGAACAGAGGTAACATAGTCTGGGAAATAGGAGTAACGACGAAGCCCAGCAGGGCTGAGAACCTCGTCGCGACACTATAGTTTCCGATGAGGTTCTTGGCAACGAACTGGGAGAGCAGATACGTGTTTATGTAAGGCCTGACTCCGGCAATAAGGTTCGAGAAGAACAGCGGGTAGCCGTATAACATCAGCATTTTCATGCCTTCAAAGTGAGAAATGGTGGACTGAGATTTCTTCACCGACCTCCATATCACATAGACAAACACGACCCCCAGAACCCCAGCGAACATCATGGGCCCAGCCTCTCCCAAGGCGGCCCCAACTGGCCCATAGCCAAGATAGACGAGGACGGGCCCAGTCAGGCTCTTCAGGATCGAGTAAAAAATAGAGTGATAGCTCTTCAGCGACATACGTTCGTAGCCGATAATCACCGCCCACGACGTGGTGACGAGGGATTGACCAAGGATAGCGATGGAGAAGACCTTGACGAGCACCTCTATCTCGGGTTCATGAAAGACCTGGTTCGCCAAGAAGCCAGCCGAGAGGTATGTTGCGAACGAGTAGAATAGGCCAAAGCCAATGCTGATGATGACCCCAGACTCTATTAGGCGGCGAAGGTTCTCGTTCTTCTTCTCGTATCTGAACTGTGAGAGGTACTTGATGAGGGCTTGATCTGTGCCAACGTTTATGAGGAGATACGCTACGCCTATCGGAGCCTGAGCGATCGAGACTATGCCGAAAGTTGTGGAGCCTAGAACCCTTGAGACGTAGATCATCCCAAGGGCGACGATGAGGGTCGAAGCAACCTGTCCCATCACGAGTATGAGGCTTCCCCTTGCAGATCTCTTCAGAATCTTCGAGAGCTCACGGTCCAGAGTTTTTCCCTACCTGTTTCCTCTTCGATACCTGTGTATGTTATTTTATCTTTGTCTAGTCTCTTTGACGACGTTATTATAGTTATGTTAGTTTAGTGCGCCGTTCCGTCGTGAAATTGCAGCTTCTAGTGGGTTTTGTTTGATCAGTTTGTTGTGAAGATGTGTTTTCTATGTTTTTTTTGGTTGTTTGGGTGGTATGTATTTAATTATATGTTATTTACCCTCCTATGTTGAGGATAACGGTAGGGTTGTAGCATCATGTATGGAGACCTTTCATCCGAGGTCGTTCACTGCCCAAACTGTAACGAGGACGTACCCAAGACGCTGTACTGCCTGAACTGCGGGTACCCCCTCTACAAGATAGAGCAGGAAGAGAAGGCCGAAGTTCAACCGGAAGCAGAGCCCGAGGCACTCGAAGTCATAGCCACTGAGGAGCCGGAGGTCGATATGAGTATCGAGATCGAACAACCAGAGGAGCCTTTCGTATTAGAGGAACCAGAACATGAGACGAAGCCAGAACCCGAGCCAGAACCAGAGCTTCCTGAGCCAGATCTAGAACCGGAACTTGAGCCAGAGTTTGAGCCAGAACCCGAGCCGGAACTAGAACCAGATATCGAAATCGAGACGACGAT
>CAZTZC010000107.1:0-8734 GCA_964618045.1 uncultured Candidatus Bathyarchaeia archaeon | reverse complement strand
CCTAAGCCTAATCAATCTAGGCACAGCCGGAGCCAGAAAACTAAGCCTCAACTGCGACGTACCCAGAACCAAGGTATACGGCACACTGAAGAAACTCATAGACTACGGCCTAGTAGTCGAGATACCGGGAGCCCCAAAGCAGTTCGCCCCAAGCAACCCAGGAGAATCCTTCAACACAATACTCAACATCACGAAAGAGAAGGCCACAGACTTCGACTCCATCATCAAACACCTGGAAACCATACACGAGAAACACAAGGAAGAAACAGGGCCAAAGAAGAAACTAATCTGGTTCCTCGAACAAGACCTCGACATCAAAGGCAAATGCAACGAGATCATCCGACAGAGCGAAGAGTCGCTCACCATCGTCACAACCGACGACGGACTCGAGATACTGTTCAACGCCGCCCACAGGCTGCTCGACGAGATGCTGGAGAACGGCGTAGAGATAAAGCTCTACAGCCCCCTCGACCCCCGGGTAAACCCCCTAGCCAGAGAGCTCAGCTACATCTACCAAGTCAAGAAGATAGAGGTCAACACGCCCATCATGTTCATCAACAGCGACAACAAGCGTTTCATACTAGCAAAGCTGACGCCCAGGGGATCCGAGAACCCCTTCAAGTCCGCGATGTTCACAGAAGACATGGAGCTCCTGGACCTCATCTGCCTCCTGCTGGTCAACGGCCACAAAGAGATCCTCCTAAAGGCGCTAAACCTCTAGGTGGCAACCGTTGTCCCTCCAGTCACAAGACGACGGCCTCCAAGAGATACTTAACCAGGTAGAGAACGGCTCAGAGATACTCCTCGTACAGGTACCCGGCAACGGTGAGCCTCGGCTCACCAAGAAAAACCTTCACATATGCGCGTGCCAACTCGGGGAGCTGATAAGCCTCTCCGAACATAGCTTCACAGAGAAGATATCCTCCAAGGACCACATATTCTTCACAAGACTCGAAAACGGCTCGGCGCTCCTCGAAAGGATAACCCAAGACGTCCTCGAGGAGTGCCTAGGAAGAACCGGAGCGGCACTTGTGGGCCAGAGAATCTCGGAGAAAACCAGCCCACTCAGGTACGGCAAAGTCATCGACACGCTACAGGAATCCATGGGAAGCAGCGCGGAGCTCATCAAACGAGCCATATCCAAGGCGCTCTACCAGGAGCTCAGGTCCAACCCAGGAGCACTGAAAGATGAACAACCATAGAGTCGAGACCGGGGTAACATGCCTAGACGAGGCCCTCCAAGGAGGCTTCCCCATGGGAAGCATGACACTCATAGCAGGCACCCCCGGCACAGGGAAGACCCTGCTCAGCGGAGAGTTCCTCTACAGGGGAGCATCACAGGGAGAGAACTGCCTCTACGTCAGCCTCAGCGAGGGAAGACACAGCTTCCTAGAGTACATGGCGAGGGTGGGCAGAGACCTCACAGCACAAGACACGTGGAGCAGAATCGAGGTGATGGACCTTGTCACGATGAAGGAGGAGGGCCTCGACGTGCTGGTCGAGATGATAACGAGCCACCTGGATGAGACCAACGCCAAGAGGCTGGTGATAGACAGCTTCACCGCGCTGAGCAACGCCTTCACAAAGACCATAGACGCCCGCGTCACCCTGCACATACTCAGCAAGATACTGGCCCAGACCCACTGCACCACTCTACTCGTCACAGAGATGCCCACCGGCTCGAACAGGATCGGCCTCGGCGTCGAGGAGTTCGTGGCGGACGGCATCATAGCGCTCAGACGAGAGATCCTGAACGGCGGCGTCTTCAGGGAGCTGGAGATAATCAAGATGAGAGGCACCCTCATAGAGAGGCCCGTCCACGCCTTCACGCTACACAGGGGCTTCCGCGTGCTACCGATATTCCGGAACAAGCAAGTCACACACCCCAAAAGATATCAGCCGAACCCCGACAACGACGGACACTATCACACGGGGAGCCCTGGGCTAGACGAGATAACCGGCGGCTACAGAAAAGGCGACACCGTGTTCATAGAGCTGGGAGAGAACATACACCCCATCGTCCCGGCACTCATAGTCGGGCCCCTGCGCGCCAGCTTCATAACCAGCCAGAGGGGCGTCCTCTTCCTGCCCCCGAGCGGCGAGAGCGTCAACAGGATAACCGGCTTCGACCACCAGTACGGGGTGACCGCCGAGGAGCAGCGCCGTCTACTGAGGATAGCCACGACGCTGCCAGAGGAGGAGACGCCAGTGAACCTAGGCCTCGACCCGGGCGACATAAAGATGAGCCAGAGGATATGGAGGGAGGAGGCCTCGAGGCTCCGCCTCGAGACGGGGCAGCCCACACTAAACATAGTCTACGTGGACCGCCTGGGCAAGACGTGGCCGGAGGCCCAGAGCAGGGGCTTCCTCGACACAGAGTCGATGCACACCCGCAACACGGGCGGCCTCCTAGTCCTCCTCTCGAGGCCCGGAGAGGAAGCCACCAGACAGCACGCGTCCAACCTAGCCCACACACACCTGAGGGTACACAACCAGAGAGGCGTCATGCTGCTGGACGGCGTCAAGCCCCAGACGCCCCTGTACGCGCTGGAGCAGGACAACTCGGCGGGCTACCCCGCCCTAAGCCTGACGCCCATATACTAGACTCAGCCAACGAGGGCCGCGGCCACGTCCTCGTCCGAGGCGTCCCTGCCGACGCTGACAGACCTGTCGAGAGGCCTGAGGTGATGCATGTTCACCCTCCTCCTCCTGACGCCCGGACCCGCTATCACCACGTAGTTCCTGTCGATGACCTCTACTACCACGCACTCAAGCCCCTTCTCGCGTCCACTCAGCTTGACGCAGACCCGCCCCACATCGAAAGCAGACACCACACTCACCTGCAACTCAGGTATTCATCTATGAAGTTTTTAAGGATTCGTGCGACGCAGTCGGCGTCGAAGAGCCCCGTGTTCACCACCAGGTCGTACACGCTGAGGTCCTCCAGGTCCACGCCGTAACACTCCCTGAACCGTATGAGCTCGTTCTCCTCCCTGAAACGGGTCTCCCTGTCCACCTCTCCCACGTCGCGGCCCTCACGCTCCGCGATGCGGCGAACCCTCTCCTCCAGGGGGCAGCTGAGATATACTCTGAGGTCAGGGTCCTCGGCCATCCACCCAGACAGCGTGGCGTCGATGACCACCCCTCCCCTCCGGGACTCCTCCTTGGTCCTGGCGTCCAAGTAGTTATCGAAATCCCTGTCCATGGCGGCCTTCCTCGACATCTCCTCGAGGGACAGGCCCAGCTCCTCGGCGCGCTCACGGAACACCATGCCAGCCGAGACGTAGCGCAGATCATAGGAGTCGGCTATGATCCTGGCCTGGGTGCTACGCCCCGAGCCGTGGGGGCCCGCCACCGTGATGACGAGGTCACGCCCTTTCAATGCCTAGTCCTCTGGGTCGATCTCGAAGCTCAAGCCAAACAGCCTGTTCAGCACTATGTTGAAGCTTAAGCTGCAGAGGATATACCAATGGATGAACTTGAACTCCAGGGGGACCCAAGGGAAGCTGAAGGGAAAGTAGGCGATGACTGTGCCCGAGAAGAACTCGCTCAACGGACGCCACAGAAACAGGAGGGGGATGGTGAAGAACATGCTCGACTTCATCCTGTCCATGCTGATCTTGCTCTGCTGGGACATCAGGTCCTGCTGGTGCTTCTGAGCCTTAGACACCCTCCTCTGGTTCCCGCTCCTGGTGGCGTCCATGAGCTCCTTCCTTATCTTGGAGCTCTCGATGGTGATCTTCCTGTATGCGTCAAGGTCCATGCTCCGCACACCTATGAAGCTGGTAGCCGCGCCCAGAACGAGGGCTATGCCCATGATGGCGAAAAGGGCGTACGGCGGATCCGCAAGGGCGGCGAAGTCTATGGCGATCTGGCTTAGCATCGTGTGGTTACCTAGTCACGGATAAATGAGGTGAGGATATAAAAAGGTGACCTACTCGCCAGACATGAGCTGGCAGAACCTGCGCCAGCTGAGGCATATGGTCTTCGGGTGAGCCGCCTTCACCTCGTCCAGCTTAGTCACGGATGTGTTATGCGGCGCAGACAGCAGCTCCATGGGGTTCGTGTAGGCCAGCTCGTTGATCTTGGTCATGGCCTCGATGAACGCGTCCAGCGACTCGACGGGCTCGGACTCGGTGGGCTCGATCATCAGGGCCTCGGGCACTATCAACGGGAAGTAGGTGGTTGGTGCGTGGAGCCCGTAGTCGAGGAGCTTCTTGCTCACGTACAGAGCGCTCACCCCTGTATCATCAAGCATCGGCTTGGCGCTCAGCACAGCTTCGTGCTTCCTCGGCTTCTCAGGGTCGTAGGTCAGCTCGTATCCTTTCAGGTCTTTCAGTTTCCTGCTTATATAGTTCGCGTTCAGGACGGCGAGCTCGGACGACTCCTTCAGCCCCTCGCCTCCCATCGTGACCATGTACGCGTACGCCTTGAGGGCCACGTTCACGTTTCCGTGGAACCCGTGTACCTTTCCGATGGATTTAGGCTTGTCCCAGTCGAGCCTGTAGACGCCGCCGTCCTCCACGATGGCGGGCACCGGGAGATACTCGGCGAGGAAGTCCTTGACCCCCACCGGCCCGCTGCCGGGGCCTCCGCCGCCGTGGGGCGTGCTGAAGGTCTTGTGGAGGTTGCTGTGTATGACGTCGAAGCCCATGTCGCCTGGCCTGCACCAGCCCATGATGGCGTTCAGGTTGGCGCCGTCGTAGTACATGAGGCCCCCGGCGTCGTGGACTATCTTGCTTATCTCGGTTATCTGGTTCTCGAAGACCCCTATCGTGTTGGGGTTGGTCAGCATGAGCCCAGCCGTCTGGGGCCCAGCCGCGGCCGTCAAGGCTTCGAGGTCCACCGTCCCCGAGTCGTTGCTCTGTATCTCCACCGTCTTGAAGCCCGCCATGTTCGCGCTGGCGGGGTTCGTGCCGTGGGCGCTGTCAGGAATGATTATCTCCGTCCGCTTCTCCAGCTCGCCGTTTTCCCTGTGGAACTGCCTGATGAGCATGATGCCGGTCCATTCCCCGTGGGCACCCGCCGCCGGCTGGAGCGTGGCGTCGTCCATCCCCGTGATCTCGAGGAAGTACCCCTTTAGGGTGTATAGGAGCTTGAGTATCCCTTGTACCGTCTCGTCGTCCTGCATGGGGTGAAGCCCCGTTATCTTCGGGTGGGACGCCAAGACCTCGTTGATTATGGGGTTATACTTCATGGTGCAGCTGCCGAGAGGGTATATGAGGCCGGAGTTGACGCCGTAGTTCATCTGGCTGAGATGCATGTAGTGCCGCAGGACCTGTATCTCGGAGAGCTCGGGAAGGTCGGGGGCTACTCTGCGTTGCAGTGCCTCCGGGACGAGGTTCTCAGGGTCCAGTGAGCCGTCGATCTCCGGCTCTAGCGGGGGAAACTGGTACCCAATTCTTCCTTTGTTACTCAACTCGAAGAGCAGGGGCTCCACCCAGTCTGCCTGTCTAAACTTTATGGTCATCCCTCCAGCGCCTCCTTCAGCACGGAGACCAACATGTCTACATCCTTCTTGCTGTGTACCTCCGTCACGCAGAACAGGCTGGTCTCACCGAAGTCGGGGAACTGCTTCGTCAACGGTATGCCCGCTTGCATCCCGTTTGCCCTGAGCTTCTTGCTTATCTCGTCTAAGGGCTTGCGTTGGAATTTTACCGTGAACTCCTTGAAGTGGAAGCTGTTGAATATGGGCGCCCTCACGCCGGGCAGTTCACCTATCTTCCGCTGGGCGTACCTCGCCCTGCTCATGATGGTCTCCCCCAGCTCCCTCATCCCGGTGGGACCCATGAGGCTCAGGTAGACTCCCGCCGCGACGGCGCACAGCGCCTGGTTGCTGCAGATGTTGCTCGTGGCCTTCTCCCGTCTGATGTGCTGCTCACGGGTCTGAAGGGTCATAACGTAGGCTCGCCTCTGATCCTTCAAGGTCTCCGTGATACCGATTATGCGGCCCGGCATCTGGCGAATATACCTGTTGTCGTGCCTGCAGGCCAGTATGCCGAGGAGGGGGCCGCCGTAGCTCATGTGGTTGCCCAGCGGCTGCCCCTCGCCGCAGACGATGTCGGCCCCGTAGTCTCCGGGCGCCCTCAGCACGCCGAGGCTCGTGGGATCGACTCCCACCACATACAACGCCTTGTTGTCGTGCGCTATCTCTCCGATGTCGGCGGCGTTCTCCTCCACGAACCCCATGTAGGAGGGGTTCTCTACGTAGACGGCCGCCGTTTCGCCGTCGACCTTATCCTTCAGATCCTCAAGGTTCATGAGCCCGGTGATCTCGTCGTGGTCCACCTTCTCCACGCTGAGCCCCGCCGGCTCGACGTACGTCTTGAGGACAGAGTACCTATAGGGGCTCATCAGATCCGGTACGAGGACCTTGGTCTTCCTCGTGATCCTGCTGGACATGAGCGCGGCCTCGCCCACGGCGGTGCTCCAGTCGTAGAGGCTGCTGTTGGCGACGTCCATGCCCACGAGTTCACAGATCTGGCTCTGGTACTCGAAGATGCTCTGAAGCATGCCCTGGCTGATCTCGGGCTGGTATGGCGTGTAGCTGGTCAGGAGCTCGGCGCGGTGAATGACTTCATCCACGACGCTTGGGACGTAGTGGGGCCAGACGCCTCCCCCCATGAAGGGCGGACACCTTAGCGTGGTGTTCTCCTCAAGGAGACCGGAGACGTGTGCCTTCACCTCAGCCTCCGTGCTGGGCCCCGGTATGTCAAGCACTCCCTTGTACACGAGCTCGTCTGGGATGTCTGAGTAGAGGTCGGCGATGGAAGAGATCCATATCTCGTCCATCATCTTCTCCTTTATCTCTGGGACGCTGTTCGGCAGATACCTGTGAATCTTACTCAACTCTGTTCCTCCGATATTGTCTTAATATTCAATGCATAACCTATAGATAATATTACCCCAAACATGCTGCTTCATGGGGCAAACTTAATACAAGGCTCTACTTCCATGACTGGGTAGCGTGATTGCATGCCTGAAGTGTCCATAGACCAGGAGAGATGCGTGAACTGCAAGACCTGTGTATCCATATGCCCCATGGGGGTATACAGCGACGAGGGTGACAGGGTCGTAGTCGCCGCCGAGGACGAGTGCATCGCGTGCATGGGCTGCGTCGCCGCGTGCCCGACAGAGGCTATAACGGTCGTCGAGTAGAACCTGTTTTAACCCCGTTTTCCCATTTCCTTCTCCATGCGTGGCTTGAGAAAAGGGATAATCGACTGGGTTGAGGAGAACCGGGAGGAGTGCATAAAGTTCCTCCAAGAGGTCATATCGATACCTAGCCCAAGCTTCGAGGAGAGGCAGGAGGCCGAGTTCATAGCTGAAAGGATGAGGAAATACGGCTTCGATGCATCCTATGTGGACGAAAAACATGACGCCCTCGGGACCATAATCGGGTCGGGGGGAGGCAGAAGCCTGCTGCTTAACGGACACATTGATCATGTCCCCGTCGGCGCCATGGTTGATCCTTACTCGGGGCGGCTGATGGACGGAGCCGACTTCGGGGTCGAGGGGCAGGTCGTGTATGGTAGAGCCGCGTGCGACATGAAAGCGGCTGTCGCGGCCATGGTGCTGGCCGGCAGAGTCATCAAGGAACTAGGGATAAGGCTCAAAGGTGATCTCAGAGTCGCGGCGGTGGCCCAGGAGGAGGTGGGCGGCGCGGGAACCATGTCCACCATCGTCGACAGCCAGTTCCTCGCGGACGTTGTTCTCATAGGGGAGGCCACGAATATGGAGCTGGCCCTCGGCCACAGGGGCTCGATGAAGTACGGGGTCTTCGTCAAGGGCCGGAGCTGCCACGCCAGCGCCCCTGAGAGAGGCATTAATGCACTCTACAAAGCGATCGACATGATCCAGAGGATGCGGGACGACCTTGTCCCTCGACTACCCAGTCACCCCATCTATGGGCGGGTCAGCCTCGTGGTGACCCAGATAGAGGTCAGCCCGAAGGCGTCCAACGTAGTCCCCGAGTCCTGCCGGTTCTGGATGGACTGCAGGAACCACCCGGGCTTCACAGCCGAGGACCTCTACGAAGAGCTGAACAAGATAATAGCCGAGATCAGGGCAGAGGACCCCGAGTTCGAGGCGACGGTCATCCCCACGGCGCTGATCACCGGGAGAACGTTCTCAGGGTTCTACACGGACCCGGATAAGCATCCGGTGGTAGAGGAGGCGGCTCAGGCGGTGTCCGAGATCTACAGGGAGCCAGAGCGTGGCCTATGGACCTTCGCCACCGATGGACGCATGTACTCTCGGCTCGGGTTACCCGTCGTCGGGTTCGGTCCCGGAGAGGAGAGGTTCGCCCACACCCAGCAGGACCATGTGAAGGTGAGAGACTTCCTGGACACGATAAAGGTGTACGCGTGGCTCGCATGCAAGATCTGTGTGGCTAGAGAAAGCTGATAAGCCATATGTTCCTCATATCTCTCTGAGAGAGCTTGTCGGATATCATGACGAAGATCAGGGACCTCACCACCTACAGCAGGAGGGTCAACCTAGTCGCCAAGATCCTGGAGACGGGGGACGTCAGGGAGGTGTCCAGCAGCAGCGACGGGCAGCTCCACAGGGTGGCTGAGGCCCTCGTGGGCGACGAGACGGGCACCGTTCTTCTGACGCTGTGGGACGAGAACATTGACAGGTTCGGCGTCGGCGACGTCGTCGAGGTTGAGAACGGCTACGCCGGGACGTTCAGAGGCAGCCTGAGGCTGAACGTCGGTAAATACGGCAACAT
>CAZTZC010000106.1:0-8910 GCA_964618045.1 uncultured Candidatus Bathyarchaeia archaeon | reverse complement strand
GCGACCACACAGTCGCCACGGTGGAGGTGGTGGAGGCAGCCGGAGGGTGCCCCGTCTACGCCCACCCCCACTGCTTCCTGCCCCGCTACTACATGGACAGACACGGCAAGAGGACGAGGGGAGGCGTCCCCGAGGGGCAAGGCGTGGAAGAGATCGAGGCGGCGGGAGGAGAGCTCATCATATCCGCCGAGGCGCAGGAGGTCGTGCCCGGGCTCTGGACCACAGGACAGGTGCCTAGGATAACCGGGTTCGAGATGGTCTCACCGCCCACCGACGGGGGCAAGAGGATAGTGGTGGTGGACGGCGAGGAGAGGGACGACCAGATACTATGCGACCAGGCGCTGTGGACGGACGTGGAAGGCGTCGGCCCCTGGCTGATAACCGGTTGCGCCCACTCCGGCCCCGTGAACACGGCGCTGCACGTAATGAAGCTGGGCGGCTTCACCGGCCTCCACGGCCTCATCGGGGGCACCCACCTGGTGGGCCGCGACGACGCCTACATCCTAAAGACCATAGAGGAGCTGCGCAGACTCGATCTCAGCTTCCTGAGCCCGTGCCACTGCACCGGCTTCAAGGCCATGGCCATGCTCTACAACGCTTTCCCCGACAGCTTCGTGGTGAACTACTGCGGCAGGGTGTTCGAGGCCGGGAAGGAGCCGAGGCACAGACTCGTCTAGCTACCAGGGGTTCTCCTTGAGCCTCAGAAGCCACGCTATGTAGTTCACGATGTAGTGTATGGGCACCGTCAAGACGAAGATGATCATCGCCCCCTCCAGCGACGTGTGCTGGACGGGGTAGCTCATCACGACGGCGAAGGTTATGAAGTCAAGCTGATCCACCAGCGGCATACTCTCCCCGGGCCTCAGGTTCCAGCGGCGCTTGAAGAAGCTGGCGACTATGTCGCCGGCCATGGCGCCGACGGACTGAAGGGCGCCGCCTAGAGGGTTCCCCTGCAGGACGCCGACGACGGTGCCGATGACGACGCCGAAGAAAGTACCCTTGACAGTCTTGTGGCTGCCCAGGAAAGGCTTGCCGTCGAGCCAAGTCCTGCCGCCGTCCAGGGGCTCGCCGCCGCCGAAGACCACTGGGCTGGCGTTGGCGAAGTATGCGGGAAGGAAGAGGTAGACGGTAGCCAGGACTGTCTCTAGGTTCATGGCGGGGACGCTGACGCTCCTGTCTCTGTTATCCAGATGTTGATGGCGTTGGGGCTGGTTATGGGTTTTTCCAGCGTCGCCTGCCTCTTCCCCTGCTCCGGCGTCTTCTCGAGCTTGAGGATGGTGGAGCTCCAGTAGCTCAGTAGCCGGGGAGCCACGGGCTCGATCTGCGACGTATCCATCACGCTGCGCACCTGCCCCGTGAGCAGGAATGCCGCGCCGCTTCGTACCGCCATCTCCGATATGTACCCAAGCTGGCGGTTAAGTTCTTTGTTGGCCCGGTACGTCCTCTCCTCGTCCACCGTCTCGCCCCTGTAGAGCCCCGTCACGCTGTCAAGCACCACAAGGTCCATGGGTTCCAGCGCCGGCATCTGCTCCAATGTAGTCTCCTGCTCACGAAAGCTCAGGGGCGTGTGCAGGTGAAGCCTCCTCAGCAGCCCCACTCCTCGGGGCTCGGCGATCTGGGTCAACCTACCCGTGTTGAGCTTGTTATCCGAGTCTATGTATATGGCCTTCGCCGCCCTGTGCTCAGCGAGATGGTTCAGCGCGGCGGTCAGGGCGAGAGACGTCTTGCCCGTTGTGGCCTCACCGTACACAAGGCTCACGGCGCCACAGGGGAAGCCGCCGCCGAGAAGCGCGTCCAGAGGCTCCAAGCCCGTCTTCACCCGCCCCGCCCTCCTGATGGACGTCTCAGACCCCCTCCACGGTCGTTGACCCAAGCAGCAGTGCCGCCTGCCCCCTGATCAGAGAAGCAGCCTTCTGCCATGTGACCTCCGTAGTCGCCCCCACCCCGGTGACACAGGCGGCACCCGCCGCCTGCCCCCGAAGCATCAACTTGGTGAGCCCCTCCGCATCCAAGGCGCCGAGCTGCCCCGGGGACACCCCGTCATCGATGAACGCCTTTATCAGCCCCGCGCATAGGGCGTCCCCAGCCCCCGTCGGGTCCACCTCCTCCACCCTGAACGCCGGCATATGGACGAATAGAGACTCGGTGGAGGCGTAGAGCCCCTCAGCGCCGTCAGACACCGTCGCCAGCCGTACACCCCGCGCCACCAGTTCTCCGAGGAGAACCTTGGGCTCGTCGGCTCCCAGCATGCTCCTGGCCTCACGGAGGTTGCAGTGGAAGACGTCCACGCTGCACAGCGCGTCCATCAGGCTCCCCCAGCCATCCATCGGTGGGATGGCGTCCACCATGGTCATAGAGCCTGCACCCCTGGCCACGTCCAGAACCTCGTCGAGACACGGATCGATGCGTCTCAGCCCCCCCACCGTTCCCTGATAAAACACACTGGGCCTCAGGCGTCTGATGAGTCCCTCCACGTGCCCAGGTTCCAGGAGGGTGTTGGCCGTAAGCTCAGCGATGAACCTTCTATCCTGACCCCTCACTATTAGCACAATGTTCTTGGCCGTGGCGACGCCCTCCACCACCTGGGGGTATACCCACACCCCACGGCTCCTGAGGAGGTTGACGATGAGCTCCCCGACGGGGTCGTCCCCTACGCAGCCCGTCGAGTGGACCTCCTCATGCCCGAGCTGCACGAGATCTATAGCCACGTTGGCGGAGTGGCCCCCAGGGGACAGGTGGATCCCCCTCGGGGCGTATACAAGGCTCCCCGGCGCCCCGATCTCCGGGAGGTCGGGCACGATGAAGTCCGCCAGGTAGCTGCCCGAGCAGAGGACGCTCATTTGTATATGCTGGGTTCCCCTCGGTTTTTGAGGTTTCCCTGATCAATGCTCAAAAAGAGTAGACGCCATGTTTCCGTGGAGTTTCGGCTGCTTCCCTTAGCCTAAGGGTAACCCACGAGGGGGCGTTGGGGCCCGCCAATGGCAACCTGTCCACTTTAAGAGGCGGGTCGTGACTCAGCTCTAGAGGTCCTTAGGTATCTCTTTTCCGCAGGCTGTGCAGTACTGGGAGTCGCTGGGGTTCTTGCTTCCGCACTTTGGGCAGTAGACGGGCGCCGATCTCTTAGCGTCCCAGTCCCTAGCCTTCTCGACCTCAGCCTCTATCTCGTCTGCCGCCCGTTTGAGGCCCTTCTTTGCCGCCTCGAAGGCGTCTTCCATGAGCTTGGTGGCGTTGCTCAGCGCCGTCTCTATGTCCCTCTCCCACCCGGGTCGGGTCGACATGGGGGTCTTGACGCCGGCTTCTTCTCCTGCCTCGGTTCTCAGCCCGCACTTGGGGCAGAAGTATGCTTTCTCCGAGACCTCGTCTCCGCAGCCTCTACATTTTACCATGAGATCGTTATTACGCTAGCGATATAACAATGTTGTGGTTGGCCGTCACCAAGCCTTCAGAGAAATCCTCGCGTCGTGGAGGATCGCCCAGACGTAGGAAGTCCCCCTCACCAGCGAGGCGATCTCGCTCGGACCCTTCATGGGCACCCTAGGGTAGGCCTTCATGAGGTCGCCCTTCGACAAGCTGTAGCTGATTCTGTTGAGCATCACCTTCTCTCCCTCGACACGGTAGGTGAACCTGATCCCTGTCTTGGTGAAGAAGGCCTCACCCGCCCTCTTCTGTATCCTCACCCAGACGTCTTCGAAAGACGGTTTATCGGACATGGGGCACATTCATATTTATCGATATGTGACGATAAATTTTACGCCAGTATATCACAGGGAGATATCTGGTTAACCACATTGCCGTATTCCTTCCGTGCCCACACCCTTGGAGTAAGTACGGATCCACTCTCACACTAGATATCCGAGATCTCTCAGGTACCGGCGCACTGCAGACTTCACGAAGTCTGGGATGCTGGTGTAACCGTGGTTGCCGCTCTCGATGACTTCCTCTATCTTCTTCGCCAAGCTCTCAGGGAGGTTCACAGTGTGATACTTGTACTTCCTTTCAGGCATCCTAAGCTTGTCTCTGCTTTTCAATTTAAAAGCTTTATTTTTATAGGCAAATCCAGAGAAACAAAATTAAAAAATCTCTGGATTCATGAATCTGTAGCAATCACATGTGTGAAACATCATCATATATATGCTATTGAGAAAAAAACACCTGATATTTAATTACCCGCGCGATGACCGAGAGACATGTCAAGGTCCCGGAACCAAGGAAGCAGCTTCCTGTAACCCTCGTACACGATGTCACTCACGTTCTCAGGGGTAAGATCGGAAAGATAGAGCTCCTCGGTGATGTTAGAGACAGCCTCAGCGAGCCTATCTCTCACGTAGTCGATGGCCCTGAGTTCGAGCTCCATCGCTTTCGCCACATCGTAGGAGTCTGAGCCTTCATAGCCCCAGAGAACGTTCTTACCTTCTACTCCTTTCACGTAGATTTCGTTCTTCCTTACGATCACGATGGGCGTCACATAGCCTTCGTTTTGCTTCCTGATTTCTCTCGCCCTCCTTCTCTCAACCTTCAACCTGATCCTGCCCGCTAGTTTCATACAGTTATCCAGGTTGTGGAGGACTTCGAGTTCATTCTGAGGGAAGAGAACGACGGGGATAGGTGGATCATGTGTTAACCGGAAACTCATGATGTCTCCTACGCTCGGAGACTCCATCGTAGATACTATACAGTCGAACTTCTTCGACACGATGAGCCGTCTGAATTCTCCTATGTTCGAGGCCTGTTCCACCCGGAGACCGCGGTCACACCCCTCAAGGTATTTTTTCACAGGCAGAGGGGGATCTGTTTCAATTAAGGCAATTACGTCTACTTGATCACCCATGCATCACGCCCCCATGGGTTCTAATATAGAGTATAAAATATGAGAATAAAAAAATAGCTATGATTCATAACATTTGAATATTGTAATTTAGAGTGAAGATATTAAAATGAAGTTTTTTTAATTTTTATTTTTGAATAAATAAAAAGTTATATTAAAATGGTTATGGGCCGTACTCTCTCTCAGCGTAAGGGTCGGCGACGTGCCCGTGGTGGGTAGGTCGCGGAAGAGCATGTCCCAGATGTCCTCCTCGCTCCACATGTATAACAACGTTTACAGCTCGGGCGATGATTGCTCTTCCTGTGGCTGAGGCTCAGGTCTGGATCTTGTGCTGTAGAGCCTCAGCTGGTTCACCAGCGTGGGCATGGTGAGCCCCTGGAAGACGTTGGACCCGAGGACCAGCCCGTAGGTGAGTGCGAACATTTTCTCTGTGTTGGGGAGGCCTAATCCAACTATGCCTAAGACCAGCACCACTGAGACAGCCCCCCTGAGCCCACTCCAGGTCATGCCGACACGCCAGTTCTGGGGGATACGTTTGCTGCGGCGCTTCTCGAGGAACTCCGCCACAAGGGACACCATCACGTACCTGAATATGACGCTGAAGAGGGACAGACCGAGTATAGGCAACGCGAAGCCTATCAGTATGGATGGCTCCAGGCTGACGCCTATGAAGATGAAGGCGAAGCTGGAGGCTATGAAGCCCACGAACTCCCACATCACCTCCAGGCTCTCCTGACCTTGCTCCGAGATGCCTCCACTGGTCCTGCAGCGGTAGTTCAGGAGCAGCCCGGCGATTACCACCGCGATGACGCCGCTCGAGTGGAACTGCTCGGCCAGCCTGTAGACGCCGAAGGCGACTATGAAGGTGAGCAGGATCTCCACGAAGAGGTCGTCGGTCCAGCAGAAGATTAGGTGAACTATGTACCCGGCTACGTACCCGAGGAGGACGCCGCCGAGCACCTTCACCAGAGTTATCTGCAGGACCTCGAAGCTGGTTATGGTCCCCGCCTCGATGATTATGAGGAGTATGCTGTAGACTACGATGGCGACTCCGTCGTTGAAAAGGCTCTCCCCGGCCACTATTAGCTGGAAACGCCTGATCACGCCGAGCTGCTTGAACGTCGCGATGACCGAGACCGGGTCGGTGGGGGCCACTATTATCCCCAGCATGAACGACTCGATCCACGTCAGACCAAGGATGTAGTGGGTGTACAGCCCAACCGCGGCCACCATAAGCACAGTACCCAGTACCGCGTAGATCAGTATGATGTCGCTGTCGTCTATCAAGCCCTCTATGTCCAGGGTGAGGGTCTCGTTGAAAAGGATGGGCGGCAGGAGGATGGTGAGGAATATCTCTGGCGAGAGCTCCGGCAGGGTGAGCCTGGGCACCCAGGCCGCCAGCAGCCCCGCGAATATGAACGCGATGGTGGACGGGAAGTTGATCTGGCGGGCCACGAGGGAGATCACCACGACCAGTATGAGGATATTGTATATCGCATCAAACTGACCTAGCCCCGCAGCCATGGGTGATCAGTCTTCTAGAAGATACCGAAAATAAAAGCTATACGCCGTATTGTTCTATGTTTACAAGCCACTGAGCGAGACAGCCTCGAAAAATGAGTGAAAAAACGTATCAAGCGCTTATATCACGGGGTAGAAGACCATCCCATCGTTTACTAGCCCTCACAATGCAGAGAGCAGTGGAAAGGAAACTAAAGAGGATAAAACACCCGTTTTTACGCTCTTTTATACACGGAAAACTCGTTTTTACCGTTTGACACGGTTTAGGGCCTAGGGGTCATCTATTTAAGGGGAGGCTTAAGGATGCCTCCGGGGACCCGGGGGAAACCGTCTAATAAACATGCACCTGAGTTGGATCCATGATGTTCGGGCGCACGAGGGTCAGGCTCGTCAAAGGCGACATAACACTTCAGGAGACTGACGCTGTGGTGAACGCCGCGAACAGCAGCCTGATGGGCGGAGGAGGGGTGGACGGAGCCATACACAGAGCCGGCGGTCCAGCGATCCTCTCGGAGTGCATGGAGATAAGGAGAACTAGGTACCCGGACGGGCTCCCCACCGGGGAGGCTGTCATCACCTGCGGCGGCAACCTCAGGGCCCTGCGTGTTATCCACACAGTGGGTCCGGTGTGGCGGGGCGGAGGCAGCGGCGAGGAGAAGCTGCTAGCTGACGCCTATCGTAGCTCCCTAAGAGTCGCATATGAGAACGGGTTGAGGTCCGTGGCGTTCCCCTCCATAAGCACCGGGGCCTACGGGTACCCGATGGAGAAGGCGGCGAGGATCGCCTTGGGCACGGTGAAGGCTTATCTCGAGGAGACTCCATTCCTCGACGAGGTGGTCTTCTCCGTGTTCAGCGAGAGGGACTACGAGGTCTACAGCAGGGCCCTTGCCGAGCTATAGTTGATTTTATATCCGGTGCGGGATCAATGATGTAAACTCCGTGGTGTCTGGTTTGGGCGAGAGGAAGCTCAGTGGGCCCATAATAACGTTGGGCGCCGTCCAGCTCATCGAGTCGCTGGCCGTGGCGCTGCCGATATCTTTCTTCCCAAGCTACGTCGTGGAGCTGGGAGCCACCGTCGCCAGCGTGGGGCTGTTCACGAGCAGCTTCATGATCGCCCACGCGGTGATGAGCCCAAAGATGGGGAGCCTCACAGACAGGTACGGTAGGAAGAAGCTCATGATGCTCGGCGTCGGCGCAGACGTGATACTCGGCACACTTACGGGGCTCGTGCCCAGCTGGGAGTGGCTGCTCGCGATAAGGGTGCTCAACGGAGCCGTTTCCAGCGCGGCCATGCTGGCCTCCGAGACCCTTCTCATCGACCTGGTTAGTCCTCAGAGGAGGGGGGAGGCGTCGGGGTACATCATGTCGATGAACATGGTGGGCAGGAACCTGGGGCCGATGGTGGGCGGCGGCATCCAGTGGCTCGCCTTGAGCCGAGGGCTCAGCCTACTGATGAGCTACAGGATACCCTACTTCGTGGACTCGTTGCTTGCGTTGATCACCCTGGCAATGATCTACCTTCTCATCAAGGAGCCTGAGCGGAGGAGCACGCCGGGCAGAGACATGGATACGGGGGAGGCGCCTAAGGTCGTGTTGACGCGGCCGCTGAAGATTCTGCTCGTGAACGGCTTCGTGAGCGGGATCGGCGTCGGGTTCATCATACCCATAATGGTGCTCTTCTACATGGACCGCTTCGGCATGGACCCCGTGGCCATCGGCACCATCATCAGCGTCACAGGGTTCATCGGGCTCATCGCCAGCTACGTCGCGGGCAGGTTCGCGGACAGGGTGGGCAGGAAGCCCCTCATAGGGTTAGGGAACTACGTGTCGCGCCTCGCCGGCCTACTGCTGCCGTTCACCCGCAGCATCACGGAGGCCGGCATCGTGGTCAGCGTGAGGAGCCTCGGCTTCAACGTGAGCATGCCCGCGTTCAGGGCGCTTCGGGCGGACCTAGTGCCCCCTGAGGTGAGGGGCAGGATGTTCGGCCTCTTCGGCAGGGCGTTCACGGCGGGCAGCGTCATAGGCCCCATACTGGGCACATGGATCTACGACACGTACAGGTTCAACACGTTCAACGTCATAGGGTTCGCGATACCCGGATACAGTATCCCCTTCATCATCAACGCGGTGCTGGGCCTTCTAACGACGACGATGATAATGCTGCTGATCAAGGAGCCGAGCGCCGAGGACAGGGCCCCACAGTTCAGCAGGGCGCCTCACGGCTAGGGCCGCCAGACGCCCCTCATCACCTGGGGCTCGTAGCCCTCGAGCCCACCGGGGCTGAACCGCATAGTCTTCTCCTGCTCCGCCGACCTGTACGCCGTCATCATGAGCTGGGTTACGAGCAGCCCGTCCACCCAGTTCTCCCTGGGCATCCTGCCCTCCCTGAAGCACTCGACCATGTGCCTGTTCTCGTGCTGGTAGCCGTAGGCGACGGCCTCGTCAGGGACCACGGGTATGAGGCCTTGCTCGGCGGCCTGCTTCTCCACGAACTCCTCGCTGGGCGGCACCTCCACGTTCCTGCTGAAGAAGACGCTCAGCTCCTGGCTGAGGCTGTTTATGGC
>CAZTZC010000105.1:3693-8919 GCA_964618045.1 uncultured Candidatus Bathyarchaeia archaeon | reverse complement strand
AAAACGCTTATTCCAAGTAACCAAGAATAAATCGATGACGTCGCAGAAAACACCCCACATAGGGAACTAGAAAAGCTTGACCGACGTCCCTTCAATCGAAAGGAGCCCTGGAAAAGCCCAAAACGGGACGCCAAACATATACAAAACGTAATGGTAAGCCGGGAAAAAGGTTGTTCCCTGTAACCTTATAAAAAAGAAGTGGGGGTGGACTAGATATCCATGTCCTCATCCATGCCGCCGCCGGGTGGGCCGCCCGCGCCGGGCTCTGGGCCGCCGCTCTTCGCCGCCAACACGTCGTCGATCCTGAGGATCATGGAAGCCACCTCGATGCCGCTCTTGATGGCCTGCTCCTTCACCACCGTGGGCTCCACGACTCCCTCGCCCATCATGTCGATGACGCCCTCGCCGTAGACGTTGACGCCCATGTAGGCGCCGTTCTTCTTGGCGTGGGCGGCCTTCATCGCCACCATGGTGTCCAGGATGTCTAGGCCCGCGTTCTCGGCCAGCGTCCTCGGGATGATCTCCATCGCGTCCGCGAACGCCTCGATGGCCAGCTGCTCGCGGCCGCCCACCTGGGCGGCGTATTCGCGCACGGCCTTGCTCATCTCCATCTCGACGCTGCCGCCTCCGGCAACCATCTTTGGAGCCTCGGCGACGTCGCTGACGACGTAGAGAGCGTCGTTCAACGCCCTCTCCGCCTCGTCGATCATCCGCTCCAGGCCCGCCCTGACGAAGATGGCGACCGCCTGGGGGTCCTTGCACTCCTCGACGAAGATCATCTTGTCGTTGCCGACCTTCCGCTCCTCGACGACACCGCAGGCCCCCAGATCAGTCTTCTTGAGGTCCGCCAGGTTGCTCACGACCTTGCCGCCCGTGGCTTTGGCCAGCTTCTCCATGTCGCTCTTCTTGACGCGTCTGGCGCTGAGCACGCCGGCCTTGGCGAGGTAGTGCTGTGCCATGTCGTCGATGCCCTTCTGGCAGAAGAGCACGTTGGCGCCGGACTCCACGACCTGGTCAACCTTCCTCTTCAGCATGTCGGACTCCTGGTCCAGGAACGCCTTGATGTTGTCGGGGCTGGTGATCCTGATCTCGGCGTCGAACTCTGTCTTCTTCACCTCGAGGGCCGCGTCCAGCAACGCGATCTTGGCGTCCTTGATCTTCTTGGGCATGCCGTCATGGACCACCTCCTTGTCCACGATTATGCCGTGGACCAGCTCGGTCTCCGTGAGGCTCTGCCCCACCTTCTTCACGATCTGGACGTTGTCCACGTCCGCGATGACGGTGCCGTCCCTCTTCTCGACGATCAGCTTGATGGCCTCGATGACGATGCCGCTCAGGTGGTCCCGGGCGCTGCTCACGGCCTTGCTCCTGATGCTGGTGTTGCTGATATTCATCAGGGTCTCTACGTCGTCCATGTCCACGTCCTTGGAGACTTTCTCCAGCGTCTCAAGGGCCTTCTCGGCCGCCTTCTGGTAGCCGCTGATGATGATGCTCGGGTGGATGTTGTCCTCCAGAAGCTCGCTTGCCTTCTTCAGCAGCTCGCCGGCCAGCAGCACCGCGGTAGTGGTTCCATCACCGACCTCCTTGTCCTGGGTCTTGGCGACCTCGATCATCATCTTCGCGGCGGGGTGCTGCACATCGATCTCGTCCAGCACCGTCGCTCCGTCGCTTGTGATAGTGATGTCCCCGAGACTGTCGATGAGCATCTTGTCCATGCCCCGTGGGCCGAGTGTGGTCTTAAGCACCTCCGCGATTATCTGGGCCGCCATCATGTTGCTTTTACGTGCGTCGCGGCCTCTGCTTCTCTCTGTGTCCTCCTTCAGGACGATTACGGGTTGTCCTCCATAGTATGCCATTTCATCTGCCTCCTACATCATGGGCGGCATGCCGCCCATTCCGCCTGGCATGCCTCCCATTCCTCCTCCCGGCGGTCCCGCCGGTGCCTTCATCTTGGAGACGGCGATCATGTCGTCTATCTTCAGAAGCATCGTGCTCGCCTCGGTCGCCGACTTGATGGACTGGGCTTTGACGACCATGGGCTCATAGACATCGAGCTTCGTCATATCGGATATCTTGTTGTTGAAGCCGTCGACGCCGATCCATTTCTTGCCTTTGGCGTGCTCGCTCTGCATCTCGCTGATGGCGTCGATGGGGTCCATCCCGCTGTTCTCCGCGAGGGTAGTCGGTATGACCTCGAGGGCGTCGGCGAAAGCGTTGACGGCGAGCCTCTCGCGGCCAACAAGCTTCTCCGCGTAGTCGCGTAGCAGCCGGGCTACCTCGATCTCGGGTGCCCCGCCGCCCGCGACGATCTTAGGCTCCTCGACGACGTCTTTTACGACGCAGAGGGCGTCATGGATGCTTCTTTCAGCCTCGTCGACGACGCGCTCGGTGCCTCCCCTGATGAGGATGCTCACGGCCTTGGGGTTCTTGCATCCCTCGACGAAGATCATCTTGTCGTCGCTGACCTTACGCTCCTCGACATGCTTGGCGTAGCCTGCGTCGCCGCTGTTGAGCTGTTCGACGCTGTTAACGACCTTGGCTCCCGTCGCCTTTGCGAGGGCCTCCATGTCGCTCTTCTTGAGTCTACGAGCGGCGAGGATGCCCTCGCGGCTGAGGAAGTGCTGCACCATGTCGTCTATTCCCTTCTGGCAGAGCAGCACGTTGATGCCCGCGTCCTTGACCTTCTTGACCATGTCGCGGAGCATCTGCTCCTCCTGGTCGAGGTAAGCCTGCATCTGGTCAGGCGTCTCGATGGCGATCTTAGAGTCGAACTCGGTCTTCTCGATCTCCATGGCCGCGTTCAGTAGGCCGATCTTGGCTTCCTTAACCACCTTAGGCATGCCGTCGTGGACGACCTCCTTGTCGATGATTAGGCCCTTGATGAGCTTGGTGTCCGTCATGGAGGCGCCCGGCTTCTTCTCGACCTTGATGTTGTCGAGGTCCACCTTGTACCCGCCGTTGCTCTCCTCCGCGATCTGGAGCACAGCGTCCACCGCGATGTCGCCGAGGTGGTCGCTGTAGCCGCTGATGAGCTTGCTGGCCATCGTCGTCATGGCGACCTTCTTGAGCATCTTCTTGTCCTTGGGGTCGACCTTCTCGGCGATCGCGTCGAGGATCTTCAGGGCCTCGGCCTCAGCCTGCCTGTAGCCGTCGATGATGACGATGGGGTGTACCTTCTTGTCCATGAGCTCCGTGGCCTTGCCCAGAAGCTCACCCGTCAGGATGACGACGCTCGTTGTTCCGTCACCGACCTCGTCGTCCTGGGTCTTCGACACCTCGACCATCATCTTGGCTGCGGGGTGCTGTACGTCCATCTCCTTGAGCATCGTGGCGCCGTCGTTCGTGATGGTGACGTCGCCGAAGCTGTCGACAAGCATCTTGTCCATGCCTTTGGGGCCCAGGCTGGTCTTAACTGCCTCGGAGACGATCCTAGCGGCCATGATGTTGTTGCCGCGGGCGTCTTTACCGGTTGACCGCTCGGTGCCTTCCTTCAGGATGAATATAGGCTGTCCTTGTGCACTCAATTTTTTTTCTCCTTAAAGTTTTCCACGGGTATACCGCGGCGCGAACCTGCCAAGTAATCTTTATCGTACTTTGACTTTCCGCCGCTCATAGGTATACCACTTGTGGTTGTAAACCAACAGTTGTATACCTAGGCTTATAAAAAACTTTTTGGTGGCCCTCCGGGGCTCTAGATGAAATCCCTGAGCTGAATTATATTGTTTTCCCTTTTTACGAGGCCCTCTCTCTCTAGCTCAGTGACTATGTCCCGAACCATGTCCTCCCGCAGCTGGAAAGTCCGGGAGAGCACCTCTACGCTCGTGGGGCCCTGATCCACTATGTGGTGGACGACCTGCTTCTTCCGGCGGTCCATCTCCTCTAGGGCGTTCTGGGTCGCCCCCAGGGCGAGGTTCCTTATGTAGAGGAGCCTGGCGCGGCGCTTCTCGAGGCTGTCCAGCTCGTCGTCGATGGCTTGGATGATCTGGCGGAGAGGCGTCACGTCGTCCGGGTCGAGGCGGTCCTCCTCCATGTCCTTGACTTGCTCCTCGAGCCGCTCCATGTGGTTGTCATGCTGTATCCAATGCCCGGGGTTGTTGAAGCTGATGAGCCGCTCGTTGTATAGGGCGGGGCTGAAGTCGATCTGGAGGCTGTAGAACTTGTTCAGGTGGAAGACGTTCTTGTCCGCACCCTTGTCGCTCTTCTGCCGGACCACGTCGACGAGCTCGGCGTCCCTGATTACCTTGAGGTGCTTGGCGGCAAGCTGCTGCCCTATGTTGAGCTCGTTGCTGAGCCTGAGCGTGTAGTCCGGGCCCTCGCTGAGCTTCTTTATGATGCTTCTGCGTACGGGGTTCCCTAGGACACCTACGACGGTCTCGAAGTCTTTCCTAGCCACTCGTTTCTTGCCGGACACAGGTTGTAAACCAAAGGTTGTAAACTGTTATGGTTTAAAAAGATTTTGAGGGCGGCTCAGAGCCTCTCGATGACGGCTTCGGCCATGTCATCCGTGGTGTTGGAGCCGCCGAGGTCCGGCGTCCTGATCTCGCCTTCCTCGAGGACCTTGAGGACGGCCACCTCCACGCGGTCTGCCGCCTCCTTCTCGCCGAGCCACTCCAGCATCATGGCTGCGCTGAGGATGGTGGCGACGGGGTTGGCTATGCCCTTGCCCGCGATGTCGGGCGCCGATCCGTGGACGGGCTCGAAGATGCAGAGCTCGTCGCCGACGTTGCCGCTGGGGGCCATTCCCAGGCCGCCGACTAGGCCCGCGGCCTCGTCGCTGAGGATGTCGCCGAACATGTTGGTGGTGACTATTACCTGGAACTGCTGTGGTGCTAGGACGAGCTTCATGGCGCAGGCGTCGACGATGACCTCCTCGTAGGCGATGTCAGGATAATGTTTTGCTACGTCCCGGGCGGCCTCGAGGAACACCTCGTCCGTGTAGTCCAGCACGTTGGCCTTGTGGACAGCGGAGACCTTGGACTTGCCGTTCCTCTGGGCGTACTCGAAGGCGTACCGTACGATGCGCTCGCTGGCCTCCCGCGTGATGACCCTGACGTTGAACCCGTAGTCCTTGCCTCGGTCGCCTATCATCTTGTAGATGCCCTCGGTGTTCTCGCGTACGATCATGATGTCGACGTCGGGGTTGATGGCGGGGACGCCGGGGTACGCCTTGGCGGGCCGCAGGTTTGCGTAGAGGTTGAGCCTCTGCCTCAGCGGTATGATGACCTC
>CAZTZC010000105.1:0-3593 GCA_964618045.1 uncultured Candidatus Bathyarchaeia archaeon | reverse complement strand
CTGTACTTCATCTACCATTCCTCAGTCTCGTTAAGGTAAGGAACGAGGCCGCCTGCATTTAAAATCTCCACCATGAACGGTGGCAGCGGGTTGAAGCGTAGCTCCACGCCTGTGTCGAGGTTCCTGACGACTCCGCCGGTGACGTCGATCTCCAGATTGTCGCCTTTGGAGACTGTGTCGTGGATGCCGGGGCACTCCAGGGCGGAGAGCCCGATGTTTATGGCGTTCCTGTAGAATATGCGGGCGAAGCTCTCTGCGAGGACGCAGCCGACGCCGGAGTGTTTGAGGGCGAGTGGTGCGTGCTCGCGGCTGCTGCCGCACCCGAAGTTGGTGGCGCCGACCACTATGTCTCCTTTACTGACGCCGTCCTTGAACGTCGGGTCGTGCTCCTCGAAGACGTGTGTAGCCATCTCGTCGGGGTCTGTTAGCTCCATGTAGCGGCCGGGGATGATGTAGTCGGTGTTAACGTCGTGCCCGTACTTCCATACTCTGCCCATCAGCTTCATCAAGCCACCTCCTCTGGGTGGGTTATGTATCCGGTGAGGGCCGAGGCGGCTGCGACAGCTGCGCTGCTTAGGTAGACCTCGGCCTCCGGGCTACCTTGGCGGCCCCTGAAGTTTCGGTTGCTTGTTGCGATGCCTCGCTCGCCGGGGCCGAGGAGCCCTATGTGGCCGCCGAAGCAGGCGGCGCAGCTGGGGTTGCTGACGACGGCGCCGGCGTCGACGAGGTCCGCGATGATGCCCTCCTCCAGGGCGGCCCTGTAGACGCCTCTGCTCGCCGGGACCACGAGGAGCCGCACGTCCCTGTGGACTTGTCTGCCCTTCAGTATGGCGTGGGCTTGTCTGAGGTCCTCGAGGCGGCCGTTGGTGCAGCTACCTATGAAGGCCTGGTTGATCTCTATGCCTGCCACCTCGGTGACGGGTTTGACGTTGTCGACGTTGTGTGGGCACGCGACTTGGGGAGGCATGCCGGCCACGTCGAGTTCCAGTACGCGTCTGTATTGTGCGTCTGGGTCGGGGTGGAGTAGGTTGTTTTCGTCGACGTATACGCCGTGGTCTCTGAGCCATCCATGTGTCTTGTGGTCGGGTTGGCAGATGCCGGTCTTGGCTCCCATCTCTATGGCCATGTTGCAGAGGGTCATGCGGCTTGAGACGGTGAGGTCGGCGACCGTCTGCCCCGTGTACTCGAGGGCCATGTATGTGGCTCCGCTTACGCCGATCTCCTTGGCTACGCGGAGCACCACGTCCTTGGCGTAGACGTGGTCGCCGAGGCTGCCGTTGATGTCGACCTTGATGGTCTCGGGTACCCGGAGCCACGTCTTGCCCCTCGCCAGGACGGCGCCCATGTCTGTGCTGCCGACGCCGGTGGCGAAGGCTCCGAAGGCGCCGTGGGTGCAGGTGTGGCTGTCTGCCCCGATGACGACCGTGCCGGGGCGGACGTGGCCGTGCTCAGGTAGGACTTGGTGGCAGACGCCGCTCTCTACGTCGTAGAAGTGTTTCAGGTTCTGTTCCTTTGCGAAGGCGCGAATGACGCTGTGGACTCGGGCGCTGTTTATGCTGCTGGGGGGTGCGACGTGGTCGAGTATGACGACGACCCTGTCTGGGTCCCACACATGGGCTGCGCCCATCTTCTTCATTGCCTCTATGGCTAGGACACTGGTTACGTCCGGCATCATGGCGGTGTCGACCCGGGCCTTGACTATTTCGCCTGCCTTGGCCCTGCCTTGCCCTGATGCGTGTGCGAGTATCTTCTCCGATACGGTGCTCATCGCTGTTTCCTCATGCTGTGGTAGAGGTTGACTCCCTTGAGGTAGGCGTCGACGCTGGCCATGACGATGTCTTCGTTGACGCCTCGGCTGGTGACCACCTTGTCTCCCTGTCTGAGCCTGACCTCGACATTGACGAAGGCGTCTGTGCCGCCGGTGATGGCCTCGACGTGGTAGACCTCCAGGTTAACGGCCTGGTCGGGCTTCACGGCCTTGACCAGGGCGTTGAGGGTGGCGTCGACGGGGCCGTTGCCGGTGGCCGCCTCTATCATGTGCTCGCCGTTGCGCCTCATCTTCACCGAAGCCGTGGGAGTGATCTTGTTGCCGGTGGTCACTATGAACTCGTCGAGCTCGTAGTTGCGCTGCTGCTCTAGGTTCATGACCCTTGCTGCGATGGCGTAGACATCGGTGTCGCTCAGGGTGTTGCCTTGGTCGCCGAGCTCCTTTACCTGTTGGTAGATGAGGTCGAACTGATCCTTGTTGGTGTGTAGACCCATCTCCTCGAGGCTCATGCTGAGACCGGTGCTGCCTGCGTGTTTACCTGAGACTATGCGTCTGGCTGCGCCAACGAGTCTGGGGTCGATGCGCTCATAGGTGCTCGGGTCTCTGAGGATGGCGTGGGTGTGGATGCCGCTCTCGTGGGTGAACGCGTTGCTGCCAACTATGGCCTTGTTGGGCTGGACGTTCATGCCTGTTACCCTGCTGACGAGCATGCTGGTCTCGGTGATTCGTTCGAGGTGAAGCCCCGTCTCGACGTCGTACAGCAGCTTGAGGGCAACCGCGATCTCTTCGATGGATGCGTTGCCTGCTCGTTCGCCGAGGCCGTTCACGGTGGCGTGGATGTGTGTGGCTCCGCCGGCGACGGCGGCGATGCTTGTGGCGGTGGCCAGGCCGAAGTCGTTGTGGGTGTGGACGCCTAGGAGGAGATCGGGGAACTCACTGTGGATCTCGCCGTACCACTCGTGGCTCTTCTCGGGCGTCAGGGTGCCCACGGTGTCGCAGGGGGTGACGCGGTCTACGTCGGCGTCTATGGCGCGTCTGATGACTTCCTTGAGGTAGGGTAGTTCGGTGCGGCTGGCGTCCTCCAGTGCAACTTCGGCTGTGACTCCTCTGTCCTTGGCGTGCTCCACGACCCGGGTGGTGACCTCCAGCATCTCCTCGGGGGTCTTGGTGAGCTTCTTCATGATGTGGAGCCTGCTGGTGGGGATGATTATGTTGACGCTGTCGACGCCTGCGTCGATGGCGACGTCGATGTCGCGCACGACGCTTCTGGTGGCGCTGCAGATCTCTGCGTCGAGCCCCGCCTGGCTGATGAGCTTGACTGCCTCCTGTTCCCCGGGGGACACCGCGGCGAAGCCTGCTTCGATGACTTTGACGCCGAGGATGTCTAGGGCCTCGGCTATCTGCAGCTTCTTGGTGGGTGTCAGGCTTATTCCGGGGGTTTGTTCTCCGTCGCGGAGGGTGGTGTCTAAAAACTGTACTCTATTTGGGTACTTACCTGATAAAACGATACCCCATTTGCCTCACGTACCACGTAACCTCATCTAACGGGATATAAGGTTAACGCCTCGGTTGTGGGTGCTTGTGTCTTGTTACTTGTAATCTTGGGGAAAATTTTTCTGGGTCGTGGGGCGTGTATTCCGTGGATTTTTTTGGGTGGCGGTGTGTTTCTGGGTTTGTTCCGTGTTACCGGGAATAAGCGTTTTCTGGGGTTCGTTTCTACGGTCGGTGGACGACACTTTTGTATATAATTGGATCTGAGAGGGGTGTTTCTGGGGCTCCTTTAGGTGGAAGGGGCTTGGATTCGCCTTTTCTAGGTTACCCCCCC
>CAZTZC010000104.1:0-8941 GCA_964618045.1 uncultured Candidatus Bathyarchaeia archaeon | reverse complement strand
GAGGCATCGGGAGAGCCATGCCCTTGACGTCCTTGACTTTGGTGGTGGCGATGCTCGGCCTCGGAGGCATCCCGCCTCTCAACGGGTTCATCAGCAAGTTCATACTCTTCAACTCCGCCATAGGCACCGGCCTGATCTGGCTCACCGTGGCCGGCGTCCTGAACAGCACCCTCAGCATGGGCTACTACTTGATCGTCATAAGGAACCTTCTGGCGAAGCCGGAGGAGGACCACGGGGTGCATGAGGCGCCGCTGCCCATGCTGGTGGTCACCTTGTTCATGGTTGTGCTCATAATCGTCTTCGGGGTGTGGCCTCAGCCAGCGATCCAGGTGGCGGACAAGGCGGCGTTAGGCTTGGTTGAGAACGTGGCTGAATATATTTCAGCCATCTTCACGCCATAACCACATGGACTCTTTTCTTTCCATCTATTTTATGGTTTAGAGACAGTAATATTTCGTCTAACCGCGCTCGATTTTTGTCAATGCCTTTTCAACGAGTCTCATGGAGGCGTCGACCTCGCAGTAGATGAACTTCAGTATCGACTCTCTCGTCAACCAACCAAGCTTCGTCACGGTCTCGATCATCCTTCTGTTCCTGAAGATGACGTCGCTCATCCTTCGTAGACGGAGTGAGTTGTCAAGAGTCTCGCCAATGGCTTTTTTCCATGTATCGTCAAAGTGTGTCAGTGGTTTTCCTTCGAGTATGCTGTCCGCTACGGCGTTCCCGGCTATCCTGCCGACGATCATCCCTGGAGGCACTCCTCCCCCGACTGTCGGGATGGTGTGCCCGCCTGCGTCCCCGACAACCAGTACGTCCCCGGTTGAAGTCGTCTCCAACGGGCCACCGACGGGGATATATCCAGCTTTCACGGCCGTCGGAACGGCCTTCGTAAGCTTTTTCGAGGAGACCTCATGCTTGTTGACGAAAACTTTCTGGTAGTCCCTGATGCTTACACCCTTCTTCATGAAAGGGATTCTAGCGCCTGTGCCGACGTTTGCCACGTCTTCCCCCTTGGGTATGATCCATGCATAGGTGCCGGGCGCGATATCCTCACCCAGATACATGTCCACATAGTCGGGGTCATGTTCCACTCCCACCATCTCGTACTGGTATCCCACCGCATAGTCGAGCGGGTCCTTGGAGACCGGCAGACCCGATTGACGGGCAATCAACGAGAAAGCCCCGTCAGCCCCAACAACCACCTCGGATCTGAGGTCAAACGTGCCTTCGCTGTTTCTCACCCTGACGCCCGTGCCGTCGCCTAGAAGATTCAGGACAGAGGTGAACGGCGCGATACGGGCTCCCGCCCTCGCCGCCTCGTTGGCCAAATGTTTGTCCAATAGCTTTCTGTCTACCACGACGCCGTTGAACGGGACAGAGAACTCGACTTTGTTAGGGAAAATGAACTTCACATACTTGGTACGGTTTACGATGCAGCGACTCGGTGGATCAAAGAACTCGCCTAAATTGTCGACCTTGGGTGTGAGGCGCTTCATCTCGTCGAGGCTCGGTAGGTACTCGCCGCACTTATCCGGCACACCTATCTCCAGCTCCCTCTCCACTAGTAGGACGTCGAGCCCCCTCTCCGCGGCCGCCTTTGCCGTTGCCGAGCCTGCCGGACCCGCGCCTACGACGATTACATCGTATTTTTGGTTGTTTTCTAGATACTGCATTTTGTATGCTCCGACATCAATGGCCTTGTATCATGTCTGAAGATGCTTTGTATAAGTTATCTGTGAAGCTTGAGTTGTACTGCTCTAAGAGTTCAGAAAGAGACTCCTTTGCGTCGGATTCTGGGTAATCATCCAAGATCTCTTTCGCCATGTTTGAGAACTCCTGCATCTTGTCGATGGCCTTCTGAAGCGCCCCGGTTTCCTCGTAGACCCTGCGGACTTGATCTACGTTAAGTTCCTTACTTTCACCGCAGTAAATCGAAAGAAACTTCGATTTATCGTCCTCATCGATGGAGTCAGAGTTTATCGCATACAGCAGCAGGAGGGATGGATCGCCGTTTAAAAGATCGTTGTTAGGTGAGTTTTCGCTGTCTTGCGGAGTAAAGGTGTCTATGATGTCGTCTCTTATCTGGTAGGCGTTGCCGAAGTATTTACCAAACTGGGCCAGTTTTTTGACGTCCTCTGGGTCATTTGAGCCAGTGATGCCTCCTAGAGCTGCCGCTGCCTCGAAGAGGCTGCCGCTCTTCAGGTAGTTCATGTGGAGGTATTCATCGACTGACATTAGTTTACGCTTGTACTGGTTCTGTAGGGTAATGCCTTGGACCATCTTGAGCGCCGTCTCGGCTAGCCATTTAACTATCTCCGGTTTTCCAGTCTTGGAGGCATACATGAGACCTATGCTTAGAAGAGCGTCGCCTGTCAGCACCGCCTTCTTGACGCCGTGCTCAGAGAAGAGAGAAGGCTCCCCCCTGCGATACATGTCACCGTCGATTATGTCATCGTGGACTAGGGTGGCGTTATGAATCAGCTCCAAAGCTAGGAACATGTCACGGGTATCACGATAATCACCCCCAAGCATCTCGGTGCATAGGATAGCGATTAACGGTCTCAGTCGTTTGCCGCCAGTGGATATCGCGTACTTGGTCGTCGTTTCTAGGAGCGGGTGAATATGGCTAAGGTCCAGTTCCTTCAGGGTCTCGTTGATGAACTCCAGTTGATGTTGCCTTTTTTTGTTTATTATTTTTCCCTCGCTCCTACCTTTGGAACTCTCACCAGAGTACAACGGCGTAAGTTATAAAAATTAACCCAATAAACGAGCCGGGGATCATGTTTTACGTGCTGGTTTCGTTCCCCAAATGATCACAAACGCTCCCAAGATTTTCTCAATCAAACATACATCCACTAGAAGGGTCTCGACGATTGCCGTGAGACTCTTGTTTGGGGGAAGCTTCTCGAAGGTATCATACAGCTTACTCCAAGGGTTCCTGTAGCCGTAGCCTGTGACTATCCCACCCATCACCGGGACGAAGTACCTCATATAAAAAGACATGAAGCCTCGAATGATCCGGTTATCCGGCTTACCGATATCGATTAAGAGAAACTTCCCTCTTGAAGCCAAGGCATCACACGCCTCATTGATGACGAGTGGCTTGTATAGAGAGTCACGCAGAGCGTAGGCAGATGTCACGAAGCTTATTGACCCTTCTCTGATGGGCAGGGCCTCGAAAACGCCCCTGACGTAATGGTTTCCCAGGTCCTTGTTCCTGTATCTCGAAGTCACTAACATCTTGTCGGAGAAGTCGAGGCAGATCAGGTCCCCGTCGTGGAACTTAGAAATCATCCTGCTATAGTTTCCTGGGCCTGAGCCCAGCTCCAGGGCTGCGCCCTCGCTGTACCCAATCTTGTTTAGGCCGATTAACCGGTTTCTGTCGTCTTGGAACAATGAGATGACGTGGTTTACCCTCTCATACTCCTCTATTATCTGCTCGAGGGCGGTGACAACCTCGTCCCAGACAGTCACACCCAACCAACTGGCTCCATGCTTATGAACTCTTTTTATCGACGATGTTCTGATATATTTTCGTCATGAAGCTTGATCCCCTTAAAAAACTCGAGGCACATACGATAATCCTCATGTTCTGCGGGAAGGGGGGAGTAGGGAAAACCACGTGCGCTTCATCAACCGCCATCCGCTACGCCGACAGAGGCTTTAGGACGCTGCTGATATCAACGGATCCGGCTCCATCCCTTACAGACATCCTTGAGGTCAACGTTAAAGGAAAAATCACCAAGATACCCGGAGTCGAGAACCTTGACGCCGTTGAGCTTGATTACACGCGGATATTTGATATGTGGATGGCCAAGTTCGGCGAAGAGGTCTACGCGGTTATCTCTTCCTTCCTGCCTGTTGGAAATGAGATCCTCGATTACATCGCCGGCGCCCCAGGCATAGACGAGGAGTTCGCGCTCAGCTACGTGTATGATCTCTACACCGGGGGAGAGTACGACGTGATAGTGTGGGACACGGCGCCGGCTGGGGGCACATTATCGCTTCTGTACCTCCAAGAGACGTTTTACACCCACATGAGGGATGCAGCGAAGCTGTACATCAGGCTGAAGGAGACGCTGGAAAGCCTCACAGGCCGCGAGAAGAGGGACCCGTTGAAGATTATCCGGGAGTGGGAGCAGCTCGCCAAAGACGTGTTAGACATGATCAGGTCAGAGAACACGACCGCCTACCTAGTAACCATCCCTGAGGGGCTGGGGGTCTCCCAGACTGAGAGAATCAAACAAGATCTAGAGAAATTCGATATCCAGATCGGCGGAATAATCGTCAACAACTTGATTCCCCACGAAGTCGACACCAGCTCCGATCTTCTCAGTAAGAGAAGACAGGTCCAGGAAAAATACATGAACATACTGGAGGAGACGTATTCAGGAAGGCTCCCATTGAGGAAGCTGCCCCTACAAGGACACGAGGTTTTAGGCGTCGAAGCCCTAAGAGACATCGGGAAACAACTGTATTCTGAGGGATTCACAACCCAAGGTAGTTCAAGAGATACTTGACCGCCCCTCTCACCCTCAAACCGGCGAGCCCCGGCATCCGCAGCTCCTGTTTCGCGAGTCCAGTGGATTTCTTCGCCTCATCGATCTCCATCTTGAGCTCGTTGTACTTCTTCTGCCTCTCATGCGGATCGTTTGTCGATTCTATGATCTGGTCGATCCTTTGCATTATGGTTCGTGCCATGTTTAAGCCGTAGCTTACCTTCTCGCCCTTGACGCGGCTGGTTAATCCCACGTCCATCTTTAACTGGTTCAGCCTGATCATGGCCTCATACGTCGTCTCGGCTATCTGACCCCGAGTCATCCAGTTCGTGTCATAGCTGAGGTAAAGCTTCCAGCTCGGCTGGTAGAGAGCCTGTTTGTGCTCCCTGAGGTTAGAGTACAGCCTCGTGAACCCATACCTTTCCGGATCTTCGTAGACCATGCTTCCCGGGTCTAGGAACGGCGCCATGGGTGCGGTGAACGTGAATATCTTACTGTTGTTATCCATCACACCGTAGAGATGCCGGGCGTACTCGATGCTTTCAAGCGCCGAATCGGAGGTCTGCCCCGAGAGCCCTACCATGAAGAAGACGTCGATCTTCTCGGCTCCATGCTTTAAGGCGTTGTCTATGGTGTCCTCCATCTGGGCCGTGGTGTAAGGTTTGCCCATGATTCTCCGTACCTCGTCGTCGTGGGACTCTGGGCTTATCTCGAGGGTCCACTTGTCGGTGCTGCCTGATAGTTTCTCCATCCAGTCCATCGGGACGGCGTCGAAGAGCTCGTAGGTGATCGTGTTGTCTAGACCAGATTCCTTTATCCCGTCCAGCACCCGTTCAGACCATTTTCTGCCACCCTGCCTAAGATCGCCTATGAGGAATATCGGCGCCTTGAAGTACTCGCTGATGACGTTGATCTCCTCGACCAGTCTCTGAGGCGACTTGAAGGCCGGTCTGTCTCTGTTGAAGAAGTTCTTGAATGCGTTGCAGCTGCCGCCGCAGGTTATGCAGTTGTAGGTGCATCCCTTGCATGTGAGCACCGCTGTGAACGGGTAATTCATGAAGCTCTCGTATGGTAGGGTGCTCTCCAGGTCCCTGTGCCTGAGCACCAGCTTTATGACCTGCCCGTAATCGATCCAGAGGTCATCGATCTCGGTCGGGACAAAGGTCATGGGGTTGACCCGCTTCCGGTTATCATCGGTTCTCCAGGTCAGGTTCTCGACATCCTCCGGTGTTTTCCCTGCGTCTATGTGGTTCATCAAGTCTAGAAGGGGTTTCTCGGTTGTGTCTCCTCTGAGGATGTAATCTATCTGGGGAAAGTGCTCGATGATCTCCTCGTGGAAATAGCTGGCAGAGAGTCCCCCGAGGAGTATGGGGGCGTCAGGTCGATGTTTCCTTATCAATCCAGCTATGTCGAGGGAGCCAGCCGCGTTAGCCAGCCAGTGGAGATCGAAGCCGAAGACCTTGGCGTCCGCCTTTTTAATGAAATCCTCCACATCGAAACCTGGGTCTTTCAGCATCTTGACCGCCAGGTTCACTATCCTTACCCTGTACCCGTTCTGTTCGAGGAAACCAACTATGCTGACGAAGCCCAGCGGATACATCTCGAAGACGGGGGTAGAAGGCACGACGTCGCTTATCGGCCCATACATGGCGGGGCGTGTCCTGAAGTCGTAGACGCTTGGAGCGTGCAGTAGTAATAGATCGACGCCGGGCATACCTACCTGTTCAACCTTACTATATTTTAATGCTGTTTAAACACCTGAACGTTTTTCATTTGTTTAGCTTGATCCCTGTTTTAATAGTTTGTTGAGGCGTTAAAACAACGACTGAATAATAAGGTTGAGAAATTCCCCGAGAGTCAGAAGTACGCCATAGTGGAGCGAAAGTTGGGCTGTAATCTGATCCGATGTGAGCGGAATCTTCACACCGAACTGTTTGACGATGCCGTATGATTCTCGAAGAGTCAGGAAGGCGATGATGCTGAAAGGTGAGAGGACCCTAGCGAATATTAACACAATTGTGGTGATATACGCCGACGATAACAGTGTCTTGTAGTATGCAAATCCCTGTTTTTCTTCCTTGTTCGTAGTCAGTGTGGATATGCCGACGCTCGCATCAAACTCTCTGTCACGTATGTTGTTAGCTAGAAGCACAAGTGCCACGAGGAGCCCTATTGGCACTGAAGCCATCATCGCGTCTAGAGACACCACTCCCGTGAGGGCGTAATACGCTCCACCCACCATGAGCGGTCCATAGGCAAGGAAGACGCAGATTTCTCCAACTGAGCGGTGTTTCAGTTTGACGGGATCAGCTGTATAAAACACTCCTAGAATGACGCCCAGGGCGCTGAAAATTAGCACAGGTATGCCGCGCAGCCAAGTCAGGTACAGGCTGATGATAAGCCCTATCCCATATAAAGAAAAAATCACCCTCTTGTAGGTCTTCTTATCGAGTTCTCCGAACAGGAGCGGATGTGGACGGTACTCGGCGGTGGGCGCGTTAGCGTCGACCCCGTGCTTAACGTCGTACCAGTCGTTCGTCATGTTTGCGGCTATGTGAGCTATTAGCAGTCCAATCATGGTGAGTATGAATATCGGTATGCTGAAGCTGCCGCCCGCGTAGGCTAGGATGCCTGCGAGGCACGTGGAGACGAACGTCATGACGAGCGACCATGGCCGGGTGGCGATGATCCACGTCTTCAACGACATGGATGTGGTCAATCACTAATGATGAATAAAGTTTTCCTTAACCTAGGGGAAGAAACACGAAGATCAACTCGGTCCATACAATATGGGAGAAGACTACCGCCCAGAATGACTCGGTGTATTCATAGAGTAGGCCCCAGAACAGTCCAGCGATCAGCGCAGCGAAAACGAGGGCCAAGTTGCCGGTGGGAAGATGAATAAACGCGTATGCTAGAGCATTTAGGCTTAATCCGGTTCCTCCATGGCTCTCGACGAGAACGGTCTGTAGATATCTCCTCCAGAAAAACTCCTCACAAAGGCTAGTGATTATCAGCGAAACAGCCGCGATATAGAGGGGAGAATCGGTTCTGAACAGGTATACGCTGCTGGCTCCCGATTCCACTGATGATCTGAAAACATTGTAGCCAACGAAAAACGAAGCATAAAGGAAGCCGCCTGAAACAACTCCTTTCAGAACCACGGATACGCTGATTTCATGGTCTCCTCCGGCTACGCCTCTCCCTAAAAAGGCTGCATATAAGGCTAAGACGATGGAAGCGATGGTGACTCTGTACCAGAAGCTGTCCAAGATGTGCGTGAGGAAGACGACATACCACAATGCGAACGCGAGGCCAATACCTACAACGACGTTTCTCGTTTCAAAGCCTCTCAAAGGAATCAACCTCCACTGAAACAATCGATGGCCCGATTTGGTTGTTGAGACGTTGTCAAACTTAGATGCACCGTTGGTTGATGTCTGCCCTTAGATGAGGTTACATGCCTCAAGTATTTTCTCAAAATTATGGTCAGTCTGGTTTTGTTTATAAGTGGAAAGGACGTTGATCAGGGTCTTGGGGTCGGGAAGACTTAGATATGAGCCCAGCTGTGAAGCGAATCCTTTGTTCAAGAAGATGCTTTGAGCCGTAGCCGTCACGTTCTGCATCCGTCTTTCGGTGCTTGCTGACTCGAAGTCTATTATCCTAGGCCCAGCCTCTGTGACGATGAAGTGCCTCTTTACCTTTGTCAGCTCACCATGGTCCACACCAAATTGGTCCAGCTTTCTTGATTTTTCTAGAAGGGCACGAATTACGTTCCTCAGTTCTTCTGGGTCGCCCCGAAAATTGTTCATCCACTCACCTAGGTAAAGCCCTGTTATTTCCTCCATGGCTATGAAATCCTTGGAAACGCCATGTAGCATCGGGCCGACGCCGGCTTTATTAGCTAATACAAGCATCTCGGCCTCTCTATGCATGGACTCTCTATCAGAGTCTGTGCGTCTAATCTTCAAAACCACTTCCTCGCCTCCCCTCATGGCCTTCAAAACGACGCCAACATGTCCTTTCCCAAGCACCTGGCGACCTTGGATAGAGTGACGCCCACCGAGGGCAAGTGACTCTATTCCTAGCTCCTTAAGCTGACTCAGCCGTTGCTTTGCTTCACTCTCATCATAGCGTGGCCAGCAGAGGAATCTACCAACCGCATGTCCAATGACGTCATCTACGGGGATGTGTTCACTCAACCCAGTGCGGCCTTCCTACCAGTAGCCTGTACAGGTGCTGCTCGAAGCCGTCCACGAGGTAGTCCCCGATCTCATCGTTTAAGAGGATCCTGTGGTGCTGCAATATCCTGACAGCAATGTTCTTGGAGACCCCGACGCTTCTCCCCCCGTCCTCCAGACTCTCCTCCAGCAGCCCCTTCGCTTCGGTGCACTGCCGCGTCAACAGCACGACCCACCTGTTGCCTTCTATCCACGGCCCCG
>CAZTZC010000103.1:2154-8968 GCA_964618045.1 uncultured Candidatus Bathyarchaeia archaeon | reverse complement strand
TTGGTGGGCCGGGCCGGATTTGAACCGGCGATTACCGCGGTGTGAACGCGGCGTCCTGCCAGGCTAGACCACCGGCCCATCCTGCACCGTATTAGACGCGGCGCTAAACATAAAATCCTTTCCCATTAGTCGAACAAGAGAAAAAAAGGGAGGTTAGACGGGTGTCAGCCAGTGCTTGTATTTGGCCACGTTCCCGGCCAGTATATCGGAGTAGTACTCGGCTATCTTAGTGGTGATGGGACCCGGGTACTCTTCGCCGAACTTGATGTCGTCTACGCTGGTAATGGGCGTGCACTCGCCTCCGGTGCCACAGAGGAACGCCTCGTCGCTCGCGTAGAGCTCGACCCTCGTTAGGTCCCGCACCTCAACCGGGACCCCTAGGTCTGGTATGAACTCGATGAAGCAGCCCCGGGTCACCGACTCCAGTATGGAAGCCGTCACCGGCGGCGTGATCACCTTGCCGTCCCTCACAGTCATGAGGCACGCCCCCGTGGACTCGCTGACGAAGCCCCTCCTGTCCAGAAATACGGCGTTGTCGTAGCCGCAGCGCCTGACCTCCCGCCTCGCCAACGCCGAGTTAGCGTAGTTGGCCCAGCTCTTGGCCTGCGGCGGCAGCGCGTCGCTGCTGAGCCGCCTCCAGCTGCTCACCATGAACTTCCTCTCCTCGGCGAAACTCGGGTTGTTCCTGCCTAGAAGCGTCTCGAAGCCCCACGTGGGCACCACGACGTGGCTTTCCTCCTGCCTCCCAGCCTTGGGCCAGACCCTCGGCTGGATGTAGGTGTTCCTATTATACTTGTTGGCCTTGATGGTCTCCCGCACAGCCTTCAACAGCTCAGCCTTGGAGTAAGGCATGGCCAGGCCGTCCACTGTGGCGCTTCTGAAGAGGCGGTCCACGTGCTGCTTCCACCCGAAGATGTTCAGCTTCCCCTCCGACAGCACGTCGCCCTCCACGTATGCCTTGATACCCTCGAAGATACCAAGATAGATGGGCTCCATCGCGGAGACCAGCGCCTCGCCTGTGGGTATGACCTTCCCGTTCATCCAACAGTACTCTGAACCACCGAAACCTGCAGACAATGTAATCAATTATTACATCGACGGATCGCGTTATAGCAATTTCTAAAACATGGGGCTCCTAGATGTATCTATGGCTGTCGAAGGATACGTGGCGACCGTCGTCGTCAAGGAGGTGGCGTCCCACGAGGACGCTTTGAGGGAGGCCGGGTTAATCAAGAACTGCCCCTACCTGCTGGTGGCGGGCGTCAACGGCTGCACCTTGACCACAGTGTTCATGGTCCCCGACGAGTACAGGTGGTGGGCGGACTACTCAGAGCTGTTCCCCGAGAGCAAGTCCCAGACGTACCTCATGGAGGAAGTCATATACCCCGCGAGCCCCAGGGAGGTAGTCCGATGCCAGTCCCCTCCCTGCGGCGCAGACTGCGAAGAGTGCCCCCAGCGAGAAGAGAAAAACTGCAAGGGCTGCGCGGCAACGAGAAAGGAATAGTAATACTATTTTTCCTTCATCTGACTTGAGGATACCTTAAATAACCCCTCGGGTCTATTCCGGCAAAATAGGTGATGGGAATATGGTAAGTGTGTCAAGTATCCGAACTCGTGTAAATATCCCCCTAGAGGAACGTTACAGAAAATATTGAGGCAGAAATAGAGATGTCAATTCTTCACAAGCAATCCTACAGAGTACTAGTCGTCTCCTTACTGATCGTGATCCTGGGATCAGTCTACGTCTATCAGCAGCAAGGACAGAGACCAACCCCAACCTCGGGGATGGAGTTCACATACGCGTCACCCGAGAGCCAAGGCCTGTCCAACGAAACTTTAACGAAACTGACTGAAACCGTCCGTGGCTACCTGGATGAGGAGATGATAATCGGAGCGGAGCTGGTGGTGATCAAGAACCGCAGCATCGTACTCCACGAGGTTGTCGGGTGGAGTGACCGGGAAAACGAGGTTCCCATGGAAAAGAACTCGCTGTTCAACATCCGATCGATGACGAAGCCCGTGACAGGCGCCGCCGTCCAGATACTGATAGACGAGGGGCGGCTCAGCCTGGACACCAAGGCTGCCGAGTATATACCGGGGTTCGACAACGAGGACTCCCGGGACATCACCGTCGAGCAGCTGCTGTCCCACATGAGCGGGCTGCCCCTCTCGATAATAGTCTCCGCCGACGAGTACGAGACGCTCTTCTCGCTGGCCAACGCGACCGGCGTGATTGGGCCGGAGTTCGAGCCCGGAAGCAAGTTCTGGTACAGCGACGCGGGCACCGAGGTGCTCGGAGCCATGGTCGAGGCAGAGACAGGGCGTCCGCTTGATGCCTTCGTGACAGAGAGGATACTTGAGCCCCTGGAGATGAGCGACGCCTTCTACTATCACCCGGCTACCCTCAACGACTCCCGCCGGGACAGGATACCGGTTCTCTACGTCGGCGGCGTAGGCGAGTGGGTGAGGGTATGGTCGCCCGATGAGCCTCTCTATCCGTTCGCCTTCGGCTCCCAAGGCCTGTACTGCACACCGGTCGACTACGCTCGCTTCCTGGCGATGTGGATGGACGGTGGCCAAGTCGGGTTTAGGCAGCTGCTCTCCCCGGAGGCTGTGAGCCGCACCCTCACCCCCGTGACCAAGATGTCCTCCCTCGGATCGGACATGCCCTACCCCACGGGGTTCTACGAGCTGGAGGCATACTACGGCCAGATGGCGATCCTGTTCTCAGACATCGCCACAGGGGAGCCCGAGGTCATCGGCCACAGCGGCTCCGACGGCACATACGCCTGGGCGTGGCCCGAACAAGACCTCATGATCCTCTACTTCACACAGTCCCGGGGAAGCACGTCGGGGATCAAGCTGGAGTCCATGATAGACGAGCTCCTAATCCACCCCGAGCTCGCGGAGATGAACGCCGGGGTGAGGGAGCAGTACGCCAACTACCTGGGAAGCTACACCGCGAACTTCGGGCCCTTCAGAAACACCGAGTTCACAGTCATCGTGCAGAACGGACGCCTCGCGGTTGACGTGCCCAACCAGCTCGTGTTTGAGCTGGAGGAGCCTGACGATGAGGGGCTGAGGCGCTTCAGGATAATGCCCCAGATCGCCGTCTCGTTCAGCCTCGACGACGGCGGGAACGTGACATCAATGTCGCTTCACGAATCCGGAGGAGTCAACACGCTTACGAGGGGCCCACCCACCCAAATGGATGCTTATCCAGTGGACATGGAGAGATACGTGGGGGAGTACCAGACCGAGGACCCGAACGCCACCATGAAGGTGGTCATCATCGACGGCAGGCTCGCCATCGAACTCCCGGGGCAGCCCATCTCCCTCGAACTCTATCCCCCGGACGACATGGGAATATGGTACATGCGGTTAAACCCCACCGTGGCCGTGAGCTTCAACGAAGGCGAAGACGAAAAGATTCACTCCCTGAACCTCCACCTCCCCGACGGCACGGCGCTCACAAGACAACGGATAGAAGACGACAACTAACACCCCATATTTTAGCTTCAGCAAGATACTAAACGGAGCCACATGGTTTACCCATCTTGCTCCATCACCAGCTGCCCTTTGCAGCTTCATCTGAACCGCATCTACTAAACAGCTTAGCGAAGCTTGAAAAAAGGGATAAAACTATGAGAGAAGGCTCAACCGATGACCTGTTTGAAGACCCTCAGGTGGTTTCCGCCCAGTATCTTCAGTATGTCATCGTCTCCGTAGCCGCGGCTCACCATGACCCTCGTCATGTTGGGCATCTTGCTGACGTCCTCGAGGCCCTCTGGCGTGGACCCGATGCCGTCGAAGTCGCTTCCCAGCCCCACGTGGTCGGGACCCACGAGGTCCACTATGTGGTCGACGTGGTCCACCACCTTCTCCACCGTCGCCTTTTCCTTGTCCACGAAGGCGGGGGCGAAGTTCATCCCCATTACGCCGCCGTGGTCCGCCAGCGCCTGGATCATGTCGTCTGTGAGGTTCCTCGGGTGGTCGCAGAGGTCTCTGCAGTTGCTGTGGCTCGCGATGAACGGCCCCTTCATCACGTCGGCCACGTCCCAGAAGACCGTGTCAGTCAGGTGGGAGACGTCGAAGATCATCCCGAGCCTCTCCATCTCCTCCAGCGCCTGCACCCCCAGCTCCGGGAGCTTGCTCTCGGCCCTCCTGGCGCCGAGACCGTCCGCGAACGGCGTCCTGAAGTTCCAAGCGAAGCTCAGCATCCTTACGCCCAGCCTGTAAAAGACCCTGAGCAACGCTATCTCACCCATGAGGGGTTCAGCCCCCTCCAGCGAAAGCAGCCCGCAGACGAGCCCCTTCTTCTTCGCGTCGATTATCTCGTCGTGGCTGGTCACCGCGACGATCCCGTCGTTGGCCTCTATCTCCGAGTAGAACTTGTCCACCAGCTGGAGCGCCACCAGCGTGGCCTCCGGCACGAAGGCCCGCGTACCCGTGTACACCGCGAAGGTCTGACACGTGACGCCGCCCTCGATCATCCTCGGCAGATCGATGTGTCCTCTGTCCGCCCTCTCCCCGAGCCTACGGGGCGGAGGCATCCCGTAGGGATTCATCACGAACTGCATCAATGTGTCACAGTGGGTGTCGATCACCACAGCCTCCCTGTGGAGCCTCATGGCCCTCTCCTCCTGGGCCTTAGATAACTCGATCATGGGTATCGGTGTGTATTGGCTCTACAATCGTTTTACACTTTCCCCTGGGGGGTACAAGGATTTAGTCAAACTTTAAAAATGAGGCGGGGCTGAGGTATTAGAGTTCGAGGCCCATAGATGCTCATCCGCGAGGTAATACTAGAGAACTTCATGTCCTACGAGTACGCCCGCGTACCCCTCAAGCGGGGGGTCAACGTGGTCTGCGGGCCCAACGGCTCGGGGAAGTCCAGCCTGCTCCTCGGGATATGCGTCGCCCTCGGTGACACCTACACTGAGCGATCCAAGAGGCTAAGCGACCTCATAAGGTGGGACGCCGAGTCGGCGAGGGTCACGCTCATCCTCGACAACGGCGTCCAGGAGAACGGGTACAGGCCCGTCCCCCAGTACAACATGGACGAGATCACCCTCACCAGGACACTACGCAGGGACGGGAAGTACGGGTTCAGGCTCAACCAGCGCAACGTCTCCAAGGCCGAGGTCGTGGACCTCCTCCGGAGCTTCGGGTTCGACCCCGACAACATGCTCATAATCATGCATCAGGCGATGCCCACCCGGTTCGCCAACATAAGCCCCCAGGAGCGCCTTAAGACCCTTGAGGAGGCCGTGGGCTTCGAGAGCTTCAGGCGGGACGTCGTGGAGGCCAAGTCCAAGCTCAGCGGCATCCTCAGCGAGGAGGAGAGCCTCAACCAGCTCCTCAACCAGGCCCGGGAGACCCTGGCGTACTGGAGGGAGCAGAACGAGAGGCTGCAGGAGAAGAGGCAGCTCCAGAAGCGCCAGACCTTCCTGCAGCAGGAGATGGCGTGGAGCAGGGTGCTCGCCCTGGAAGCGGCGGTGAAGCGGCTTCAGGACGAACTGTCTGAGACCGAGAGAGACCTCTCCTCCGCGGAGGAGGAGATGGAGAGGAACACCCAGCGGATCGTCGACGCCGAGTCCATGCTCGGCACCATGAGGAGCCAGTGGAACGACCTCATCGAGAAACGCATCGAGAGCGAGCGCCTCGTCGGGATCAGCGAGCACGGCATAAACGCCTCCAAGGACCAGCTGACCCAGGTGGAGCGCATCATCAAGAGCTCACGGGCTCAGAGGCGGCGCTTCGAGTCCACCATAAAGACCCTGCTCGAAAAGGCTCAGAGCGGCCCCACGACCCTCGACGACTACTTCAGCCTCTTCACCGAGATCGAGGAGACCCAGACGGAGACCTATGATGCCCTCAGCAACGAGTTCCTCGAGCAGAGGAACACGCTGCAGACGGAGATCAGCTCCTACACGGGGAGGCTCACCGAGGCCGAGCAGGAGGCCAGCAGGCTCGCCCGGGAGATGGATGCGATCAGGAAGAGGATCGACGACACCAACGACCAGTACATCGAGGGACGCATACAGCTGGCGCTACTCAAGGACCGCCGAGGCAGGCTCAGGCGGAGGACGGAGCAGGTGAAGGCAGAGATCGACCGCACCACCCGGGACCTCAGGGACGCCGAGGCCGAGGCCCTCATCCGTGGCCCGAGGATAGAGACCGGCCGCAGCGGCGAAGACATACTCAACGAGATAAGGCGCACCCAGGGAATACTCATGGGGATGGCGGACGTCCCCGAGGAGGCCGAGGACATGTACGAGACCTACAACGAGACCTTCCGGGAGATACAGCGGCGCATCGAGGAGGTCAAGGAGAGCCGCCGCCAGGTCCTGGAGGAGATAGAGAAGCGGAACAGGAAGTGGCGGGAAGTCACGGAGAACCTCCTGGAGGAGGTGAACGTCCGATACAAGAGGCTCTTAGCCAAGCTCCAGGCCGTAGGCGAGACACGGCTGGTCAACAGCCACGACATCGAGGACGCCGGCCTCGAGATATACGTCGGCTTCAAGGGCGCCGCGCCGCAGCGGCTCGACCCTTACACCCACAGCGGGGGGGAGCGCAGTAGCTCGGTGATGGCGTTCCTCCTTGCGCTGCAGCAGAACGTCCTCAGCCCCTTCAGGGCGGTGGACGAGTTCGACCTCCACATGGATCCCCAGAACAAGGAGGCGGTCAGCGAGTTCATAGTATCCACCATGGAGGGCACGGACGACCAGTACATGGCCATCACCCCCAGCCAGATCACCTTCAAGGGCCAGGACGTGCACATAATAATGATCCACAAGACCGACGACGTCTC
>CAZTZC010000103.1:0-2054 GCA_964618045.1 uncultured Candidatus Bathyarchaeia archaeon | reverse complement strand
TTCATGCTCAGCCAGAGCCTCATGAGGATGGACATAGGCGCCATCGCCGACGCCTTCCTGAAGTCGTGGCATCCCATAGTGGAGATGGAGCAGATCAGTGCCAGGACCCTGGCCGAGAGCCTCGGCTACTGGGGCGGCCTCATCCCTCTGGTCGAGCGGTGGCAGGACCTGGAGGTGGCCGAGAGGGAGACGGGCACCGCCACCATGCAGGAGGCCTACGACCTGGGGCTCATCCCAGAGGAGGGGTTCGCCGGGCTCATGGAGGGGTTCTGGCGTGAGCTCGGGGAGAGGGCCGGCGTGGGCGGCGTCGTCGACTACTGGGACTGGATAGGCGCGGACACGTACAGGGACACGGTTTACCGGGCGTACATGACCGTCTTCATGGTGAGCCACGGCTACGCCAACGTCAGCCACGACAGGCTCACCGAGGAGACCAAGATCATACACAACCCGGAGCCCAGGCCGGACCCTGAGAAGCCCAAGGTGAGCCTACCCATGATGGTGGACTACGAGGAGTGGAGGCATTGGCGGCAAGGCTGACGAAGACGGAGAGGGCGTACGCCCGCAAGGTGAAGGACGCGGTCCAGCTGCTCTTCTTCACCCACCACATGCTCCCCGGCGTCAGGGGCTGGGAGCTGCGGAAGGAGCTGGGCAGCGACTGGCGGAACGTCCTGGATGTCCTGGACAAGCAGATCAAGCCCCTGGACCTTCAGGTTACTCAGGCTTTCGACGAGCCCGACATAGTGGAGCCCACCAGCACCCAGCTGCAGGACGCCCGCTACTACATTACTCTTAGGGGGACGGTGGACCAGAAGGCGGCCAAGACCATCGGGTGGCGGATAGACGACATCGCCGGCCTAGCCGTCTCGGTGGCTTACCTCATCTCCAAGCAGGGGAAGGCGCCCAGGGTCGACGTGGAGAGGGTGCTGGAGGAGAAGCTGCCGGGGTGGAGGGTGAAGCTCAACGTGGACAGGTACATACATCAGGGCTACCTGGGCGTGGACGAGCAGGGGGTCATGTACCTGGACTGGCGGAGCAGGGCCGAGATCGACAACAAGAAGCTGGTGGACCTCGTCGTCGGGTTCGGCAAGAAGGAACGGGAAGCCTAGCTTGTTACACTCATTAGTATCTACAATATACTTGCCCCTGCAGTCACAATTTTATCTTCATTTAAGGTGTCTGTCGATATAGTCGAATATTTCATCGAGCCTCTGATGGTCCGCGTATATAGTGTTTCTAGCGGTTTTGATCAGCAGCCCCATTCTAGCCAAGTCGTTGATACACTTGGTGACGGTTTTACCGTCTTTCTTGATCTTGTTCTGGATCCAGCTCCTTATCTGGTCTATGGGGATGTGGTATTTACCGAATGCTCCGGCGTTCACCAGACGGTTGAGTATGTCCGCTTTGATTTGTTCGTCGGTTAGATCCCGCCTGACCAGAATAGTTCACTAACTAAACCGTATTGGGTAAAGTATTTATACTTTGCTTGGTATGGATCGTTGGAGACGGAGCCTAGGCTCATGTACCGAGATAACAGAGAATCAGCGATCCTCACCCTCTTCGGGTCAAGCCCCAAGACCAGGATAATAGACCTATTCCTGGATAACCCGTTGTTCGAGTTCACGAGGAACGAGATCGTCGAGGCTCTGGGCATGGCTAAGAGCACCCTGTACAGCACGCTACCCGGGTTGGAGGAAGCCGGGGTGATCGTGGAGACCAGGCAGATCGGTAAAGCCTCCCTGTACCGCCTCAACGGCGAGTCCCCAGTGGTCCAGGACCTCAGGAGCATGATAAGAAGATACGCCAAGACAGTAGCGCAAAACGAGGCGGCAATAGACTCGACGGCGTTTGAGGAAGAAAAGCGCAGAGCCCTTCTAGCCTGATTCTTGAATACTCCAAAACTACAAAGTGTGGAACTCGTGGTCGGGTTCGGGAAGAAAGACAGGGAAGCCTAGTCCTTCTTGCTTCCCTCTACAGTCGCGACCTCCATAAGCTCCGTCTCGGCTACCGTTATCGTCTGCATCAGCCGCCGCTCATCACCTTCCAGGAAGTAG
>CAZTZC010000102.1:0-9011 GCA_964618045.1 uncultured Candidatus Bathyarchaeia archaeon | reverse complement strand
CATCTTCGAGTCTCTCCCCTCAGCCTCCACTTTCAACTTCTTCAATAGACTCGACACCTGTCTCCAAATGATCTTCTCGACCTCGTCGACAGGAAGCTCCCCGTCGACCCTGTAGACTTTCGTCCCGCCGGCTTGGCTGACGACGACCTTCTCGGAGCCCAGGGGCGAGTCTTGGAGGTTAAGCACCTCCAGGTAGACCATCCTGATCCTCTCCTGCTGGCTTATGCTCTCGAAGTAGGAGTGATCCTTGATGCGCACCTGGCCGTTGCTCAGCCTAGTCTGCCCGACCTCGGGTGATATGTCGAGGAAGACGACGGCGTCGGGCTCCAGCGCACACCTGTTGATCAACCTGATCCAGTCTAGGTCCAGCTCCTTGCCCATTCCGCGGCTCTGGTAGGCCAGCGAACTGTACACGTACCTGTCCGACACCACCACGGCGCCCTCACCGAGGGCTGGCTTGATCTTCCTCTCCGTGTGGTCCGCCCGGTCGGCGGCGAAGAGCAGCGCCAGCGCCTCCTCCGACACCTGCTCCTCCTCCCTGAGCACCCTCTCGATGAGGCGGCCCACGGGGTACACCTTCGTCGGCTCCCGCGTAGCCACCAGCTTATAGCCTCTCTTCTTCAGCCTCTTCGTGAGCCTCTGGAACTGCTCGGACTTGCCTGACCCGTCGATCCCCTCAATTACTATAAAGCAGCCTCTACTCATCCCGGGCTCACGGTCCCCAAGTAATGTAGTCTCCCGATATAAGGATACGGCGAGGAGTATTAGAGATTAAAGCTCGAAGCGTTCACGGTCGTAGTTGGTGAGGAACTCGGCTCCGCCGTTCTTTATAAGCACCATGTCCTCGACGCGGAGATAGTACTCGCCCTTATGCCACAGCTTGGGCTCCACGCAGAATATCATGCCGTCCAACAGCTCATGCCTGTTCTCAGGTTTGAGCCAGGGGTCCTCGTGGACCTCGACGCCTATCTGGTGTCCCACAGTGCCGTCGGGCAGCCTGGCGCGGAGATGGTCGCCGTAGCCCTCCCTGTCACAGATCAGCTCTATGCTGGGGAATATCTCGTTCACCGTGTGCACCTCGTTGCCTACGTCGTCCACCGTCTCCACCACGGCCGTCTGTAGCGCAGCGTAGGCTTTCTCGATGTGCTCCTCGGGCTCGCCGTAGTAGACGCTGCGGCCCCAGTCGCTGCAGTAGCCATCGAGCACGAAGCCGACGTCGAAGGCTATGCTGGTGCCCGGCTCAAGGCCCTGACCACTCTCGTAGTTGAAAACCTCGTCAGTGGGCTCGCTGCCCGACTTACAGAAGCCGGCAGTGGCTGGGAAGCTGACGTCGCTGGCGCCTATCATCCTGCCCATGGTCTCGATCTTTAAACCGGCGCCCCTCATGGTCTCACCGGCGTCGATCTGGTCTATGATGCGGCTCATCACGTCCTCAGTGAGCTTCGCCGCCCTGCGTAGCCTGTCTATCTCCCCAGGCTCCTTGATCATCCGCACCTCGTCGAGGAGCCCCTCGGCGCTCCTGAAGGAGGCGCCTTTACAGCTCGACGCCACGGTTAGCATAAGGCTCCCCCAAGTGTACTCGCCGATGCCCACCTTCTTCGGCTCATCCGCCAGCTCCATAATGATCTCCTTGACCGCGGGCGAGGGATTCTCGAACATACCGAGACCCCTCACGTCGTCGACCCAGCCCTGTTTCGCCTTCTTGACCGAGCCCATCCCGGCCAGGATGATCGGCTCACCCGCCACCGGCACGAACACGGCGTCGGCTGGATGCGTCAGATCCCTGCCCCTTCTCCACTCGACTGGGGCTCCTGTTAGGTACTGAAAGTCCGGGCTGGCGCCGAGGACGACGAGGTCCAGCCCCTTTTCCTCCATCTTCGCTTGGATTCCAGTAAGCCTGCGGCTGTAGTTGCCCATACCGATACCAAGTATATATTGTCGTTAAATCATTTATGACGTTATAGTCTGTACTCGGCGCATATTGGGTCAGCTGTAAACGTGGAACCCATATCTTAGCCCGTTACGGAGTCTCGACTATCCCTTCATCGGCTTTGATCCTGACCCTCATGCCTGTCCTTATGGCCTCCAAAGGGTCGCCGTCAAGCTTGTCAACCAGCGGTATGTCGCTGATGACGCAGCCAGTGGCGATGATGGCCTCGGTCTCCACGTTGACTATCGCCGCCGGAGCCGTGCCCAGCTTCTTCATCCTGTAGATGACGTAGCTTCCCACGGTGCTGCCTTTGCCCGTGGGGAACACGAAGACCTTTCCGCTTATGTTCTCTCCGCAGCAGCAGTGTCCGGGCTCCGTGACGAACCCCGTCTCGGGGTCCACGCCGCCGTAGAAGCTCACCGGGTCGACGCTCACCAGGGCCTCGCCCTCCGCGACGCCGCCCATCACCCTGCGTCCCCTGAGGATCATCTCGACGCCCCCTCCACCAGCTTGTCCAGTGTGGTGATCATGGTCTCGAAGCCGTGGGCTACGCTGTAGTGGCCGCCCTTGAAGCTGTTCGTGGCTACGCCCTCCCAGCCCATCTCGTGGAGAGGCGCCACCACCATGCAGGTGTCCCTGTAGACTCTTCCGCCGGCCTTCTCGATGGTCTTAACGTGGCCGGCCCTCGCCGCCTCCTGGTAGACGCCACGGCTGGTGAACACCCAGAGCCTCCCCCCGAGGTCCCTGCCCTTTGCTAGCTCAGCCGTCTCCGCCATCTCCTTCAAGCTGCAGTGGGGGCAGCCGACGCAGTAGGTGGGGTTCGAGGGGTCGCAGACGAGCCGCTCACGAGCCTCCTCCAGATCGCTGCGCTCGACCGTCACCTTCTCGACGCCGTCAAGATACCCAGCCGCCCATCCGGCCTCCGGTGTTACACCTTCTCCGTGCCACAGGGCGACGCCGCCGCTGGTGGCGCACGCGGCGCCGAGGGTCTTCATGGACTCCACGTCGGGGCTTCCCAGTTCTCTGAAGTATGGGACGGCGTTGCCCAGCATCTTTCCGGTCACGTACCCGAGGGCGCTGTAGTCCAGCCTCGTCTTCAGCTCAGTCCCTACCTCGACTATCTTCCCTGGCCGGCGGTTCTCGTCCAGCCTGTACCCGTACAGAGGCGTGAGGCCGGTGACTGCGGACGCCAACGTCGTGGGGCCTGACTCCCTGTTGGTGCGGGCGCCGATGACGCTGTTGCTGAAGCAGACGGCGTTGCTCTCCGCCCACGCCACCTGAGCCCCCATGCGGGGCACGTGGCCTATCAGGTACGGCGTGCAGGTGCACGTGGGCTCGACGCCCATCCGCTTGAACGCCTCGATGACGCGTACCTGGCCCTCGGCGAACTCGGGGGGCACGTTCATCTCCTCCCACTTCTCCATGTCCATGCCCGCCGGGTTCAACGTCGCCCTGATACGGCACCGCGAGCCCAGCTCGGCCTGCTCCTCGAGCCACTCGGTGCCGGCGTCACCCAGGTTCTTATAGCTGACGCCGCTGATGTGAGCCGACTCCGCGGGCACCAGCTTCTCTGCGCCGAAGACCTCGCCTAGCGCGACGAGCAACTCCATGCTCTTCCTGACGGCGTCTCCCTTCTCCCCCTCCAGCATACGCTCCTGGTCCCGCGTGAGAAACATCGAATCACTTGAACAGGAAACCGGGAGAATATAAACACCCCCAACTATGATTCAACTGGATGTGAAGAATGTGTCGTCAACAAGCAGCATAGGCCGCAACGTCAGCCTCGGGAGAGGCGTCAAGATATGGCACCTCACCTACATAGGCGACAACACCAGCATCGGGGACGAGACAACCATAGGCTCCCTCTGCCACATAGACTCGGACGTCAGTATAGGCCGCAACTGCCGCGTCCAAGGCATGGTCTACCTGCCGCCGGGCACCGTCATCGGCGACGACGTGTTCGTTGGGCCGGGCGTCGTGTTCACCAACGACCCCTACCCGGCCTCCAAGAGACTCAAGGGAGTCACCGTGGAGGACGGCGCCATAGTATGCGCAGGGGCGACGCTCCTCTCCGGCGTCACCGTGGGGAAGCGGGCCGTCGTCGGGATGGGCTCCGTCGTCACCCGGGACGTGCCCCCCGGCGAGGTCCACTACGGCAGCCCAGCCTCCCATCGATACGGCTACAGCGAGTACCTCGAGCGCAGAAGGATGTGGGAGGTCACCGAAGAAAGTGGCTGACCACCTTGCCCAGAGCCTCGGCCACGGCCTCTATCTCGTCCTCACCTAGAAAAGGATGCATGGGTAGACTAAGGACGCTCCGACTAATCTCTTCGGCGTTGATACACGTTGAGCCGTCCCCCAGCAAGGTGTGCCGCGTCAGCGGCGAGGGATAGTAGACTCCGCACTCGATGTTCTCCGCCCTCAGCGCCTCCACGAACCCGTCCCTGCCGCACTTGAGCTTCTCTAGGTCCAGCTTGACAGTGTAGTAGTTGAAGCAGCTCTCGACGTGTGGCTCCACCCTCTGAGGGACGACGCACCCAAGCCCCCCAAGAACCCTATCATATTCATGGGCTATCCTTCTGCGACGGGATATGAACACGTCCAGCTGGTCCAGCTGGTCCAAGCCCAGCGCAGCCCTCACGTCGTCGAACCTGTAGTTCACGCCAAGCTGCTCTCTCCCCTGGAGGCTTTCGGGTGACTTGAAGCCCCTGACCCACTGGGCGTACTCCGGGTTGTTTGCTGTGATCATGCCGCCCTCGCCCGTGGTGATCACCTTACTCGGGTAGAAGCTGTAGCAGCACATGTCATGGACCTCGCCTAGCTCCCGTCCCATGTATCTGCTTCCTATAGCCTGACAGCAGTCCCCTATCACGCACAGCCCGTGGTCCTCCGCGACCTCGTTCAGCGCCCTCATCTCAGCCACGTTTCCGAAGAGGTGGACCAGCAGAATTGCCTTGGTCTTCCTGCTGATCTTCTCCGCAACGTCGTCCACGTCGATGAGGAACGTGGACAGGCTTACGTCGGCGAACACCGGCCTCGCCCCGCATCTGACGGCTGCGCCAGCCGAGGCCTCGTACGTGAAAGCCGGCACCACGACCTCGTCTCCCGGGTTCAGAGCACATGAATACGCCGCGGCGAGGGCAGCCGTCCCGTTGCATACGGCTACGCCGAGCCGCGCCCCCACTCTCCGGGAGAACCTTTCCTCGAACTCCCTCGTGACGTCGCCCTCCCTGAGCATGCCCGAGGACAGTACCTCACGGAGCCGTCCGAGGCAGCTCTCGCCGAAGTGCGGCTTTGCCAGCCTCACCACGGTGTCCGAGGCGGGTGCTCCGCCGAGTAGAGCCAGTTCACCGCGACGCATGGCCTATGCCTCTGTATGTGAATCCCTTTTCTCGGCACTCGTCTGGGTCGAACACGTCTCTGCCGTCAACTATCACGGGCCTCCTCATAGCGCCCCTGAGCCAATCCAGGTCAATCTCCCCGTACACACTGTGACGAGTCGTCACCACTAGGCAGTCCCTGTTCTCCACCGCCTCGTCGAGTTCATGGATCAACGGGACTCCTCTCCAGCTCTCTATGTACGGGTCGTGGACAACCACGTCCTCAGACTCATACCTCAGCAGATCGTAGAGGGTGAGCGTAGGGCTGTTACGGGCGTCCTCGGTGTCCCCCTTGAAGCCCAGGCCTAGCAGGACGACCCTCGCCTCGCGGAGGCTCAACCCTTGCTCGCACAGAGCATCTATGACGAGCCTCTTCACCTGCCCCGGCATGGCGTCGTTTACTATTCGCGCCGCTGGGATGAGCCTCGGCTCGAAGCCTTTGCCGCCCATGGCCTCGTAGCCATAGAGAAGCAGCCAGGGGTCCTTCGGGAGGCAGTGGCCGCCCACCCCGGCTCCTGGGAAGTGGACGTCCCTGAAGGGGTTGAGACGCGGCTCACCTTCGATGTAGGGGAGGCTGTTCACCAGCTCCCTCACCCGGTGGAAGTCCACCCCCATGCCACCGCATATCAGGGCGGCCTCGTTGGCGAACGCTATGTTCACGTCCCTGTACGCGTTCTCCACAAGCTTAGCCGTCTCGGCTGTGACTATGTCCGTGCCGTGGACGCCGGCCAAGCAGATGCTCCGGTAGAACTCGACGCCCCTCGCGGTGCACCCAGGCGTGTAGCCTCCGACGACCCTGGGCAGACGCCTGATGTTGTGCACGAGCCTGCCCGGTGTCACCCTCTCGTAGCTGAAGACGAGGCTGAAGCCGCCGCCGGCCTCCATGCCGCTCGCATCCTCCAGCGCGGGCTTAGCGACCCCCTCCGTGGTCCCCGGCGGCACCGTGGACTCAAGCGAGACCAGGGCGCCACGCCTGAGACGGGAGCCGACCTCGGCGAATATCCGTCTCAGGTTCCCGAGCCTAGGCCTCTTCACCTCGTCTATCGGTGTCTGAGCCGTTACGATGACGCAGTCCGCGTCTCCGCAGGCGTCGAAGCTGTCTGTCACGTGGAGGCTGCCCCCAGACACGGCTTTGGATAATAGTTCACCCAGCTCGGGCTCCAGCCTGTAGGGAGATATGCCTTTTTTGAGGAGATCGATCTTCCAGCCCGACCTCTCAGACCTGCGCTGCACGCCTACGACGGTGAAGCCCGGGGTATCGGCGAGGACAGCAGCCAGCGGCACCCCCACGTAACCCATCCCCACGACCGCTACCCTCAACATCATCCCTCACCCAAGCTCAGAGAGCCGAACCACGCGGCCGCTCGCGGAGCTGCGGAGCGCCGCCTCGCATACCCTCAGCGCGTTGACGCCGTCCACGCCCGTCACCGTGGGCTCCCTCTCGTCGAGAACCGCCTCCACGAAGTCCCTGAGCTCAAGCTCCAGCGGCTCCCTGTAGCCGTTATCGATCCGGGTGAACTCGTCAAGCCTCTCAACGGAGACCAGCTGGGACAGGTACTCGACCCTGATAACGCCCTCCGACCCCGTCACCGTGAGGCGCCTCACCTTCCTCGGCGTGAGCCAGTTGGCCTCCACGAACCCGGAGGCCGCGCCGTCGTATATCAGGCTGAGGTGTGCGTAGTCCTCGAAGATGTGGCTCAGGCTCCCACAGCGGGAGAACACGGACACCGGCTGGGCTCCCAGCACCCTGGTCACGACGTCTACGTCGTGCATCGCCAAGTCCTTGACCACACCCACATCCCCCACTCGGTCGGGGCGTCTGCTGAGCCTAGACGCGTGGACGGTGAGCAGCTGACCCACGCAGCCATCCTTCACCAGCCTCAGCGTCTCCGCGACAGCCGGGTTGAAACGCTCCACCAACCCCACGGCTAACACGAGCCCCTCCCTCTCAGAGAGCCTGACGAGCTCCTCGGCCTCGCAGAGCCTCGTCGCCATGGGTTTCTCGACGAGCACGTGTTTCCCGGCCTTCAGAGCTTCGCGGGCCAGCCGGGCGTGGGTCACCGTCGGCGTGCAGATGGAGACAGCCTCCACCTCATCATCCCCGAAGACGTCTCCAGGCTCAGCGAAGCACTCGGCGTCGAACCTCATCGCAGCGAGCCTCCGCCTCTCGGGGTCTGTGTCAGCGATTTTTATCAGCTTAACTTTATCGAGCCCGGCGTAGACCCTGGCGTGGTTCACCCCCCAGACTCCGCATCCGACGACGGCTACCCCGATCTGATGCATCTTCCCCCTGTCTGCGTACCTTAAACCAATACTAAATATTTACTGTTAAAAAATAATAAAGTTAAGAGTATTTGCTGAGGATCTTCCTGAGTTCCTCGCTCACGGGTATCTCAGCCCGCCTGAAACCCTCGGGATCCTTGAACATGGGCCGCGTTGCGTCGATCCCCACCTTGCACCCAAGCTCCTTCTCCTGATCGCTCGCCGGGTCCAGGCTCGACACCCTGACGTTGGGCACCACGAGCAGGTCCTCGTCTCCCCTGAACCTGGTGGCTATGGCCCACTCCACCTGCTGCATGTCGAAGGGATCGATATCGCTGTCCACGACGACGGCGTGCTTGAGGCTCGGGTGCGCCGCGAATATCGCCATCAACACGTTCTTGGGGTCGCCTTCCCTGAACTTCTCGAAGCTCACCACGCAGTGGAGCCACCCCATGCCGCCCACCGTCAGGTTCACGCCCCTCACGTTGGGGACGACGCCCCGGACGTACTCCCATATCCTGGGCTCCTGAGGCATCCCCATCATGAGCCTATGCTCGGAGCCCGCGGGGAGCAGCCCCTGGTAGATGTAGTCCTCGCGGTGCATCACCCCCACCACCTCAATGATGGGCTGCTGCCTCTTGACGTCGAAGGTGCCCGAGAGGTCCACGAAGGGCCCCTCCGTCGCCTTCTCGTCTAACCGTAGCTTTCCCTCCAGCACCAGCTCCGCGTCCGCCGGCGCCAGGGCGTCCACGTGCTCGCACCTCGCAAGCTTCAGGCTGCCTCCGTGGAAGTTGTTCACCACATCGAACTCGCTCGCACCAAACGGAGCCGTGAGGCTGCCGGCGATCATCGTCGCGGGGTGGAGCCCTATGCTGACGCTCACGTCTAGGCTGCTCAGCCCCGTCTCCCTAGCCAGCTGTGTGAGCCTGTAGAGGTGACGCGGCACGATGCGTATGGCCAGCCTCTTCTCGTCCAGCACGAGGAGTCTGTGGAAGCTCACGTTCTCGTGCCCGCCGCCTGGGACGCTGGTGTACACTATACCGGCGGTTATGTAGGGACCCGGGTCGCCCTCAAAGTGTGTAAGGACAGGCACGTCCTTGAGGCTGCCCTCCTCGACGACCTCCTTGACGGGGCCGTTCCCGACCTTGCACCTTATCGGGTTCTTGGTCGCGTGGATTATGCCTTCGTAGAGGTTCTCGGCTGTGAGCCCCATCCCCCTTAGTATTCGATGCCTAGCGCCACATACGCCTCCCACGACCCTGGTGCCTGTCTCTTTGGGGTTCTCGAAGAGGAGAACCTTGCCTCCGTCGAACCTTTGTAGGGCCGCCGGTATCTCGTATCTAGTGCTGAGGGGCTCCTTGATCCGGATTACCTCTTCGTCTATCTCCTCCAGGAAAGACCTTAGGTCACTCATCTCTTTCACCAACCAACTCGTCTAT
>CAZTZC010000101.1:0-9038 GCA_964618045.1 uncultured Candidatus Bathyarchaeia archaeon | reverse complement strand
ACGGGCCCCTGCAACATGCATTGAATACACATCTCTATTAAATATTTAACTCTGGGACCGAGGCAAAGGCCTTGTACCTATTTTCTGGGTCTCGTCAACGTGTAGGTGTACGCAACGACGACGAGTGTGAAACCGATGGCTGTGGTTAGTAGGGGCGTCTTATCGGGTTCCTCCAGGGTTCCGCCGACTGGGTGGTTGTCGTCCGGCTGTTTCGCCAGTATCAGGGTTATCCTCGTATCTATGCCGTGTCCCTCGGAGTCGTCGTGGAGGCCTATGTATAGGAGGTCGCTGGTCTGCTCCAGGTTCCCGGCGCCGACGGTGTCGCCTGGTGCCACGCTCCAGTCCCAAGTGTCTCCGCTGTCGAGCTGTCTCGCCATCTCGAACCAGTAGAACGTTGTGTCGTGGTAGCCTCTTCCTTGGACGTTGTTCTCGCCTGGAGGCGTTGCGTATATGTCCTGCTGCCATGTGTTGCCGTCGTAGTCTGTGAGGTCTAGGGGTGACCCAAGCTGGTAGAGCCAGGCGGCGTCGCTCTGGTCCCAGTCTTTTTCGGCTATGTTTGACCAGAGGTAGATCAGGAACGCCTGGTCTTCCTTGTCTCCAGGTATCTTGTCTATGTACGCTATCTTCATTAGTATGTAGATTTTTTCTTGGTTGTTCTTTACCCAGATCTTGGTCCTTAGGTAGGGTGGGCTCATTCCGCCGTTGAGGCCTAACGTGATTATGTACGTGCTTGCGTCTGACCATTCATCGATTGTTGTTTCTTTTCCGTCGACCGAAACAGGGGTCCGGAGCCAAGAACAGTGCAAGACATAGTTTTCAGCGTTCGCTGTTTGAACGGCTGATAGAATATTGATTATGATTAGTAGAGCCAGATGAACCTGCAATGTTTTATTCATTATTCCAGAATGTTAAGAATCATCTTATTTTTTTAGAATTGTTTTCTTATTTTTCGTGATGTTTGTGACAGAACATTTTAATCAGTTAAATTAGCACGCTCTTATTAACCAAATATCGAATAACATGTTTTCAATATATAGATAAAACATCGTTCACATTTTTTATATCCATTTATCCAATTTCATATGCTCAAGTATTTCATGGTAGGTCATGAGCTGGAAGAGAAAAAATAGATTAGCTGAATGCCATGAGTATCAATTGAATCCCTTTGTCATACGACCTCGTCATTAAAGGCGGCAGGCTCTTCGACGGAGCAGGCAGCCCATGGACAATGGCCGACGTCGCGGTTAAAGACGGAAAAATAGTTCGCGTCGGTAGACTCCGTGACACGGGCGACGCCCGCGTAATAGACGCCTCCGGCCTATGCGTGAGCCCCGGCTGGATAGACATACACATGCACGCAGACCACACGGTGCTCGGCAACACGAGATGCGAGAGCTACATACATCAAGGCGTGACCACCACGACCATGGGAAACTGCGGCCTATCCATGTATCCCCTCCACGACCAACACAAAGAAGAACTCATCCAGTACCTGAAGCCCTTCACGTCGGGGCTCGACCTTGACTGGAACTGGAAGACACTCGCCGACTTCCTAGGAAGAATAGAGACCCGGGGCGTAGGCATCAACCTCGTGCCATTCGTGGGCCACGGCTCCATCAGGGTCAACGTCATGGGCTTCCAAGACAGGGATGCCTCGCCGAACGAGCTGGCAGCCATGAAGCGGCTGTTGAGAGAGGCGATGGACGAGGGAGCCCACGGGATGTCGACTGGACTCGGAATCCCGCCGGGGGTCTTCGCCAAGGACGACGAACTGGTCCAGCTATGTGGGATCCTCAGGGAGAAAGACGGGTTGTACTCGATTCACATGCGCGACAATATCGAGAACCTGGAAGACACCATCAGCTTCGGGCTGAAGGCGAAGGTACCCATAGAGGTGTCTCACCTGGGCAGCTCATGTGCGTCCCACAAGCCGTTGTCCGGCAGACACGAGGAGACGACGCTGAAGGCGCTGGAAGACGCCAGGGCTCGGGGCCTCGACATCACCGCGGACATATACCCCTACACGGCTGGATCAAACCTGCTCTCCCAAGTCATACCCAACTGGGCACACGAGGGAGGGGTGCAGAAGATGCTTGGGAGGCTCAGAGACCCTGAGATCAGGCGCAGATTGGAGAAGGATTACTCAGAGACAGGAGACAGGAATGGGAGAGACTTCAACAAGGTCCTCGTCACGTTCGTGAAGTCGGAGGCCAACAAACGGTATGAGGGGATGACCGTCGCCGAGGTAGCCAAGGCGCGTGGAGTGTCCATCGTGGATGCTCTTTGCGATCTCCTCATAGAGGAAAACGCAGAGGCCATGAACGTGACCTTCTGGGGCGTCGAGGAGGACGTGGACACGCTGGTCAAGCACCCGTCTGTGATGCCCTGCAGCGACGGCTGGTGCCACGCGCCTTACGGGAGGCTCGGCGAAGGCAGGCCCCACCCGCGCTGCTACGGAGCCTTCCCAAGGTACCTCAGTCTCTACGCGAGGGAGCGGCGGCTGTTCACCTACGAGGAGGCGATAAGACGCATGACATGCATGCCCGCCCAACGGCTTGGGCTCCAAGACCGAGGATTGCTCAGGGAGGGGATGGCGGCGGACGTTGTCGTCTTCGACCAGAAGACCGTCAAGGACAGGGCTACCTTCAGCGACCCCCACCAGTATCCCGCGGGCATCCCCTATGTGGTCGTCAACGGAGAGATCGCAGTCAGCGACGGAGAGCACACTGGGGCCCTCGCGGGAAGAGTGTTGAGAAAAAGGTGTGGACCCTGAAGCCCCTGGAGCTGCACTTCCTAGGAACTGGCGGAGGCAGGTTCGTCATGACCACCCAGAGAAGGCGAACCGCCGGCATAAGGCTGGTCCACGGCGAGACGCAGGTACACATCGACCCCGGGCCAGGCGCCCTCGTCTTCTCAAACTGGGCTGGGCTCAGCCCCCGGAAGCTGGACGGCCTCGTGGTAACGCACTGCCACCCCGACCACTACACGGACGCCGAGGTGTTCATAGAGGCTATGACGGACGGCACAAGACACAGGAAGGGGTTGTTGGCGGCGCCGCGGAGCGTGACACGGGGAGTCGACGAACTGGGTCCATGCGTCTCAAACTACCACATAGGATTGGTGGGTGAACTCGTCGAGCTGGAGCCTGGGACCGTGTTCCGTGTGAACGACGTCGAGTTCACGGCGACGAAGGCCGTACACTCTGACCCTGCCTCCACCGGCGTCAGGTTCAACGCCCCAGACGTCGGCTCCGTCGGCTACACATGCGACACAGGGTACTTCGACGGCATCGGGGAGCAGCACAAGGGGCAACGGCTGCTGATACTCTGCGTGATCTGGCCGAGGGGTAACTCCTTAAATATGCACCTCTGCACAGACGACGCGTTACGGGTGCTCCGCGAGGCCCGACCCGCCTCAGCCATCCTCACCCACTTCGGGTGGAGGATGCTGGACGCCGACCCGGCCGCGGAGGCGAGGTACCTGCAGGAGGAGACGGGGATATCGGTGATAGCCGCGGTGGACGGCATGAAGGCTACTCTCGGTGATCAACTAGTGATCCAGGGACCGAGGAAAAGAGACGAACCCCTACGGCTTGACGTATGACCCTAAAATCTGAAAGCTTTTATCCGACCACCATGAATGATTCGTTGTCTGAGGAGAGGCAAATGGGGTATTGTTTTGTCGATCCCCCGGCGGGGATCACCTGAAGACCCGGACACGCCTAGGAGTCAGACCGCAGCGGACAACCTTTTAAAGAAAGCAGCAGACAGATTCAGCCTATCAAGGGCGCTTGGTCCGCAGAGTATGGATACGGGGGTATGAGAAGATGAACGTGCTACCGAGACGAATGGACTTCCTCCAGATGGAGGAGAAGTGGCAGAAGCAGTGGGAGACCGAGGGAACCCACAGGTACGACTGGGACGACGAAACCCGGCCAGTCTACAGCATCGACACCCCACCGCCCTACCCGAGCGGCGACTTCCACATGGGCAACTTCCTGAACTGGACCTACTTCGACATGAGGGCCAGGTACAAGCGGATGAGGGGCTACAACGTCCTGTTCCCCCAGGGGTGGGACTGCCACGGGCTGCCCACCGAGGTCAGGGTGGAGAAGGCCAAGGGCATAAGGAAGAGCGACGTCCCCCCCGACGTTTTCCGCAAGATGTGTGAGGAATGGATAGAGCAGTACATCGAGATCATGAAGACGGCCGTCATCAGGATGGGCTGCAGCGTCGACTGGACCACCGAGTACAGGACCATGGAGCCCGAGTACATGCGGAAGATACAGCTCAGCTTCCTCCTGCTCTACGACAAGGACATGATCTACAAGGGGGAGCACCCAATAAACTGGTGCCCCCGATGCGAGACCGCCATAGCCGACGCCGAGGTTGAGCACGAGACCAAGCGCGGCAAGATATACACCATACCCTTCTTCACCGATGACGGGGAGGTGCTGATAGCCACCACACGGCCGGTGTATCTGCCTGCCTGCGTGGCCTTGGGCGTTCACCCGGGGGACGAGCGGTATAGGCACCTTATCGGAGGAAAAGCGAGGGTGCCCGTGTTCAGCCAGGAGGTGCCCATCATCGCCAACGAAGAGGTGGACCCCGAGTTCGGCACAGGAGCCATGATGATCTGTACCTACGGCGACAAAGCGGACGTAGTAGCCGTAGCGCGTTTCAACCTACCCGTAGTAAAACTCATCGACGGGCGAGGAATACTCCAGCCTGTAGCGGGCAAATACGCTGGGATGCCCATCGCTGAAGGGCAGAAAGCCCTCGTCAAGGAAATGCGTGAAGCCGGGCTCATCAAGGAGGAGCATGACCTGGACCAGGAGGTGGGGCTGTGCTGGCGCTGCGACACCCCAATAGAGGTGGTCACGGCGCTGCAGTGGTTCATGAGAACCATCAGCCTCACTGATAAGGTGGTCGAGACTGCTAAACGGATAACCTGGTACCCTGACTGGATGAGGCAGAGGCTCATCGACTGGGCCACCGGCCTGGACTGGGACTGGGTGCTGAGCAGGCAGCGCGTCTTCGCCACCCCCGTCCCCGCCTGGTACTGCAAGAGCTGCGGCAAGATTAGGCTCGCCAAGCCCGAGGAGCTGCCCGTGGACCCAAAGGTGACAAGCATCATCGACGTCTGCGAGTGCGGCGGAACAGAGTTCGTGCCCGACACCGACGTCATGGATACCTGGTTCGACAGCAGCCTGACGTGCGCCATCCACGCCGGCTGGCCAGACAGGCCGAACTGGCGGAGGCAGTTCCCAGCCAGCGTGCACCCCAGCGGCCAAGACATCATCCGTACATGGGCTTACTACCTCATGGTGAGGCACCTGGCGCTCTTCGACGAGACAGCCTACGACAGCGCCCTCATCAACGGCATGGTTCTCGGCGGCGACGGACGGAAGATGAGTAAAAGCCTTGGTAACTACGTCTCAACGCCTGAGGTGTTCCCCAAGTACGGCGCGGACGCGCCTAGGCAATGGGCCGCTGCAGGAGGAAGCACCGGAACAGACATACCGTTCAGGTGGGAGGATGTGGAGTACGGGTGGCGCTTTATGAGGAAGCTCTGGAATGCCTGCAGGTTCGCTGGCATGAGGCTGGAGGACTATGACCCGGGTAACCGGGCCGAGCCCACGCTTCTGGATAGGTGGATAGTCTCCAAGCTCCAGAGGACGGTGAAGAGAGCCACCGATGCCATGGAGGACTGCGACTTCATGAACGCCTCCGAGGCGATCAGGAACTTCATCTGGCATATCTTCTGCGACCACTACCTGGAGGCAGCGAAGACGAGGCTCTACGGCGACGGAGACGGGAAGAAGGCGGCCCAGCAGACCCTCCTCTACACGGTGGAGCGCATGATCAAGCTCATGGCCCCGATAACGCCCCACATCACAGAGGAGATATGGCGGACAATGTACGACCCGGACAACAGCATACACCTCTCGGCGTGGCCCGAGTACGACGAGGCCATGATCGACGAGGAAGCCGAGAAAGCCGGGGACGTAATCATAGCCGCCATCAGCGACATACGCCGCGAGAAGAACAGGAGAGGAGTAAGCCTGAACGCGTCCATGAAGAGCGTGGAGCTCTACGCGTCAGGGGAAAACGCGGAGGCGCTGAAGCTGGGCTCGGCCGACATCAAGGACACTCTGAAGATAGAGTCGCTGGAGATCGTAGCCGGCGGCGGTGGAGACATGAATCTGGAGGACTACCCTGAGATCGGGTTCACCCTCACCATCTAGGAAACGTCTTATACTTTTCCGCTCAACACTTTTCCTGACTTTACATGACTGAAGAGATGGTTCCGCTATCGGAGGCCGAGAACGAGGTCAGGGTGACCACCCATAGGCTCGCCCTGCTTCATCTAGCCTACGCCAAGACCCTCATAGACAGGTTCGGCTGGGACGAGGGCAAACAGCTGGTCCTCGACTCCATCAAGCGTTACAGCGAATACGTCGCGGAGCGCACGAAGCAGGGCTACCAGAGCCTGCCCAAGTACGGGTTCTGGGAGAGACGCGAGGGGAAACCGCCGCTATGCGAGCTGGGGAAGATCATGCTGGAGTACGGGGAGCCAGAGATAGGTTCTATGTACTGCCTCATCGATCCGGGAAAGGTGATGGCCGCTAACCCGGACGAGAAGATGATTCACACCATGTGCATGATCCTAGGCCACGACCACTGCGAGTTCGACACCGTTCCTACATCAGAGAAAGACCGGGACAGCTTCGAGGATGGAAGAGACTGGTCCCACGTCGACCCCATAATAGGTGAGTTCCTGGAAAAGAAGAAGGCTTAGAACGTCCTGTACTTGGTGATGGCGGCGATGCCTCCGAAGCTCCTGTAGAGCATCTCCCCCTCCTCCGTGTGGGTGGAGATGATCTCCATCTTTACCTGGGCTTCTTCACCCATCCTGACCAAAACCTCTATGAGGTCCTCCCTCTCCTCGACCTCGTACTGGCCTGTGCCGCATTTGAGGCACGTCATGTTGGAGACCTTCTCCTCGAATTGCTCCCACTCGTCCATGTCGACTATCTGGGTCTCGGTGTAGCCGCATGTCCTGCACTTGATGGTAACGTACCAGCGTCTGATGGCGTCGCTAACCAGGAGCGTGTAGACGTTCACGTTCTTGAGGGCCTGCAGCACATCCTGCTCGCCGTAGGTGGCGAGGCCGTCGTCCTCCCCGATGTGGCGGAGGAACTCCTGCACGACCCCCCTCTCCTGTAAGTATCGGACCTTCTCGAGGAAGCTGCGGGACCTGTTAACTACCTCCTTCACTCCCTCGTGGCCCGTGTAGCCTGTGTCCACCGTGGTCAGTATCTTGTCTCTGATCTCGTGGTGCAGGTAGTTGCCTTTCAGGAAATCCTCCTTGGTGGGCCCCGGCCCCCCGACGATGATGCCTTTGAGGTAATCGAGGTTGAGGAACACGTCCGTCATCATGTTCCCCACCCTCTGGTAGTACTCGTTGAGGTGCATCTCCCTGAGCCGCTCGTACCGCCTCGCGGACTGGCCGCCGGCGCGGGTCTTACCGGCGACGCCGCTGCTCATGTCCTTCACTATGTCGACTCGCTGCCCCTTGAGGATGGCCAGGGTGGCGTCCTTGGAGTCCATGACGACTATGCCGTAGGCGTCCTCCGCCGCCAGTATCTCGAAGAGGGGGTCCAGCGTGAACCTGTGCTCGCACCTGTAGTAGTAGATACCCACTGGCTCGGGGGGGATCAGGACGAAGGTCTGCATCTCGTCGTCTCTCTCGGACTCCCCCACCACGTTGCCGGCGAACAGCGCGAGGCCGTTCTCGGGTATCTCCTTGAACAGCTTCAGCTGCTCCATGACCTTGGTGAGGGCGTCCTGCACGTTCTTCCTGGTGGTCTTGGACTTGATGTTGACGGCGGTGCCGTACTCGTTCCTCAGGTCCTGCATCACTTCGTGGACCCGCTTCGTGGGTGGGATGTACACCGTCACAAGCTCGGTCCCTCGGCCCTCTAGGCTCTGCAATCTCTCCAGCATCCGCTGGAACCTGAAACGGTCGAGGGTCGAGTTACCGGACATCGTGGTTTCACTGAGTAGGCTCTCTAACAGAGAGACGGTATTTGAAGCTTCTCATAACCGGTTTTTACCGTGCTCGAGAGGGTGTCTCATCCAGTGTTATTGCGGTGGGTAACCGTGTTTCAGCCTTCCACCCGGCTTCCGCTGTGTGTCCCGTCGACTGCCCTCTTGATCTCCTCTGGGTCCCTGCCGTCGATGAATACGACGGGTATCCCGGCCTTCTTCGCCAGCCTGACTGCCTTCAGGTCGAAGAGGCCGTACTCGCCGGGGGCCTGTCTTGTGCTCTCTTTGATGATCTTCTCCAGCCGGTCGAAGGTGAGCTTCTTGAGTTTAACTGCGTCCTTATACTTCTCCGGGTTCCTGTCATAGACCCCGGGGACGTCTGTCGCGTTTATGATGAGGTCTGCGCCCATCTTTTCTGCGAATATGACGGCCCGGTAGTCGGTGCTGCTTCCCGGCTTGTATCCGCCGCCCACCAGTATCTTGCCCTTCTGGGCGTGCCTGAGGTCGGATCCTCTCTGGTAGATGCGGGTCTGGTCGGCGTGGTCGCCGAGGGCGGACATCATGAGCAGGGCGTTTACGTGGGTCGCCTTCACCCCTAAACGGTCCTGGATGTCTCTCGACCCCCCTAGCTTTTTCGATATCTCTATGAAGTGTCTGGCGGGCTTGCCTCCACCGCACACCACCATTATCTCGTGGCCTAGGCATTGCAGCTCCTTGAGAGTCTCAGCGTAGCGACGATACGTCTCTGGGTCGAGCTTCACGTATGGTTCCGTGGTCTTCCCTGTGAGGAGGCTTCCCCCGAGGCTCAGGGATATCTTCATGGTATGGTTGTGGGCTGCGGGTGTTTATGGTTTTTTTGGGGAACGGTTTTAAGCGGCTCGCCGCTGTATGTTTCTGGGCGCGGGGGTTCCCGAGTGGCCAAAGGGGCGGGACTCAAGATCCTGTAGCTCAGGCTTCCGAGGGTTCGAATCCCTCCCCCCGCACCTT
>CAZTZC010000100.1:2650-9093 GCA_964618045.1 uncultured Candidatus Bathyarchaeia archaeon | reverse complement strand
AAGATACTGGAGAGGCTTGAGAGAACCCGGCTGCAAAACGTGGAGGTCCGCCACGCCTTCACCGGGAGACTAGGCATGAGGGAGCTCCGCAAGGAGCACGACGCAATCATACTGGACACGGAGCTAAGCGACATCGACCCGAAGCTGATACTTCTGGAGATGGTGAGGTGGAAGATCGAAACCCCCATCATAGTGATCTGCGAAGACGCAGCAAATCTGAAGAGCTACAAGGGATACAAGCTGAGCAGGGTTGAGTTCATCGACTCATCCGAGACGTCTTTGAAACGTATATCGGCGATAATAAACGACCTATTATCCTGAGGGAGTGCTTCAGAGCCTATTTCTCGAGGTTCTTAGGCATCTTGAAGAGTATCGGGGAGCCGCAGTAGAGGCAGAGCATCGTCTTGGGTACCACGTGTTGACAGTTCTTGCAGACGGTGAGCGCCCCGTCGTCCTCGTCTTCCTTGGGCGTCTCCGTGGGAGCCTCGTATACAAGTTCCTGTTCCATGTTTCTCGGGCTCGACATGGGCTCTAGGCTTTTAAGTGAAACGGATCGGTTTCATGGATAGAGATCGGTGAAAGTGAACAGTCTTCCATGTCAGACACTCTTATAACCTGACGGAGAGGAGAACCAAACATGGACCCCAAGCCCATCCATGACCCGGCAAAGGGCAGGCTGCGTGTAACCTGCTTCGCCAGCGGCTCAGGCACCAACGCGCGGAAGATCATCGAGAGAAGCCTGGAGCCCGACAGCCTATACGACGTCGTTCTTATGTTCAGCGACGTCAGGGACTCGAGGACCAAGAAGAGCGGCGACAAGATGTGCAGAGCCAAGGACATAGCGATGGAGTACGGCGTAGGATACGAGTGCGAAGACATCAGGGACTTCTACGAGGAGAAGGGCGTCCCCAGGAGGGACCTCAGCGTCAGACCCGAGTTCGATGAACGGGTGCTGAAGAAGATTGCGCCCTACGACCTGGGCCTCATCTGCAACGCAGGGTACATGACCATCATGACCCCGCCCATCCTGGAGGAGTACTCTGGCAGGATAATCAACGTGCACCCCGCCGACCTCACCGTCATGGAAGGCAGCGAACGCAGGTACGTCGGCATCCACGTCGTCGAGGAAGCGATACTGTCTGGGGAGAGGGAGCTGAGGGCGTCAACCCACATCGTCCGGGAGAAGGTGGACCACGGGGAGATACTCGTGCTGAGCGAGCCTCTGCCAGTCAAGCTACCCCCAGGCGTCGCGCTGGAGCAGCTAGCGGAGGACAAGGTCCTCAGGAAAAAGGTGGTCGGCGAGCACCAGGATAGACTAAAGGAGAGAGGCGACTGGGTCATCTACCCGCTGACGGTCCAGCTGATAGCCGAGGGAAGGTTCAGCCTCGGCCCCGACGGCGTCTATTTCGACGGCGAAAAGGCGCCGTATGGGGTAAGCCTACCTCGTGATTGAGGCCACCACGGCCCCCGTGGCTCTTATGACTTCGTCGCTCCGCAGCTCCAGCAACTGATCCCTCGATCCGCCGCCGCAGAAGAATGTCTCCATCGCCGCCGTCTCGGCGTCTATGACTGTCCGCAGCTTCTCCTTCAACCCGACCGTGGGTGTGCCTCCTGGTGGGTAGCCGCTTATCGTGTGGGCCTCGCTGAAGGGGTACAGCTTCACGTTGGGCACGCCCAGCGCCTTCGCCGCCGCCTTCAGGTCCACCTTCCTGTCTCCTGGGACCACGAGGAGCACGCGCTCCCCAGTGTTGGTCTCAGATACGAGGTTCTTGGTGATCCTGTGGAGCGGTATACCTGTGGCCGCGGAGGCGTCGGCGGTGTGCACCGTCTCGGCCTTCTCTGTGAAGCGGTGCCAAAGCCCCAGCTTGTTGAGTTCTGCCTCTAGATCCATGTCAATCCCTCAGTATGGGGCACGTCATGCAGTGAGGTCCGCCGCCGCCTATGCTAAGCTGGCTGCCCGGTGTCTTTATGACGTCGAAGCCACGGTCCTCCAGCAGCGGAATGATCCGCTCGTTCCACTCGTAGCTGACGCACTTTCCGTCGCCTAGGCCGATGATGTTGCTGCCGAAGACCCTGATCTCTGTGTCGTTGCAGTGGATGAGCTCGACTCCCTTCTCCTTCAGGTAGTCCTCCAGCCACATGAGCTCCACGCCGTCCTCGCTGTACACGTATGCGGGGAACAGCTTCAGAGCGCCTGGGTAGAACAGAGCCAGGTCGGGTGCCATCATCATGAGGGCGCCGTCGAGGTGCACCCTCCAGCCGGGGAGCGGCTGCGCCACGAACTCTTCCACGCATCTCCCGAGCATGCTGGCCCTCATCTGGTGTACGCCGTGCTCGTTGCTCCTGGTGCCGAAGCCCATCATCGGGGTCTTCTCGTCGAACCAGACGAAGTCGCCTCCCTCCACCAATCCGGGGGGCGTCACCCGGAGGGCGATGGGTATGCCCAGCTCTTTGAACGCCTTCTCCATCAGCGTAGGCTCTACGAACCGCGCAGGGTAAGTCATCCTGAGTATGTTTGCGCCCAGGTTGTTCACCATGGCCACGTCCCTGGTATAGACGAGGTTCGGCAGAACGTCGGCGATCCTGGAGTGTCTCTCGTCTAGAAGGTCGGTGAGCAGAGTCACCTCCACCCCCTCGGCCTTCAACGCGTCCGTGAAGGCGTCGTGCTCCTCCTGGAACGCCTTCCAGTAGACCGGGTCCCTGAAGAGGTAGTCGTCCTTGTTGCCGGCCGTGACCACCCTCATGCCCTCCCCGGGGCGGTGCATCAGCACCTTGCGGAGCTTACCGTACTCTGTCTGAGCGCCAAACTTCATGGATATCACCAGATAGGGCTCTGCCACTCTATATAACGGTTAACACATTTAACGATGGGTTCACAGCTTCTGGATGAACCTGCTTCAGAATATAGAATAGTTATCAGTATTTACGGAACATTGAACCACGTTGTTTTTATTTCAGGCGACCGAAGACTTCTAGATATGTTGTGACTCTGAGGAGAGATCTGACTGACAGCGACGTCCACCGGATCGTCCGAGACTCCCTCGACATGATCTCCAAGGCTCAGAGTCAGCTCAAACTACCCGTGGCTCCCAACATCTCGAGGACGAGAAGCATGCTCAGCCGAGGCTCCTTCAAGGCCTTGACCATGAACGCCAGACGCGGCAACAGGAACTCCATGGAGCACGGCTCGTTCCTGCCCCCCGCCACAATAATACTGGACAAGCGTCTCCCAAAGTCAGACCACCCTCTGGATATGCCGGACTTCGTCGAGACCCTCACCATGTACAGCGCGATCCACGAGGTTTTCCACGCCGACAATCACATGGGTGGAAACAGGCTTCTCGTGGCCACACGGAGCCACATCTTGGACAGGCACGAGGACAAGCTGGAGAAGAGCCTGAGCATAATCATGGAGGAGGGAGGCTCACCCGCCATCAAGAACTACGGCGACCTGGCAACCCTCTGGGCCGTCCAGTACGTGGAGATGGTCACCCACTACAGAGGCTACGTGGTCATGCGGCACATGAAATACCCCAAGCTGGACAGGCTCTGGTCCAAGCTGAGGAACGACTACTTCCCACCCAACCTCCTGACCTGCATCGAGGTGAGCAAGGGCACCGATTACGTTTTCAGCCTCTTCACCGAGAAGCAGGGCGAGTACTGTCTCATAGAGGCGCTGAACGAGTACAACGCCATAAAGGAAAAGGACGCTGGCAGCTACACCGTATAAATACGTGATCCACCGAGAGGTATCTGTTCAGAGATGCTCTACGATACCCTTGTCGAGTACTACGCCAGGCTGGAGTCGACGACCAAGCGCCTGGAGATGACGGACACCCTCACGGACCTCTTCAAGGAGGCTACGGCGGACGAGGTAGACGAGATAGTCTACCTGACCCAGGGCAAGATACACCCCGACTGGACGGGGGAGCCCGAGATCGGGATGGCCGAGAAGATGGTCATCGAGACACTCTCCAAGGTCACTGGGCTCAAGAAGGCGAAGGTGGAGCGGCTCGTCTCCCAGCTGGGCGACATCGGGCTGACGGCGGAGGAGGCTCTCAAAGGCAAGACGCAGGGCAGCTTCTTCCAGCGTAACCTCACAGTCACCGACATCTACGACGGGCTGGACAGGATAGCTAGACGCGAGGGCCAGGGCAGCTCAAAGCAGAAGATGGACGACCTGGGAAACCTACTCGCGGACTCCTCCCCCTTGGGCGCCAGATACCTCGCCAGGATGGTGGTAGGGAAGCTCAGGCTGGGCATCGGCGACATGACAATACTGGACGCCCTGTCCCAGGCCCACACGGGCTCCAAGGAGAAACGGGACGTCTTAGAGCGGGCGTACAACCTTAGCAGCGACCTCGGCCTGGTGGCCAAGACCCTTGAGGAGGAGGGGCTAGAGGCCATCGAGAACTTCCACGTCAGGGTGGGCTCACCGATAAGGGTCATGGCGGCCCAGAGGCTCTCCACGGCTGAGGAGATCATCGAGAAGCTTGAAGGACAGTGCAGCGCCGAGTACAAGCTTGACGGCGAGCGGTTCCAGATACACAAGAAAGGAGACAGGGTCACCATCTACAGCAGGCGCCTGGAGAACATCACCTACATGTACCCCGACGCGGTCCAGCTGACTAAGACCCAGATAAACGCCGAGGACGCCATCATCGAGGGCGAGGCGGTGGCCTACGACCCGGACACGGGCGAGGATCGTCCCTTCCAGACGCTGATGCAGCGGCGGCGCAAGTATGGCATAGAGGAGATGATGGAGAAGATACCAGTCAGGGTGTACCTGTTCGACTGCCTCTACGCCGACGGCAGGGACCTAACCTTGGAGCCTTACCCCGAGAGAACCAGAGTGTTGGAGAGCATAACCGAGCAGAAGGACGACTACAAGTTAGTTGAGCGCCTCGTCACCTCCGACCCCGCGGAGATAGACAGGTTCTTCCAGCAGAGCATAGCGGACGGCACCGAGGGGCTCGTCGTCAAGTCCACGGCGAAGGACAGCATATACAGGGCAGGCGCAAGGTCTTGGCTCTGGGTGAAGCTTAAGCGCAGCTACCAGAGCAAGATGCAGGACACGGTAGACCTTGTGGTCGTGGGCGCGTTCCACGGCCGGGGACGCCGGGCGGGCAGCTACGGCGCCCTCTTGGTGGCCGCCTACGACCCCGAAGAAGACGTCTATAAGACTGTGTGCAAGGTCGGTTCGGGCTTCACGGATGAGAACCTGGGGCAGATACCTGGGATGCTTGAGCCTCACCGGTTGAATCACAGGCACGCGCGTGTCAAGTCGCTGATGGATGCCGAGGTCTGGTTCGAGCCCGTCGTCGTCATGGAGGTGCTCGGCGACGAGATCACGTTGAGCCCGCTGCACACGGCGGCCTTCGACGAGATCAGGGAGGGCTCCGGGCTGGCCATCAGGTTCCCCAGGTTCACCCGCTGGCGGGACGACAAGTCGGCGGAGGAGGCCACAACGGTGCAGGAGATCGTGGACATGTACAGCTCTCAGCTCAAGTCGCTGAGCTAGCCCCCGGCGATGGGCGGGAAAAGCGCCACCCTGTCGCCGTCGGCGAGTGGATGGTCTACGTCTCTCTTCCGCCCGTTAACTATGACGTTTTTCACGTCCCTCGCGGGGACGCCAATCTTGTCTAGGATGTCCTTGACGGTCTCGGCTTCATCAACGTAGAGCGTCCCCTCGCCGCCTGTGTATGTTCTCAGCGTCGCGTAGACCTTCACCAGGATCGTCATCTCTGTCACTCCTTGGTGAAGTGCCACTTGTAGAGCAGGTTCATGTCGTCGGGGAAAACGCCCAGCCGGCCTCCCTCCTTAACCACCCTGTCCAGCGACGAGTACTTTCCGTTGAGGAAGATGTTGGTGCCCACCTCGTTCGTCGGCACGCCCGCCTTCTCCAAGACTCCTCTGATGGTGGTGCCGCTGGTTACGTCGATGTTTATGACTGAAGGCTTCCCGGGGTACGGGTTGTCCGTGAACCTTCTGAGTCTGCCGTAGAGGTGGATCTCTAGCTTCATCGGTTAAAAAAGGGGGATGGGTTTACTTGAAGACTTTGTCCAGCTCGCTGTCGGGTACGTTCCAGACCTCGTTGAGGGGCGGCAGCTTCTCAAGCTTCATGAACTCGGGAATCCTGTCGTCGTGCTTCGTGAAGCCTGCGGCCTTGTTGAACGCCCTCTCCATCTCGATGATCTCCTTGCCTATCCTAGCCACGTCGTCTCCCGTCCAGCTGGTGCCTAGGACGCCGTTGACGGTCTCCACCATGCCTTCGAAGCCCTCTGGGATGTCCAGGATGGGGAAGGCGATGAAGAGGCAGTACCCGGTGGAGTCGATGAACGCGGTTGTGTCCAAGAACCCGCGGGCCAGCGCCGACTTGTCTGTGTCCAGGGGGTCGGCTGAGCCGCCGACGCCGAGTATCTCGGTGGCGATGGTGTAGCCGG
>CAZTZC010000100.1:0-2640 GCA_964618045.1 uncultured Candidatus Bathyarchaeia archaeon | reverse complement strand
TTGAGCATGTTCTGGCAGATGGCGTAGCCCGCAGTGTGGTCCGCGCCCATGGTGCTTGTGGCGTACACGTAGCCGATGCCCTTGACGGCCCGCGGCTCGTAGGCCGGCATGTTCTGGCCCTTGCACGCGGGGACCCTCGTCACCCCAAAGGCCTTCCCTGTGGTGACCGCGCCGGAGGCGAGTATCTTGCCCAGAGGCGTTCCCTTGTGGATCTCCTTCATCATCTCGATGGCCTTCTCCCCGTCACCAAACTCGGCTAGGCCTCCGTCCATGGCGACCGCTATGGTTCCGCCCATCTCGATGGTGTCGAGGCCGTACTCGTTGGTGAGGCGCACCAGCTCTGCGATTTGGTCTAGGTTGTCGATGCCGCAGTTGGGTCCGAACGCCCAGTCCGACTCGTACTCGATACAGCTGGCGTGTTCCGTGCCGTCCTCGTGGGGGTAGACGTTGCTGCATTGGATGATGCAGGACGCGTGGCACGGATGGCCGGTCATTCCTGCTCCTCCGCGTTTCTCGCACGCCTCCTTGATGGCCTCCCCTGAGACCTTTTCGGCGCCTTCGAAGCGTCCCTCACGGAAGTTCCGTGTGGGCAGGCCGCCTGCCTCGTTCATGACGTTGATGAGGGCCGCGGTGCCGTAGGAATTGAGGGTGCCCCCCTTCTTGGTGACGTCGTGGATGGTAATAGCCTTGGCTAGCTTCTGTCTACCCTTGTTGAACAGGTTCTTGTCCTTGATCTCGACCTCCTTGGCTCCCTTGTCGTCCACGATTATGTACTTGAGGCCCTTACTGCCCATGACGGCGCCGAGGCCGCCTCTTCCGGCGTATCTGCTGGCCCTGCCGTCTATGTCGTTGAAGCAGATCCCTGAGGCTGCGAGCTGCTGCTCCCCCGCCGAGCCTATGGACGCTATTCCCACGTGCTTGCCATGCTTCTTGAAGAGCTCCCCGTAAGCCTTGGATAGCACGTCGCCTATCCCCGTCTTCGCCTCGTTGAGCTTGAAGCCTTTATAATCGATCTCCAGCTGCCAGTACTTGCCCTTATCCTTGGGCACCCCCTCGACCACGATGGCGCTGTAACCCAGCAGCGCAAGCTGCTCGGCGAAGGGCGTGCCCGCGTTCGCCTCCTTGATGCCGCCGGTGAGTGGCGACTTCGCCCCGACGGATATCCTGCCGGAGCTCGGCGCCTTGGTCCCCGTAACAATGCCGGGAGCGAAGACGAGCTTGTTGTTGGGTCCGAGGGGGTGGCAGTTGGGGTCGACTTCGTCGCACACGTAGCTGTCGGTGAGCCACCTCCCGCCCCTGTTCTTGTACTTGTCTGGTAGGTTCTCTGTTTTGGCTGTGAGTTTCTCCATGTCTAATCGAATTACTTTACCCATTTTCCTTCAACTTTTTTCCTTCATAGAAGCCTGAACTAGATGGGTTAATAAAACCATGATATGAACGGCCGTTCAACTCGGTGGGCTCGGCGATGGGAAAAAATATAGATTACCGCCCCATCTCTGTTTGTCTGCCATGATTGAAGACGTCCTCGACGAGCTTGACGACGGCTACGCGGTCGAGAAGCTCAAAGAGATGATAAGGATACCCTCGGTGGTGGGGGACGAGAAAGAGCTTGCCCATTACCTCAAGGACGAGCTTGACATGCTTGGGCTAGAGACGGAGCTGCATATGGTGCAGCCCGGGAGGCCGAACGTGTACGCGAGGCTGGAGGGGTCGAGGCCGGGGAGGAGGATGAACTTCAACGGGCATCTGGACACGGTGCCGGTGGTGGATGGCTGGGACACGGACCCCTTCACGCCGGTGGTGGACGGAAACAGGATCATCGGGTTAGGCTCCAACGACATGAAAGGCGGCATCGCGTGCATACTCAACACAATACGAGCGTTCGTCGAGTCTGAATACGAGTTCCCGGGGGAGATCAGCTTCAGCGGCGTCATCGACGAGGAGGCGTACGGCGAGGGGGCCAAGGCGATGCTGAAGACGGACTATGGTAAGGTGGATGCCATCGTGCTCGCCGAGCCCTACCTGGCTGACGAGCAGCGGCCCACCGCCCTGGGGATCACTGGGAAGATTCTCTATAACATCCACGTCAGGGGCAGGGCGGCTCACGGGTTCAGGCCCGAGCTTGGGGTGAACGCCATCGAGCAGGCGGGTGTCATCCTCGCCAACCTAGACAAGCTCAGGATGCCGACGCACCCGCGGTTCAGGGGCAACCACTCGACGCTGAAGATAGAGGGCGGATACGAGAGGTACAGCGTCGTGGTTCCGGCGTACTGCAGGTTCGAGGTCAACAGGCTCACCGTGCCCGGTGAGACAAGGGAGTCTGTGATCAGGGACATGGAGGAACTTGTGGAGTCCCTGGGTCTGGAGGCAGAGGTGGATGTTGAGATCAAGCCGCCATACTATGCCTCCTACGAAATTGATAGGGACGAGCCGCTGGTCCGGATCTTCGAGGACGCCTACAAGGAGGCGATGGGGGTGAAGCCAAGCTTCGAGTACAGCAGCAGCATAACCGACGCCAACACCTTCGCGGGCGAGGGCGGGATACCATGCATACACCTCGGCCCGTTCCCGGGCGGGGCACACCAGAAGAACGAGTACACCCTCCTGGACTCGCTGCCCCCCGTGAGCAAGGTCTACGCC
>CAZTZC010000099.1:0-9167 GCA_964618045.1 uncultured Candidatus Bathyarchaeia archaeon | reverse complement strand
GGCCTGTTCGCCGGCTTCATGGGCGGGCTGGTGGACGAGGTATCCATGCGCTTCGCGGACATGCTTCTGGTGATCCCCTTCCTTCCCCTGCTCCTCATACTCATCGCCATCCTGGGCCAGAGCATAATCAACATAATACTGGTCATCAGCCTCCTCGGCTGGATGTTCTTCAGCCGCACCGTGAGAAGCCAGGTCCTGAGCCTGAAGGAGAGGGCGTTCATCGAGGCGGCCCGCGCCGCAGGCGGCTCAAACGTCCACATAGCGATAAGGCACGTCCTCCCCAACGTCATGGGCCTGGTGTACGTGAGCCTCGCGACGAACGTCCCCGCGGCCATAACTTCTGAGGCTGCGCTGAGCTTCCTGGGCCTCGGCGATCCCAGCGTCATGAGCTGGGGCCAGATGCTGCACGACATCGTTTACTACGCCGCCATAAAGGAGCTGTACTGGGTCATCCCGCCGGGGCTTTGCATCGCGCTGCTGGCGGTGAGCTTCGTTATGATGGGTTTCTCCCTCGACGAGATACTTAACCCTAGACTCAGGGGTCGGTGACATGAACATCCTTGAAGCGTCGGGCCTGAAAGTCTATTACCAGACCGTGAAAGGCGTCGTGAAGGCCGTCGACGGCGTTGACTTGGTGGTCGAAGCGGGGACCTCCGTCGGCTTGGCGGGGGAGTCTGGGTGTGGGAAAACCACTCTAGGCCTGTCCTTCCTGAAGCTTCTGCCACCCAATGGGGTGATCGAGAGCGGGTCCCTGCTCTTCGACGGCGACGACATCTACAAGATGGATGAGAAAAGATTCAGAGAAGACATCCGGTGGAAACACATCTCGATGATCTTCCAGGGAGCCATGAACGCCCTCAACCCCGTCTTCACGGTCGAGGACCAGATAGGTGAAGCCATCAAGCTCCACGACAGGAAATCGAAAAAGAAGGAAAGAACCCAGGCGGCACGCGACCTGCTGAAGAAGGTGGACATCGACCCGGTAATGGGAAGCCACTACCCCCACGAGTTCAGCGGCGGCATGCGTCAGAGGGCCATGATCGCCATGGCCCTCGCGTGCAGCCCCCAGCTCGTGATAGCCGACGAGCCCACCACGGCGCTGGACGTGATCGTGCAGAAGCAGCTCATGGACCTGCTGCGGAGCCTCAGGGAGGAGATGAACCTCAGCCTGGTGGTCATCAGCCACGACATCAGCGTCCTAGCCGAGCTATGCGACTACCTGAACATCATGTACGCCGGGAGGATAGTCGAGTGGGGGGAGATCAACGAGATATTCGGGAACCCCCGGCACCACTACACCCACGGGCTGATCAGCACATTCCCGACTGTTGAGGACGAGGAGAGGAAACAGACCTTCGAATACATAGAGGGGGCCCCGCCGAACCTGCTCGACCCGCCGCAGGGATGCAGGTTCCACCCCAGGTGCCCCGCCGCCACAGAGATCTGCAGACACGACCCGCCGCCCGAGATGAGAACGCTGCGAGACGACCACCGTGTGGCGTGCCACCACCCACGAGGCGACCACCCATGAGCGATGAACCATTAATCAGAGTGAGAGACCTTCGGAAGCTGTTCCCCGTCAGGAAAAGCTTCTTCAGCTCCCTCTTTTCGGAGGAGAAACTGAATCTACACGCAGTCGACGACGTCACGTTCGACATCAACCAGGACGAGGTCCTCGGCCTAGTCGGGGAGAGTGGCTGCGGTAAGACGACCCTGGGTAGGCTGTTGATCCGCCTCATCGAGCCCACGAGCGGCGAGATCTTCTTCAGGGGCACAAACATCGTGCCCCTCTCACACGAGGAGATGAAGCAGTTCAGGCCCAAGATGCAGATCATCTTCCAGGACCCCTACGAGTCCCTGAACCCCAGGATGACCGTGCTCGACCTGGTGGCGGAGCCCCTCGAGGTAAACGGCTTGGTGGAGAACGAAGCCGATAAGGAGGAGAAGGTGACCGAGATCCTGGAGCACGTCAGGCTCACGCCCCCCGAGGACTTCATGTTCAGGTACCCCCACGAGCTGAGCGGGGGCCAGAGGCAGCGCATCGCCGTGGCACGTGCATTGATCATTCACCCGGACTTCGTCGTCGCGGACGAGCCGGTCTCCATGCTGGACACCTCCACCAGGGGCGAGATACTGAACCTCATGATGGAGCTCAAGACGCTGACCCGCTCCTACCTCTTCATCACCCACGAGCTCGCGGTGGCACGGCACTTCTGCGACAGGATCGCCATCATGTACCTGGGCAGGATCATGGAGATGGCCAGCAGCGACGAGATAGTCAAGAACCCTGTGCACCCCTACACGAGGGCCCTCCTGGAGGCGACGCCGGTCCCGAACCCCAGGGCCAGGAGGGACAGGGTGGGCATCAAGGGCGAGGTCGTCAGCCCCATCAACCCGCCCAAGCGCTGCAGGTTCTACAGCAGGTGCCTCGAGGCGAAGGAGATATGCGACAAGCTCGAGCCCGAGTTGGTCGACGTCGGCGGGGGCCACCTCGTGGCGTGCCACTTCAACAAGGAATAGGCTCTACTTTATCCTGCTTCTCGCGACCTGGCCCAGGAAACAGCCCAACAGGTCGACCGGCGCGGTTAACATCAGCACGGTGACCATGGGCTGTATCGACCCCGAGACCATGAGCGACATGAGCTGCGGCTCCAGCATCCCCAGGGCCGCGGGAGAGGCAATCAGCGCCGTGACTAGGATCGTCGAAAACACCGTCGACAGCAGCCACGACTTTAGGGCCTGCTCCGTCGTCTCGAGCGTGGACGAAGCCAGCACAGCTATGAACAGAGCCCCCAGGAACGACAGCGGCTTGACGGCGCTGCCCTCGTTCACCAGAACGGTGAACTGAAGGTACCCGTGGAAAACCGCCCACCCGGCGGCCACGGTGGCTATCCTTTTGGCTGAACTCAAGTCACGGCACCGTCTTGATATTGTGGAGGTCGTACGCTTATATCCTTTGACGATTCTTGTCAGTGCGATGAGAAGCAGGGAGGAGAAGCTTAGGGTTCTCGGTTTCGTGTTCGCCGCGGCTGTCACCCTGTCGGCGGGTCTCACGCTTCTGGATTACAGCGACTATCTAGGCCTCCTGGAATCGATGAACAGGGTGACGTACACCGTCGACGAGATGACTCACAGCGTCGACGGCGACAAGGTGGACGTCGCCATAACCTTCACGGTGCTGAACCCCACGTCTTATACTCGCCTCAAGTTTTCGTCGCTCCAATGCCAGCTCTACCTGGTCCGTGGGGGCGAGGAGGAGTACCTGGGGGCGACGGGGTACGCCCCGCCGGTCGACGTTCCTCTGAGGCCGGACGAGGAGAGAACGTACACCACGATCCTCGAAGTGTCTAGGTCAAACGTCGCCGGGTCAGCCGACGCCCCGCTGGAGCCGACGCTGGAGTGGAGGGTCCGAAGCGTGGTCCATTTCTCGACGCCCATCCGTAGGTACTACCAGAACTACAGCCACAACTCGGTGAGCACCCTCGTCGAGTGACCTAGGTGGAGTCGGGGTCGACGAGGACTATGCCCTTAGCCGGGAGAACCTCCTTCCTGAGAACCTCGTCCCGCTGCTCCGCGTCGAGTTGACCGTGTCTCATGAGGAACTCCTGCTTCTCGTCTTCGCTCAGCAACGTCATGGGGTGCATCCACGCGTGGAGGTGCCACTCCCTGTCCTTCTCAGCCTTCAGCCTCTTCTCTTCTCCGATTATGTGGCGCGAGATAATGCTCTGCCTTACGTATATGACCAGGGCACACGAGTAGAGGAACAGGGAGGAGTACAGAAAGTTCCTGCCGCCGTAGAAGAAGAGTATGTCGTTGATGCTCGCGGCTCCGACGCCCTTACCGGCGGTCATCGACGAGAAGCTTCCGTCGATGACCCACTGCACCAGGATCACGGCCTCTATCATGGCGGGCGAAAGCCAGGGTATGACGGACGCGAACCCGATGTAGGCCGGCACGTCCCTGTACGAAGCCGAGTGAGCGACGAACGCATCGTGGAGGAAGAGCAACGCGGCTTCGGCGAGCACAGCGTAGGATATCGTCGACATGTTGTGGAAGGGCTCGAGGTCGAAGAATATCCCCCGCGGGTTCTCTACGACGAGCATACGCGTCACAATCAGGTAGGCGACGAAGGTGCCGGTGAAGAGGAGCAGCTTGACCCGGTCTCCCCTGAACCTGACGTAGACCTCTATGATCAGCCATAGACAGGTGGGCCAGACCAGGAACATGAGGGGGTGTATCTGGATGATGCTCCAGTGGACGATGAGCATCACCGCCAGCAGCGAGACTAGGGCGAGGTATCGGTGGTCAAGCCCCTCGACGAGGTCTTGATACTTCATGGTCCACGGATTAATCGGGGGTGAGGTAGTTCAACCTTTCCTCGATGCTGAAGGGGGCTGTGGGTTAGGGGGATGGCGTCTTCTTCTACGCGAAACGCTTTTAATGGGTCGCCTGTTTCATGTTGGTTGCGTGGCCGCTGTGGTGTAACGGTAGCATACGGGCCTGTGGAGCCCTCGGACGGGGTTCGACTCCCCGCTGCGGCCCCACCCCGTGCGGAGGTCGCCCAGCATGGTCAAAGGCGCAAGGTTGAGGTCCTTGTCTCTCAGGAGTTCGTGGGTTCAAATCCCACCCTCCGCACCATAATTCTCTCAGGTGGTCACAATCTCTTGCGTCTGTCCCCGCTGAGCTCCCGGGTCAACACCCCTACGAGGTCGCTGTGCCTCTTCAGGATGTCGTGCCAGACCTCGCCCTTCTCCGTCTTCCGGTAGCCCTCCTCCTTGCTCCCCTCGATCAAGCCGTTCTCATCGAGGTAGCCTATCATCCTGTCCGTCTGCCACTGGTTCCCCGCCCGTCTGTAGATGTCGTACCTCAGGGTCCTGCCGCGCTGGGCGTCGGCCGTATCAAAAATGTCGAGGTACTCCTTCAGCCTCTCCGCTGCCTTGGACGGCGGAGGGGCAACTCGGGGGCACATTCGCTATTCCTCTAGGGTCTTCTCCAGCTCGATGAGGTTTGCGTATCGCTTCTTGAGTTTGAAGTACCAGCGCATGTACATGACCCCGGCGAGTAAACAGACGACCGACCCGATGGCGCCTCCCCCCAGGTAGAGATAGTCGAGCCACCTGGTCGAGCCCGCTGAGTATCTGGCGTAAATGCTGATCGCGGTGCCTAGCTCTATGGGGACCAATGCGAACATGACCAGACCGAACAAGAAGACCGACGTGATCCCCTTGTTCATGTCCTTGATCATGGTTCTGGCGTCGCGCCACAGCTCGTCGTACAGGTTCTTGAGGGACGTAAGGTCTTCCATTTCTTTCATCACCAAGCATGGATACGGCTCTCAAATATTTGTGCGTGTTTCTAGACTTTACATCCGCCTAAGGTCTAGGTACAAGATCAGTGATTCAGGCAAGTACTCTACAATACAGGTCGTAAAGGAACGTGGGTACAAATCCCGCTCCCGGCACATCGTACATATGATCATTATAGTCTTAATGGGGAGAGAGCATTCCCGCGCGTTCGTGCTTTATCTTATCCCCGTGTCTATCTCAATCAATATTTTGGTAACTTGATCGGGTTTAATCACGACGGTCATAGGCAGAGCATTTCCGCATCCTAAAAAGGTACAATTGGTGAGATTGACCTCGTATGTACCGACCTTGACTCTGGCGTGAAAGTATCCTGTCTCATTTAGAGGGATTAAAACCCCATTACTAAAACTTGGCTGTAAGATTATCTTCCGAGATGTGTAGGTTCCCGGCGGTGGTGGGCAGCCCGAAGGCGGCTCAACAGGACAGAAAGGACCTATATTCACCTTCCCCTCCATCACACCGTACCGAGCGAACGGTCCAATACCCAAAAAAAATGGTATAAAAACAATAAAGAATAACCCTGAAAAGGCAACCAACAGTTTAGTTCTGTTTTTCATTTCGCCCTCTTTCGCCTCCATACATGATCAATCTTTAACCCCTGAAATATCAGGCATTAGTTCTTTTCACAACCGCTTTCTTTCCCTTTCTGGTTGAGTTCTATGTGCGAGGGATTGCACCCCGGGTCGAATGGAGGGAATGGGTTCGAACTTCGTAACATTCTTGCCAATTGTCTGATTCATGTGGATAGCCGATTATACTTCCTCAGGGCGGCCACCAGCCTGTCGTGGGGGATCGCGTACACGGTGTTGTCGTTGATACCCGTCATGGTCTCCGCCGCCACCAGCGCGTTGTCGATGGCCTCCTCCGTCGCCTGAACCGTGGCGAGGAAAAGAGGCGAATTGCGGTCGTTGGACAGCATCCTAAGCTCCGACACCTTCTCCTTCCCGTATGCACCGGGGTTAGCGGTGGAGAAGGCGATGAAGATGTCCCCCGAGCCATTGCTGCCTATGCCGCCCACCCTGGATATCCCGAGGGGTGCCCGCCGCGCCAGCCGTTTCAGCTGGTGGGGCAGCAGCGGGGCGTCCGTGGCCACGACGACGATAATGGAGCCGCCGCCCTCCTTCGCCTCGCTGATGACGGGCATGAGGTCAGGTATCTCGCGGCCCACCGGTGCGCCGGCTATGGTGAGAAGCTCCCTCGACCCGTAGTTGGCCTGAACCAGCACGCCTACGGTGTAGCCTCCCTCCTCCTCGGTGAGCCGCCTGGACGCGGTCCCGATGCCGCCCTTGAACTGGTGACACACCATCCCGGTGCCTCCGCCCACGTTGCCCTCCTCGATGGGGCCGGTGGCCGCGCCGTTCAGGGCATCGAAGGCGTGGCGCCTCTTCACGTGGAAGCCGTTGATGTCGTTGAGGCGGCCGTCGTAGGTCTCCGCGACCACGGGCAGCGACCACGACTGCGCCGTTATCGATGGGTCTTTTGCCTTCTGCTGATTCATCCACTCGATGACGGCGTCGTGGACCGCACCCACGCTGTGGGTGTTGGTGATCATTACGGGGCCCTCTAGGAACCCGGACTCCTCGACCCAGGTGGTGCCAGTCATCTCCCCGTTCCCGTTCAGGCAGGACCAGCCCGCGAAGACGGGGTCGTAGTCCCTGCCTCTAGGCAGGATCGCCGTGACGCCCGTCCTGACTGGGCCCTTCCCCACCACCAGCCTACCCTCCCCCGCGACGATGGTCGAGTGCCCCACCGTGACGCCCACCACATCGGTTATCGCGTTATGTGGACCGGGGGTTCCTTCGAAGGGGACGCCCAGGTTCCGCGCCCTTATCTTTCCTCCTCTTAAGCCTCCCATTGAAGACACTGTTTCAATATGGGTTCTGGGGGATTAGTAGTCTTCGATTCAGCGGTCCTTCTTCAGAACCGAGGCACGGTACATGCCGCATCATACCTTGTTGATGCTCTGGCTGTGCCTCATCTTCTTGATGAGCTTCCTGCTTTCACGAATCCATCGCGGTAGACGCCGTTCACCCGGCTCCAGCCTCGGCCTGGTGCCCCACCTTCCCCGGGAGCTGAGCTTCTTGGTCACCATGATCAGGAGCCGCATGTCGTCCCTCAGCCGGGGATAGGAGTAACGCCACACGGTGAATATTTTCCGGGTCACGTCGTCCTCAACATCGTGGAGAATCCAGTCGGTGAGCCGCTCCCTGTCCCTGTCGGTGAGGATGTACCTGCGCATGGCTCCGCCACCTTTGCCGGGTAAGTCAGATTCTGTGGACCCTAAAAGCTTGGTTTGACTCCAGGGTGTCTGGTTAACGTCACTCTTTCTGGCACCCGGGGCAGAGGAATACGTGTCCCCCTCCGTGGGCTATCCTCTGTATAGCAGCGCCGCACCGGGGGCAGCTCCTGTCCTTCATGTTGGGGCCCATCCTGGGCGTGTACCCGCCATGCTTGCCTTGGAGATCTGTCCACTCGTCCTTGCCGCCCTGGCTGAGCCGCTCCTCCACCAGGGCCCTGACGGCGTCGTAGAGGCCACGAGTCTCGTCCTCTGTGAGGCTGCTGGCCTTCCTCTTGGGGTGGAGCCCCGCCCTGTAGATGATGTCCTGGAAGGCGCTGTTGCTCACCCCCACCACGACGGCGTCCTTGCCCACCAGCAGCGGCTTCAGCGCCTTGCTCTGGCCGCTGAACACGTCCTTGAAGTAAGTGTAGGTGAAGCCGGGGCTGTCGGGGGACATGGCTCCCTTGAAGTCGCGCCTGTACGTGTACCGCTTCTCCAGATCCCCGGTCTCCGCGACGCTGACGACGCCCATGCTGGTGAGCCTTATGGTGAGGGCTGAGCCGTCCGTGAAGTTTAGCTTGAGGTGGTAGCTGGGGTGCTTCTCCTCCGCCCTGTGGTACTGGACTCTGCCGCCGTACTCAGGGCTTATAACCAAGTTGGCGTCGCCGCTCAGCCTCAGGTGCACGGTGTTGCCTCCCGACTCGGCGCCCAGTATCGTCTGTCCGTCGAGGATGTCGTAGTCGGCGAGGTCCTTATTCATGAACCCTATGCGTTGGAGTTTCTCGGAGTCCCTGATCTCGTGGGACGCCACCTTTTTACCGACCACCTGTTCATTGATCTGAGCTGCGAGTATCTTGGCCTCTGGTAGCTCTACGCTCATGCTTATGCCTTAGATGAGCCACGCATATATGGTTGACCAAAAGCATAAATCGGCGTAGTTAGCTTAACTGCTGTTAGGCGGAGGTCGCCCAGCCTGGTCAAAGGCGTAGGATTGAGGTTCCTATCTCTTAGGAGTTCGTGGGTTCAAATCCCACCCTCCGCACCAATTAACTCACCCTACACACCGTGATTTGGGTGTCTTGAAAATCTTTACACCGTTGAAGTCGCTAGCCTCGACAAAGCCTTGTTCTATTAAGGGTAGAGCCTGCTCTATTGTTTCAGCTACTTTAACGATGTACTCATCCTCCTCTTCTGTTCCAAAGTAGGTCTCTGCTAGGTGTATGTATTTCATGGTGTTTGTGAGTGACTTGTGTCCCAGTCGTCTTTGTACGAACAGAATGTCTTTGGTCTCGTGGTAGAGCCTTGTTGCATGCCAATGTCTTAGAGTGTGAAAGGTTATTCGCACTAATCGTTCATTGCCTAATTTGGTTGCTAATCTTTTTCTCTGGTAGTGAAATAGCCTGTAAATGGACCTATAGTATTTTCCGAATATCTTTACAGGGTCTTGTACAGTGTTTGTTGTCTTCACGTGTCCTAGTCTTGTTGTAAGACTACTTGATACTTTGATTGTTATTGGTTTGCTG
>CAZTZC010000098.1:0-9175 GCA_964618045.1 uncultured Candidatus Bathyarchaeia archaeon | reverse complement strand
CTCCGATCTCCTTCAGCCCCTTCAGTACCTCGCTCTCTGCCCCGATCTCCGCGTTAATCAGGACGAACGCCGTGGCCAAAATCTACACCATGATAACTTGAGTTTTAGGGGATTTAAAAGTTATCAGGGCGGCCGACGTATAGCCATTGTAGGTGGGTGAAATATGCCCAAGATAGCGATCAAAGGCGTCGACGTCGAGGCAGAGCTGCTGCTATTCGACCTGAGCGGCACCTTAATAGACGACAAGGCACAGTTCCAGAGCCTCGCCAAGGCGCGGATGAGGGCCTTCACGGATAAGACAGGCCCAGAGGTAGCCAAGACGTGGGCTGACTTGGAGGGAGTCGACCCAGGGACGCTTGAGGTGGACATGGATGGGCCCCTCAGCAAGGCCCCGCGGAGCGAGGACCTCGCCGTCGCGACTCTTGCGCTTTACCGCCACGGGCGCCCCTGGCACGAGGCGAAGAAGCTGGCCCAGGAGATCTACTACGAGGCTGACACCATCCAGAGAGCTACCTACCGGCCCCTCTTCATAGGCGGTCTGAGGCCCGCGCTGGAGGCGCTCAAAGCCAGTGGTTTCAAGCTGGGTGTAGCGACCAACAGTCAGAGCCAGACCGTGTTGGACGTCTTGAAGAGCCTCGACGCCGAGGCTCTCTTCGATGTCGTCGTGGGGACTGACATGGTGGTGGAGAGTAAGCCGGCCCCAGACATGATACTGGAGGCCTGCACCCTCATCGGAGTTGAACCGCTGCAGACGGTTTACTTTGGCGACCAGCCAACGGACATGGAGGCCGGCAGGAACGCCAACGTCGCCTACGTCGTCGGCGTGGGTGGCGCCGACCTCATGGACGCGGGGGCGGACGCCGTGGTCGCGTCCGTAGCCGAGTTAGTGCATGGCTATTAACCGGAGAAGCCGAGTGAAGAACACTATGATACTGGGAGAGAAAGACTATGCACGCATCACATCGTGTGTATAATGGGACAAAAGGTGAGCTTAGGGTTTAACTACATGTCACCATGTAATTAGCCCGGGGTGGACCGGTTTCTCCATCTCTCCAGGCTGAACTCCGGGTCCCTGAAGAACGCGGCGCTCCCGGCCTCGTTCTCCAGCAGCTTCCTCGCCCTGACGAGGACCTCCTCCCGGTACTCCGCCGGGAACTTCACCACCCCATGGAGGTCCATGTGCACCATGTCTCCCGGCATCACAGTCATGCCCCCGACGGTGACGGGAACCCCGACCGCCTTCACCATCATGTCGCCGTGGCCCGGCGTCGTCCCGGTGCAGAAGTACTGCACCCCCAGCGGCTTGATGGCGTCGATGTCCCTCATGGGGCCATTGGTAACCACAGCCGCCACACCCAGGGCCTTGTACCTGGTGGTCATCATCTCGCCGAATAGGCCCACCCTGTTAGCCAGCTCCGGGGGGAACTGCTGCTCCGCCACCAGGACCACGGGTTTATCGGTGGAGTCGATGTGCTCGGGGAGCACCCAGCGGCCCACACCCGTGTACTTCTCAGACGCCTCGCAGAACACCACCGTCGCCACGTAGCCGACTACCGGCTTCATCTCCGGGTAGACGCACCTGACGGTGGTGTCGGTGTACCACCCGCCGTACCAGGCGTCGTAGAGCTTTAGACATGCCTCGGACTTGGGGTAGGTAGCGACGACATTCGAGATGGTGGGGGTATCTATCTCCCTTAGCCCCTCCAGTATCTCCTCCTCAGACAATCCACTCATGTAACATCACCCATAGCTGACGCGGATGACCATTTAAGGCTTACAAGAAGAAGAAAGGGAGATTTTCCCGGGCTACCCGGGATTCACCTGTACATGTCCTTCAGGGTATAGCTCGGGTGGACGGCGCTCTCCTTCCCGGGTTTTCCCTCGTATCCCACGGTGCTGACGCCCAGTCTCTTGGCGGTGTCCAGTATCCTCCCGTATATCTTGTCGTCAAGGTAGATGCCCTCCTTGAGGCGCCTCTCCATAGTCCTCCACTCGGGCTCCCCGGGGACGGTTATCTCGTCGAAGCCCTCCGCGAGGCGGGAGGACTTCATGTCGGAGATGAGGGCGTCCATTCCCTCCCTGAAGGTCTCCAGCGGCGTGAAAGCCTCAGGATCGATGGCGGCGAGGAAGACCCCGCACCTCTTGAAGGCCTGAGCCTGTGTGACTACGTGGCCCAGCAGAGGGCCCGCGAGGATGTTTATCATCATGGATAGGGCCATCCCCTTGTACCCGAGCCCGGGCTGCCCCAGGGGGAGCTGGGCCCCCTTTCCCTCGTTGAATATCTTGGGGTCGTTGTGGGTCTTCCCGTCGTCGTCTATGTACCAGCCCAGGGGGACCCTCATGCCCCGCTGGGCGAGTATGGCGGTGCGTCCACCGGCAATGGGGCCAAGGGACATGTCGACCACGATGGGGAAGTACTTCCCTGTGGGCGCCGCGAACGCTATGGGGGCTATGGGGAGCTTCCTCTCGACGCCCCCCCAGGGGGCGATGTAGACCCCGCCCGGCTGACTTGCTATGCCTATCATGTCTTCGTCGAGGGCGAGCTCGGCCCACTTGCCGACGCGGCCTATGTGGTGGACGTTCCTTACGCCGGAGAAGGCAGCCCCAGCTGTTCTCGCCTTCTCAATCGTCGCCGCCATCACCTCCCGGGCGATGGAGTAGCCGTAGCCCCAGTTCCCGTCGTAGAAACTCGTCGCCGCCTTCTCCTCCAGCAGCGTGGCCTTGGCCCCCGGTTTGAGGAAGCCCTCCTCTATCGCCTTCACGTATCCCGGTATCTGCTGGACTCCGTGGGAGTCAACCCCTTTCAGATTAGATAGCACGAGGCAGTCAGAGACCCATGCGGCCTCCTCACCGGGGGTCCCCGCGGCCTCCAATATCTTGGCCCCCAGCTCCCTGAGGGCTCCATCTCCTATGATCACCAAAACGATTCCCATAACACTATCGTAGTAAAGAGTATAAAACAGGATTCTCGAGGATGCACGCAGAGTTTATTAAAAATCACGTCCATAGTAAACCCTGATGGAACGAAGAGTACTAGGCAAGACAAACCACAGGAGCTCCATCGTCACTCTAGGAGGCGCCGTCTTCATCTACCCAGTAGAGCAGGAGAAGGGAGACGCCTTCGTGAAACACGCCCTGGACAGCGGCGTGAACCACATCGACGTCGCCCCCACCTACGGTGACGCCGAGGTGAAGCTCGGCAAATGGGTGAAGGAGTACCGGGACGACCTCTTCCTCGGCTGCAAGACCGGGAAGAGGACCAAGAAGGAGGCAGCGGAGGAGCTGCGGCGGAGCCTTAAACGCCTGCAGACCGACTATTTCGACCTCTACCAGTTCCACGGCCTCGACACCCCCGGGGACCTGGCGACGGTCGTGGGGAAGGATGGGGCTCTTCAGGCGTTCAAGGATGCGAAGGAGGAGGGGCTGATCAACCACATAGGGATCACGAGTCACGACCCCGTGAACATCCTCAAGGCCTTCGAACTCTACGACTTCGACACGGTTCTCCTCCCAGTGAACTACGTCCTCCACGCACACCCTGAGCCACGGAACGACTACGAGCCCGTCCTCGAGAAGGCCAAGGAGAGGAACATCGGGGTGATAGCCATGAAATCCATAGCCAAGGGGCCCTACCCCACGGAGGAGAGGACCCGGAACACATGGTATCAGCCCTTCACCACCCGCGATGAGATCGAGGAGGCTCTCAGGTTCACCCTCTCGCAGCCTGTGACGACGGCCGCCTCCTCGTCTGACATGGGGATAGCGAGGATGCAGATCGAGGTAGCCGAATACTTCAGCCCCATGGAGCTGGAGGAACAGCGGGGGCTCCTGATGAAAGCCTCAGACTACAGGCCCCTCTTTCCGAGAAACTGAGGAACTCGTGGAAAAAGGGAGGGGGCTATTTCCCCCATTTCTCGCTTGTATAGTAGGTGTCAGGAGTCTTGATCCTGAAAGGCTCTTTCCCCTCCACAACCCGTACCACGTTGTCGATGGCGACCTCGAGCATGTAGCTGAGGGCCCCGGGGGTCGAGCCTATGTGGGGGGTCATCACGACGTTGTCGAGGCTCCTGAGGGGGCTGTCCTTCTCTAGGGGCTCGGTCTCGAAGACGTCGAGGCCTGCGCCGCTTATCCTTCCCTGCTTCAACGCCTTGATGAGGGCTTTCTCGTCCACCACCGGCCCCCTAGAAGTGTTGATTAGTATGGCCGTGGGCTTCATGAGGCTGAGTTCGTGTTCGCTTATGAGGTGCCTCGTCTCCTCGTTCAGGGGTGTATGCGTCGTCACCACGTCGGACTCCTTCAGCAGGGTCTCCATGTCCACGAGCCTGCCCCCGAACTGCTCGGCTCGATCGGGTATGATGTAGGGATCGCACGCGAGTATCCTCATGTTGAACGCGTTTCTTCCAATCTGGGCCACCCGGCTCCCTATGGCTCCGAGGCCGATGATGCCCAGGGTGCTCCCACGTATCTCTACCTGCCTCTCGATGTGGTACCTGGCCCATCCCCCGTCCCTGAGCAGACGATCGTGAGCAGATATCCTCCTCGCCACGTCCAGTATGAGTCCGAAAACCAGCTCGGCCACGCTGTTCGCGTTCGCCTCCGCTACGTTGCAGATGATGACCCCGTTGGCGGCCGCGGCGTCCACGTCTATGCGGTCGTACCCGACGCTCGTCGTCTGGATCATCTTGAGCCGCTTCGCCCGGTTGATCATCTCTGCGGACACGGGAGCCCCCGTGATGATGACTTCCACGTCCTCGGCCTTCGCGGCCAGGACACCCTGATCTGTTTCGCTCGTCAGATCGACCTCGGCCTTCTCCGCCAGCGTCTGGTAGTTCTTTGATTCTTCTATGTTCTGGGCCCATCTTCCGGCGATGAATAGAATTTTCATAGTTATCCTATAGTCTGAGACTAAATATAATATCTTAGATCGTAGAGACAGTAGTAAAGAACGGTAGGTGATAGTTTATGGTGATATTGGGCGAGTGCCTCACCGTCTCCGAGATGATCGCCGTGGAGATGAACTCCGAGTACCTCGGCGTCTCTACGCAGATGCTCATGGAGGCGGCGGGAAAATCCGTGGCAGACGAGACGGCGAAGCGCCTCAAACCTGGCTCCAAGGTGGTCGTCGTGTCGGGGCTCAGCGGCAACGGCGGCGACGGCTTCGTGGCCGCCCGCCACCTCGCGGGCATGGGCTACGGCGTAGATGTGATCGTCCTCGGAGACCCAGCGGGCATCAAGCTGGAGAACACCCGCGTCAACTACGAGGCTGTCAGGAACATGAGCTCCAGCGTCGCCATCACCGTCGTCAAGGACTCGTCCCTCATACCAGAGATAAAGGCCGACGCCATCGTTGATGGTTTGATAGGGACAAGCATGCAGGGGGCCCTGCGGCCACCGTATCTACAGATGGTCCAGGCTATGAACGGCGCCGAGGCGTACAGGATAGCCATAGACGTACCGACTGGGCTGGTCGCCGACACCGGGGACGTCCACGGGGAGTGCGTGCAGGCCGACCTCACCGTCACCTTCCATAAGCTCAAGAAGGGGTACATGAAGAAGCCCAGGGAGGCGGGGGAGCTAGTGGTCGCCCCCATAGGCATCCCACCGGAGGCGGAGCTCTACACCGGGCCGGGAGACGTGGCCATGGTCCACCCCAAGAGGAAACCTGACAGCCACAAGGGCATGCACGGCACCCTACTCGTGGTAGGGGGCAGCGAGACCTACTCGGGGGCCCCCGCCCTCACCGCCATGGCCGCGTACGCCGCCGGGTGTGACCTCGTCTACGCGGCTGTCCCAGAGACGGCCGCAGGGGCGGTGGCCGGGTTCAGCCCCAGCCTCATAACGGTGAAGCTCGACGGGAAACGACTCACCCCGAAGAACCTGGAGATGGTCAAGCCTTTCCTCGACAGGGTGGACGCGGTGGCCGTGGGGCCGGGTCTGGGCCTGCACGAGAAGACCGTCGAAGCCTACACGCAGCTACACGAGGTCATCCAGGAGAAGGGTCTCCCCATGGTGGTCGACGCCGACGGCCTCAAGGCGTACGCCCAGACGAAGCCCAGGATAGAGGCTCCGCTGGTGTTCACCCCCCACGGCAGGGAGTTCGAGATACTCATCGGGAAGAGGGCTGAGGGAGGTTTCAGGGAGAAGGGGGCGGTAGTGGAGAAGGCAGCGAAGAAGCTGGGCGCCGTGGTGCTTCTGAAGGGCAGCGTTGACGTGGTGAGCGACGGGAGGGTCACGAGGTACAACTGGACCGGCAACCCGGGCATGACAGTCGGGGGCACCGGTGACGTCCTTACAGGCCTGACCGGTGGCTACATAGCCATGGGCGCCGAGCCCTTCCACGCGGCGTGCGCGTCGGCGTTCATCAACGGCGCCGCCGGCGACAGGGTATACGAGCAGAAGGGATACCACCTGCTGCCTGAGGACCTCGTGGAGGAGATCCCCTACGTCGTCGAGGGCTGTCTAAGGAAGTAGGGGCTGGACGTTCCTGTCCAGCATCCCGGATATCTTGTCCAGCGGTATCCTCAGGTCCTCGTGTGTGGCGTATCTGTTCAGGTTCATGAGCATGTTCACGTAGGGCCTCTGCCTGACGCCGGGGTAGTCTGTGCCGAAAACCATCCTGTCTATGACGCCGAGGTTCAGCGCCACCAGGAGGTCCCTCCAAAGCATGTAGAGGTAGCTAGGGTGGTTGACGTCGCCGTAGGGCCAGCTTATGTCGCACCAGACGTTCCTATGCTTCCTGCAGACGTAGAGGGTCTCCTCGACGCGGGGGTAGCCTAGGTGGGCGAGAACTATCTTCAGCTCCGGGAAGCACTGGGCCACCACGTCGATCTGAGCCGGGTCCGTGTGCTTCAGGTAGTCGTAGGAGTCGGGCATCCCGGCGTGGTGGAACATCACAGGCATCCCCATGCCCGAGGCTGCCTCGTAGACCTCGAAGGCGTGGGTGTCGTCAGGCGCGTAGCCGTCGCTGCACGGGTACAGCTTCAGTCCGTGGAGCCCCAGCTCGCTCCTCTGCCTGAGCACCTCCTCCGCGGCGCCGTTCCTCGTGGGGTTCACGTACCCGAAGCCTATGAAGCGCCCCGGGTCCTGCGCCACGAAGGCGGAGACCTGCTCGGGGCTCGTGCGTCGGTCGCTGAGGACCACGGCCTTGTCGATGCCCGCCTCCTGCAGGTCGGCCTGAAACTCCTCCAGGCTGACGGTTACTACGGTGGGGTTGGCGGGGTCGCTGTACTCTGTGATGCTGATGTGGCAGTGGTAGTCCACCTTGGGCAGAACGGGACGTGCCGCGTTGCTCTTCTCTCGTCTCATGAGAAGCGAGCCACTGTGGGAAGACATACTTTGTGATCGTATGTCAAGGTATAAAAAAGGGGATCAGCTGTTCCCCGGGAGATACCTGCAGAGGAAAAGGGTTGATACAGTCTACGCCCTGCTGATAATAAAAATGGGCATCCTCGTGTCTAGACAATAGTTTTAACACCTACGTCGAGCACATCAATCTCGGTCATAAGAGTGGTCGATGAGGAGCCCGGTGAATCGCCGTTCATCCAGACTTACCGAGAGATGCTGGAGACGATGTACGAGGCAGTTGGCGAGGACGACGGCAGGTTCCTGGTGCTTGCGTTGGCGCTCCAGAGGGACATCATAGACGCCACGCTGGACACCGTTCTATCCAGGATGAAGGCCCAGGATAACCAGGAGATGGTGAGGAACCTGATCCAGCAGTTCATCGAGTTAAACAAGGACGAGTTCAAGGCCATTAGATGAAATAGCTGATAATCATGTACAGCCCCACCAGGATCAGCATCGCCGCGTTTATCCTCTTGATCCTTGGAAGCAGCCAGACGAGCCGCTGATGCACGTAGTCCTTTGAGTAGGTCAGGGCTAGCGTGAGAGGCACTATCACGGCTGAGGCGCCGAGCCCGTACGCTAGGAAAGCCGTGAAGACGCCTAAGGGGCCGCCCGCTGTCGATGACTGGAGAACCAGCAGCATGAAGACGGGTAGGCTGCATGCGAGGGACGCCGCTCCGTAGCCTGCGCCGTAAAGGAAGAAGCTTCTGTAGCCTGCCCTCTGGGGCGCCGAGACGTTGACAGCCGGCATCCTGTCGAAGACGTCGCTGAGCCCAGACGTCAAGCCGATTAACACCAGCAGCGCCCCGATGAACGGCGCAACGTATTCGAGCCTCGACGATACCTGGTTCAACGCGAACGAGGGGAGGAGCCCGATGACCATGAAGACGACGAGGAACCCTGCGACGACGGTGAACGCGAAGCCGAGGGACGCTCCGAGGCTCCTCTCGTCCTCGTCGAGGTTCATGTAGTAAGCGACGTAAGACGGAAGCATGGGCAGCGCGCAGGGCGCCAGCACGGCGAGCATCCCGGCGGTGAAAGCTACGCCTAGGCTAGCCAACTCCATGTCCATCAGCCAAAACTCTGCAGAAGCTGCTCAAATTGGTTTAGGGTCGTGAAGAATCCCCTGTAACGGATGACACCCTCCTCGTCCACGAACAGTATGGTGGGGATGGCGTTGATCTGGTAGACCCCGCCAGCCATGGGGGAGCTGCCGAGGCTCCAAGTAATCCCCTCATCCTCAGCAAACTGTCTGAGGGCGCTGCTGTTGTACCTTGAATCTATGTTGATGGTGATTATCTCGACGTTCGGGTGCTCGTTCAGCTCCTTCAGCACCTTGAACTGTTCCCTGCATGGCGCGCACCAAGGCGCCATGAAGTCCACCACCAGCAACTCGCCATCATAATCGCTGAACCTTACCGTATCGCCGTCCAGCAAAGGTATCATGACGTCCGTCACCAGGTAGCCCGTGTTGATGCCTTCCTCATTCGTCACCGAGTCGTTCCCGCGGCTGAAGTACATGTATGAAGCGGCTGCGCCAACGAGCAACACCACGATCGCCGGTAATACGTATTTTCTGGACAGGCCTGACATTCCTAGTGTTCTCGCGCAGCCACGGTTAAAAAAGGTGATGAAACAAGCTACCTTCTCTCGGCGGCTCCCCCGAGGTAGATTCCCGCCCGGAGCGCGTTCATAGCCGTCTGGTAGTCAACATACTCGCCCCTCATTGTGCGGCCGTCCACACGCTTGAAGCTGGGAATCAGCGACACCGTGTCACACATAGTCGAGGACGTGAACCTCAGCTTGACCTCGACGGGCTCCTCCACGCGCC
>CAZTZC010000097.1:1977-9211 GCA_964618045.1 uncultured Candidatus Bathyarchaeia archaeon | reverse complement strand
CAAATGGAAGACGCCACGTCCATCGATAAACAGGGCAGGCTAGTCCTTCCCGCGCACCTCCGGGAGGCCCTGGGCCTCAAGGGAGGAGGAGAGGTAACCATAAGGCTGGACGGATCCCGGGCCATCATCGAGCCCGTCTCCAACGACATCAAGAAGAAAGTCCAGGAATGGGAGGACCTCACGAGAAGCCTCAAATCACAGGCATTCACCGAGGAGCCCGATGAGAGCTGGAAGTGGATGAGCAGTGACTACGCCCGGAGAAAGCTCGGCCTATCCTGACGGCGTCGTCGATGTGGGCATACTCGTCCCCACGTGCTTCGAGAACCCCCTGAAGGAGCAGAGCACGACATTCATCGCCGACGTCCTCACCGGGAAGAAGAGGGCGGCCATACCCGTCACAGCAATAATAGGAGCCTACCACGTCGCCACCAGATACCTGCGGGCCCCCAGGATGACCGTGAAGAAAGTCTTGGGCGGCATCCTGAGGACGGGCTCACCCGCCCTCTATGGCCACGTCTCACCCCAGACGGCCTGGGACGCCCTGGACTACGCCTCCACATACCTCATCGAGTCTTGGGACGGCTACCTCGTCTCCCTCGCCAGAAGCCTCAGGTCAACCGTCGTCTTCTCCCTCGACGAGGAGCTCCACAAGGTCAAAGAGATCACCCTGGTGAACCCATTCCCAAGAGAGGACGTCGAGCGCTACCACGATTTCCTAGAAAAAGGACTAAGATAACACCATCAAATCACGCGTCAGAACACAGGTCAGCCAAGAACGCCTACGTATAACCCTCCGACGCGGGTTCGAATCTCCCCTGGGCTTCTACTAATCCGAGTCCCCCTTCTCATATTCCCGCGCCAGTTCCTCTATACAGAATTGTGACATCCTAATCTGTACGCTGTCACTCTCGGGAGAAGAGTTGAGCCCTCCCATCCAAGTGCGCCAGTAGTATGTCGCCGTTAGGTGCTACAGCTATGTCGTGTGCCGTCGAGACCTGCCCGGCGTCGCTCCCTGGGGCGCCGAAAAACCCTACGATCCTCCCCGATCTCTCCACCTTCGTGACTCTGGCGTTCGTCCCGTCGCACACGTATAGGTATCCATCGCCCGCGTAGACGATCCCGAAGGGCTTCCCCATGTGCGTCCACTGCCTCAGGAAACCGCCGTCGGGGCTGAATATCTGGACGCGCCACCTGTTCCGATCCGCTACGTATACAAGCCCCTCATCGTCCGTCGTCACCGCGTGGGGAAGGACGAACTGGCCTTCTCCCACCCCCTCGGAGCCCCACTGACCGATAAATCTGAGGCCCTCGTCGAACCTGGAGACGCGTTTGTTCCCATATCCATCGGAGACGTAGAACCCTCCGTCCAAGCCGAAGGCGATGTCCGTGGGTTTGTCGAAGTGGCTCCCATCCTCGCCTGGCACCCCCTTCGTGCCTAGACTCGTCAGCAGTTCTCCCTCAGGCGAGCATAGGTAGAGAACGTGCCCGTTATCGTCTATCAGCCAGACGTTGTCATCGGCGTCGCATTTCACCATATGGGGTCGGACGTATGCGCCTTCGCCCCAGGAGTGAAGATACTCGCCTTCCCTGTCGAAACAGATGAGCGGGGGCGCCTCGTTCCCCCTGTGGTAAACATAGTAGCGTCCTCTCTGGTCCACAGCCACCCCCGCCACTTGCCCGAGCCGCCAGTTTTGTGGGAGCTTCGGCCAATCGATCTTCACTCTGTAGCCGAGGTCGGTGGGGCTTTCATCGACCTCCCAGGCGCGCACGGCGAGGAGCGTCTCTGGATCCTGTGCATATGCCCCGAGAACCTCCTCCGAGGGGCTGTCAATTCTCTCCCATATGTAGGTCATGGTGCTTCGTGTTCATTGAGTTATTTTGAGTTGAAAAAAGTGTTGTTCGGCCGTCCAAAATTTAGACTGGTGCCCTTGAACATAATACCGCATATACGACCATCGCTCGACGGGAGTCCGAATCTCGCCCGGGCTACCGGTTTCGTATTGGCGACAGGATTTTTATGGGGCCATGCCCCCTCAAGCCACTGAGCCGTATTACTTTTATTACAGAATATTGTATTACTTATTAGTATGACTGATGTAGTCTCGGCCCGGATAGACGACGACACCCGTCGCAGGATGAAGAGGCTCCCCCACATCAACTGGAGCCAGGTCATCAGGGAGGCCATCACAGACAAGATCAGCGAGGAGGAGCGCCGCCCCCGCGTGGACCCCCGGGACCTCAGAGAGGCGGCGAGGATCACCGACTCGGTGAGGACTCCCAGCCCCGGCTGGGACAGCACGGAGGAGATACGCAGGTGGCGGGAGAGGCGCTAGTAGTCGCCGACGCCTCAGTCGTCGTCAAGTGGTTCGTCGAGGAGGAGCACACCGACGCCGCCCTCAGGCTCAGGGACGACTACGTCGACAGGACCATAGACATAGCCTCCCCGGACCTCCTCCCCTATGAGGTGCTCAACGCCCTAAGGTACAGCCCCGGCCTCGGGGAGAGACGGCTCAAGGAGATCGTCGAAGCCCTGGACAAGTACAGCCTCTGGCTGGCCCCGCTGGAGGGGGATCTGGCGTACGCATGCGTGGAGAACTCGTTGAGGCACGGCATCTCAGTCTACGACTCGGCCTACATCTCGCTGGGGCAGATCAGGGAGATCCCCGTCTACACCGCGGACCGGGTGCTCATGAACCGAGTCGGAGATGAACGCATAAGACACATCTCGACCTACTGAGGGCTTCGATCGTCTGTCGTCGATACTATAGTCGCTTAGCCACCCTGTCCATGAACATCCTCATGTTCCTGATCTCATCTCCGAAGTGGAACCGGAGGATGAAGTGAGTCACACCGACATCCATGTAACATTTGATCCTCTTAGCCAGCTCTTCAGGCGTTATCACCATGACTGGTCTCTGCCTGCTGAGGTACCTCAGGTAGCGCTCGTCCCTCGCCGGCTCCGCGGCCTCCGGGTCGTCCACCAGCCTCATCATCAGACCAGCGGACTTCCTTATCCCGTCGAAGTCTCTGCCAATCTCATCGCAGTGACGCCTCAACACCCTGAATCTTTCCTCGAAGAACTCTGGAGGGTGGCTCCAGGCGAAGTTCACGGCGTCGGCGTGTTTAGCGGCCACCCGCAGCGTTCTGGTGCCTGTCCCCCCGATCCATATGGGCAGCGGCTTCTGGACCGGCTTAGGCATGCAGATGGCGTCCTTGACACTGTAGTACTTTCCCTTGTAGGTGGCCTTGGGTTGCGTCCACATCCGTCTAGCGATCTCCACCGCTTCGTCCAGCTGCCTGATCCTAATTCCAGGCCCCGGGAACCTGTAGCCGTAGGCGTTGTACTCGACCTCCTTCCAGCCGGCGCCTATCCCGTAGTTGAGTCTCCCCCCTGAGACGTGGTCGACGCTCGCCGCCATGTTTGCCGACAGAGCCGGGTTCCTGTAGCTCTGGGAGGCTACCATGGCCCCCAGCCTAAGCTTTTTCGTGTCTCGCGCCAACGCGGTGAGAACCGTCCAGCACTCCAGGCAGTTGAGGTCCAGGGAGTCGTCGGTCATGAAGAAGTGGTCCGAGACCCAGATGGACTCGAAGCCGAGGCGCTCGGCCTCCGACGCTACCATCCTGATTTGCTCGTAGGTGAAGCCGTACTGGGGCTCTATCTGGACCCCGAAATCAATAGCCTCCATGTCCATTACTAGGCTGCATGGACGTTAAATCTTTAGACCCGTGGTGCGGGGGCTACATGAACTTGAGGAGGTAGAGCAGGGCTAACCCGAGTACCCTTGAACTCTTTCGCCGACGGCGGCGATGTGGCAATTTTCTTTTACTAGACTCATTAGAGTAGTAGACGTGATTACATGAATGACATCCCGACACTGAGAGAAGGCGAGCAACAGGTCTTCTTCGAGGCAGGGGGAGACTGGTGCTACCTCTGGACCCCCGAGACCTTCAAGGCGGACGCGCCCACGGCCGTGGTCATACACCACCACGGCAACAGGGGCTACGTCAAGATGGACACCGCCGACTGGCTGGAGGAGGACCGCAAGACGGCGTTCCTCAAGGCGGTGATGAGCAACAACGTGGCCATCGCCGGCAGCCACGCCTGCGGCAACCACTGGGGCAACCCGTGCAGCGTCAAGGCCAACGGCGCCCTCCTCGACGCCCTCGCAGCCTCACCACACGTAGACCCCAAGCGTATCGGGTTGATGGGCGGAGGCCTCGGCGGCCTACTCATATGGAACAGCGTCCTCGGCCCCATGATGGGGCGGGTGAAGCAGGTGGCCGTCATGCAGGCGGTGAGCAGCATCGAGTCCATCATAAGGGACCACAAGTTCAAGGACCAGCAGCTGGTCGCCTACGGGCTGCCCCCAGACATGCCAGACGACGAGGCTGTGGAGAGGCTGGCCGCCTCTGACCCCCTGCCCCGGCTACGGAGGCTCAGGAAGGGGACACCCCTCCCCAAGACCGCCATCTACCATGGTGCGGTGGACGACAACGTGCTGCCCGACGCCAACGCCGTGGCCCTCGCGGAGGCGCTGAGGGCCGCTGGAGCCGAGGTCAAGCTGGAGCTATTCCCCGGGGTGGGCCACAACACCTACGGCATGGGCGAGGAGATGCAGGAAAGGCTCAAGGCCTTCTTCTCCACCCTATAGTTGTTCCTCGTAACACATAACAGGCGTGACACGGATTCTTCTGGGTACAGGTGGTTCCATGGAGCTAGAGTTCGTCACGGAGAACGTGGGCTACATCCCGGGGGCGGTCAACGTGGGCGTCGTACGCCGCGGCGGCAAGGTTATCGTCATAGACACGGGGCTCGACAGGGACTCCGGCCGCAGTATAAAACGGGTTCTCGAGGAGCAGGGCCTTGAACCCACGGCTATAATAAACACCCATAGCCACGCCGACCACTTCGGAGGCAACGACTACCTGGTCCGCAACACCGGGGCCACCGTTTACGCTTCATCCGTGGAGTCAGGGATAATCCAGAACCCCATCCTGGAGCCCCTTTACCTGTTCCACGGCGCCGCACCAATCAAGAACCTGAGGAACAAGTTCGTGCTCGCCAAGCCGTCCCCCGTCCACCACATCCTGGAGCCTGGCAGCGTCACCATCGAAGGTGTGGAGCTGGAGGTCGTGCCGCTGCAGGGCCACAGCCTCAACCAGGTGGGCGTCCTCGTGGAGGACGTCCTCTTCTGCGCCGACACCGTGTTCTCGGGGCGCGTCATAGACAAGTACCGGGTCCCCGTGGTCCAGGACGTGGGCAGCCACCTCGCCACCCTGGAGAGGCTCAGCGAGACGGGTCACAGCCTCTTCGTGCCCAGCCACACCAAGCCCGTCGACGACATCACACCGCTGGTGGACAGGAACCTAGAGACCGTGAGGACCATTATCGCAGACCTACTATCGCTTCTAGGGGAGGAGAAGACCGCCGAGGAGCTGCAGAGAGAACTCTGCACCATGTACGGCCTGGACCTGAACGTCGTCCAGCAGTACTACCTAATACACACCACGGTGATGGCGTACCTGAGCCACCTACACGAGTCAGAAATGGTGGAGATAACGCTACGGGGAAACAGTCTACACTGGAAGAGGGTCAGATAGCGGGCTTCTGGACCCCTAGCTTCTCCTCCTCCCTCGGCTCCTTGACCCTGAGCCAGAACAGGGTGGCGGAGACCAGCCCCACCGCCATACCGAGCTGGAAGGGAAGCTGGGGGCTTATCGTGTCCCACATCCAGCCGCCGAGGACGCTGCCCGGCGCAGCCACCACGGCCGTGAGGGTCCCGATGGCCCCCAGCACCGTGACAGCTGCTCGACGCTTCAACTTGGAACCCCTGTCTAGTCGGCTGGAGCACAGGTTGCTGTGCCTTGGGGAAGCCGGGTAACGATTCGTTAGTAAATATTAAATATACGTTTAATATCGTTAGCGATATGGGTGCTGGTGGGGGTGAGGACGGCAGAGGCCAGGGCTTCGCGTCCAGGCTCATCAGCGACACCCGCTTCATCAGGGGCAACTTCCTCCTCATCCTCATAGGGTGGCTCCTCATCGACTTCACAAGGGAGATGGCGTTCACCTACTACCCCCTCTACATCAGGGAGCTGGGGGGCACAGCGTCCACGCTGGGCCTCATCGGAGCCGTCGCCACCGTAACCGAGGCCTTGGTCAAGTTCCCGGGCGGCTACATCGCTGACAAGTACGGAAGGAAACAGATCATAGTGACCATGACGTTCATGGCCGGCGTCTGCTACCTCGTCTACGCCTTCGCCCCCAACTGGCAGGCAGTGATGCTGGGAGCCGCCCTATGCAGCCTCTGCATGATATACACCCCCAGCCACAACGCCTTAGTCATGGACTCCCTGCCCGAGGACAAGCGGGGAACAGGGTACAGCCTCGTGAACCTCATCACCAGGGCCTCGACGACCCCCTCCCCACTCATCGCGGGGTTCCTTCTGACGCGTTATGGGCTGATGGCATCGGTGCGGATGAGCTTCATGGCCGTCTCCCTCGCGTTCGTCACGGCCTCGCTCCTACGGACCCGTCTACAGGAGACCATGAGCGACTCGAAGCCCGTGGACGCGAGGGAGGTGGTTCAATCGTTCGCAGGCGCCAAGGTCTTCGTCGAGGGGCTGAGCGTGTGGAGCAGCATGTCCGCCTCGGTCAAGGCTCTGCTGGCGATAGATCTGCTTCAGACCGTCCCCAACGTCATGATGAACGTCGTGTTCATCTACTTCTTCGTGGACGAGCTGGGGATAACCAACGTGCAGCTCTCCTACATCGGGAGCCTGATCGGCGTCTTCCTGATAATATTCGCTTTGCCCGTGGGCAGGATCGTGGACAAGTACGGGAGGAGGAAGCCCATCCTCTTCGGCATGGCGCTCGTCATCCTCGTCATACCCTTCGTGTACGACGCCGACTTCACTCGACTCATCCTCTTAACGCCGATAATTGGGTTACTCAACGTCGTCATGTGGACCTCGTTCTCAGCCATGTACGCCGACATGATCCCGCCCGAGCACAGGGGTAAGGCCTCGGGGTCCAAGGACTTCTTCTTCCTAGTCGCCGTGTCCATAGGCCAGATAGCCGGCGGCTGGATATACGACAACGTCTCCCACACCCTGAACATCACCATCTACTGGCTCAGCATGTTCCCCGTCATCGCCCTAAGCTTCCTGTTCATCAGGGACCCGGAGCCAGCTGAGATAGCCGTCGATGAAGCCCAGCCATAATCTTATCACT
>CAZTZC010000097.1:0-1877 GCA_964618045.1 uncultured Candidatus Bathyarchaeia archaeon | reverse complement strand
TTACATGGGGTGCCGGTGGTCGTCAAGGATAACTATGACACCCAAGACCTTCAGACGGCGGCGGGGAGCCTCGCCATGAAGGAAAGCCTGCCCCCGGACGATGCCTACCAGGTGCGTAAGCTGAGGGAGGCGGGGGCGGTGGTCCTAGGGAAAACCAACATGGCGGAGTGGGCGTTCAGCCCATACCAGACGGTGAGCAGCATCGCGGGCACCACGAGGAACCCGTACGACCTTGAGCGCGTCCCCGCTGGGAGCAGCGGAGGCACCGCGGCCGCCGTCGCCGCCAACCTAGGCCTCGTGGGACTCGGCACCGACACAGGGAACAGCATCAGGGGACCCAGCAGCCACTGCTGCCTCGTCGGGATAAGGAGCACCATGGGCCTCACCAGCCGCGACGGCATCGTACCCCTATACCTCAGGAACGATGTCGGCGGCCCCATGTGCAGGACCGTCGAGGACGCCGCGCGTGTGCTCGACGTAATCGCTGGACACGACCCAGCAGACCCGATCACGAAGCTCAGCGTAGGGAAGACCCCGGGGAGCTACACCGAGTATCTGGACTCAGACGGGTTAAAGGGGAAACGGATCGGCGTGTTCAGGCACTACACTGACCAGCCGACGACCGACCCTGAGGTCCTCAAGGTCTTCGATAAGGCGATAGACGACTTGGACAGCGGCGGCGCAGAGGTGGTGGACCCCATCATGATCCCCGGCTTCGACGACCTCACCGAGGACATCTGGTGCAGAACCTTCCGCCGCGACCTGGAGAGCTACCTGGCGACCCTGAGAGACCCACCCCACAGGACGCTGAAGTCCATCGTGGACAGCGGCCTCTACAGCGACTACATCGCCGAGAGGCTTAGTAACATGCTTGAGGCGCCTGAGCCGACCTGCGGCGACCTCTACACCGAGCCCAAGAACATCAGACTGCGGGAGGCGGTGGTAGGCGCCATGGACGAGGCGGGTGTCGACGCCATGGTTTACCCCACGTGGAGCAACCCGCCGAGACTCATCGGGGACATGGAGAGCCCCCACGGCGACAACAGCCAGAAGATACCGCCCCACACGGGGCTACCTGGCCTCACCGTACCCATGGGGTTCACCCACGGCGACCTGCCCGCAGGTCTACAGTTGGTTGGTAGACTGTTCAGTGAGCACACACTCATTGAGGTAGCCTACGGCTACGAGCAGGCGACGAGGCACAGGAGACCCCCTGAAGGGTTCCCCGGTCTGTGACCCACCTTTTTTTAATCTGAGTCACCGATTCAGACACGGTGGAACCGGTGATCCCTTGGCTGAATCTGGGACTCATGGTATACTCCTCGATCCTCTTCCTCTACTTCTACGTGATGAGCGTGGCCCCCGCGGGCCTCGCCAAGGTCATGGGCGACGAGGCCTACGCCCTGTGCGCGAGGTACCGCCAGGCGGCGATGCTCTTCGAGTTCCTGGCGGCGGCGGGGTACGTCGTCTACTTCTATCACCCTCTCCCCGTGCCTCTGCCCCGGACGTTTCCATGGGGATGGAACGTGTCCAAGGCGCTGGGGCTCCTCATAGGCGCGCCGAGCATGTACATAATGCTGAGGGGCATGAGGGACGCTGGAGAGGAGTCTCTGACCCCGGCCAAGGGGCGGGCCATGTTCGGAGGCATATACGGGCGCGTGAGGCACCCCCAGGCCACGGGGGAGGTTTTCCTAAGGTTCTCGATGGGCCTGCTGCTGAACTCCCCGTTCCTGGTGCTTTTCAGCTTCATCGACTTCCCGATGTACCTCATAATGTGCAAGGCCGAGGAGCAGGACCTTATACTCAGGTTCGGCGACGCCTACGTCGAGTACATGAAGACGACGGGGGCGTTCATCCCTAGGATGAAACGAGACTAG
>CAZTZC010000096.1:6228-9231 GCA_964618045.1 uncultured Candidatus Bathyarchaeia archaeon | reverse complement strand
CGCGCGGCAGTAATTCAGTTAAAAGCGTTAACCGTAAACAGGGGTATTTTAACCCCATTCATTTAAAGGGGCTATTCTAAGGGTTATTGATGTTTACGACATAACGGAAGCAACCCAAACCGCACCAAGACGCCTACACCATCATGGTAGCGGCTGAGGATCGTCGATGAAGATATTCAAATAAAAATCACCACCATCTTTTGTTCCACTTATCTTAGTGTGAGTGTGAACTGAGGATAAGGTTATGGAGTATCATCTATTTTAGGCTACCAACATGGAGGCTCGTAGACTCGGTGTCTATCCCTTGACCAGACATGAAACCCATCATCACAAACCTGCGTAAGTAAACCCTCGAAGACGCCTGTAATGATCTTTTTCAGCCGTTAAAAGAGGTGGGGCCAGAAGGTTTCAACTAATTAAGCAATCACATTTACGGCAAATCAAGGACTTGTTAGAAATCAATGAAAGATGAGGGGTCTTTGCGCGTATTAATGATATGTTGAGTATTTTGTTGCCTCTGATTTAGACTTCTAGATATTATTGATGGCTTCTGCGCGCACGATAATGGATCAATCCCTTGTTCAAACAGAAGATAGACTTAAATCATCAAGTCTGGTGAAAATAGTTGGTTTGTTTGTCAGTCAGAAAAGTTAAGCAACCCATCCGAAAAGTTGGGCGGTATAAGTATCTGATTACCTGGAACCTTCTCCTGAACCGTGAAGACCTGGAAAAGATATCATGGAGATCCGAGGCCCTCCAAAAGGGACTCAACTACCTGAAGAACGTAGCCAAGGGAGCAAGGCTCACAGTCTACAGAATAGTAGAGATGGAAGAGATCACACGCCACACGCGTCTCGGTACCCTCCCAGCGTCGGCGAACCCCAGCGGCGTAGCCATCGCGGAGGCGAACAGCGTCGAGGAAGCCAGGAGGATGGTCGATGAATGGGTTGAAGGATTAACCTATGGAGGAATGCCCGTGGGGGGCCGCCTCGAATACGAGATCAAGCCACTGGTGGAGCTGACAGGGAAGTGAGGAGATGACGTTCACTGTCGCAGGCGTCGTCAGGTACGACAACGTGGTCCTGATGACGGATACACTGGAGTTCAAGACCAACAGCACCCTCGTGCTGGCACCCGTACTAAGGTTACCGGAGCAAGGGAGCTCCTTCGATCCCACCGCCCCCAGAACGCTCACGATAACCGCTGACCGAATCACCATCGAGGACCACGCCGAGATCACTTATGACCTTGACGGCCGCTCAGGATACGACCCGGATACACCTGCGCCGCCGCAGGGAGGTACGGTTCCCAACGGCAGCAACGGCTCATCCATATCTGGGGAGGGACCTTACCCTCAGGCCAGTAACGGCGGGGACGGCAGGCCCGGGACGACGGGGCTAAGGGGAAACCCCGGCTTCAACGCCCCAACGCTGGAGATATTCGCCAACGAAGTGTCACAAAACTACTCCGACGCCATCAAGATTAACTTCAAGGGACAGGATGGAGGAAAAGGCGGAAAGGGTGGAAACGGAGGAAACGGCGGAAACGGCCAGCAAGGAGCCCCATCAACCATCAGCGACTCATGGTACGACGGGGACGAATGCACCAGGGAGCCGGGGCGCGGAGGAAACGGCGGAAAGGGCGGAGACGCGGGGCTACCCGGAACGGGGGGCGCAGGAGGAAACGGCGGAAACGTCAAGGTCTTCGTGAAAGACTCATCACTCGCCGCCGTAAACGGTTGGACCTACATAGTCAGGGGCGGAAAAGGCGGAGACGCCGGCACCCCAGGCGCACGAGGCGGCGGCGGAGCAGGGGGAGCCCAGGGAAGCCACAGCAACCCATGCCCCCAGCGGAACGAGTACCGGGGCACCGACGGCCCACCCGGCCACTCAATGGATGATATAGACACAGACTGGGCGACTAACTACCGGGGAGCAGACGGCTCAGACGGAGAGTGGGAGGCGCTTGAACTCAACGACGCGCCCAGTTAAGGAGGATGAAATGAAATGATAGCTATAGAAATTTATAACGTGAGCAGCAAAAACTACGTCGACGACGACGTAATCTACTGCCGCATCCTACTATTCACAAACGTCGGAGAGAACAAACTGGTCATAGTGCCGAAGCACGGAGCAGCCCCCGGAGCCAGACGCGTACTGAAGATAGTCGCCGACACGATCGACACACGGCTGGGCGGAGGCGTCAGCGAGATCACCTACAACCTCGACGGCGACCTAACGTTCCCGCTGCTCGACACGGGCCTGGACCCCAAGACGAAGGCCAAGAATGGCGGTGTCGGCACACCAGACTACTCCCATGGCCCCCTGCCCCTAATCGACAGGGCTTCCCCCAACTTCACCCCGTTGGATCCGCTTCACTACGTCGGAACCTACCCCAAGGGCCAGGACGGTGGAGACGGAGCACCAGGAGGTAAAGGCGGGAAAGGGGAGAAAGGGTCTGACGGCCCCATCCTAGAGATCTGGACGAAGGAGATACTGGGACCCGGCCTGAAGATAGACCTGAGAGGCCAAGAGGGGGGAGACGGCGGCAAAGGAGGGAAAGGCCAGTACGGTGGCGACGGACAGATGGGCTCCGCCGCGGTCTCAGGTACAGGCGAGACTTGGCTCGGCGTCCCCAACCTCACATGCGTACAGGGCCCAGGGTTGGGCGGAGACGGAGGCAGGGGAGGAGACGCAGGCTGCGGCGGAGACGGCGGAGACGGAGGAAACGGCGGCGTAGTCAAACTCTTCTACACCGCGGGCGTAGACACGACCAAGCTCACCAACCTGCTCCAGAAAGGAGCCGGAGGCCTAGCGGGGCCCCCAGGAACACCAGGCAAGGGTGGAAAATTTGGGCCAGCGGGAGTCAACACACCGCCATGTCTCCCTGCTCTGCTCGCCCAGGACGGACCTGACGGCAACGCTTGCCCCAGAGAACAGGAAAGGGTGGGCGTTTCGCTGGATGGTGAGGACGGCGTGGACGGGTACTACGTCTACCAGCAGG
>CAZTZC010000096.1:0-6128 GCA_964618045.1 uncultured Candidatus Bathyarchaeia archaeon | reverse complement strand
GGCGTTTCGCTGGATGGTGAGGACGGCGTGGACGGGTACTACGTCTACCAGCAGGTTGCAGACATCCCGAAGCTGCCGGGGCTCTGGTTCTAAACTATCTAGAGCACCCCGGCCCATGCTCTCTCGCTATAGACACCGGGGTCAACCCTTTATCCATTATTTTCTCAGCCACGAGCTCCCTGAAGAGCGCAGTGCCCCTTAACGATTCTTCGACCTCGCCACGAGAGACGTCGCCGAGGATCAGGCTGACGGGCTCGATTATCTCGGGACACGCCTCTATCAGGGACTCCTCGAAGGCTCTGAAGGGGACATAGAAGTTAGGATTCTTACCCTGCTTAGCCTCCTCGCACACCACCGGGCACCTGGCGAGGCTGTATGCCCAGAACCTCAGATAGAAATTCGCGTTGGCAAAGTCACCCCTACGCGAAAGGGCCTCCGCGACGGCCAGCCTGTACTCGAGCTCGAGGCTGGAGAGCGAGTACTCGTAGTGGCCCCACGTCCTCTCACTCATCCCCCGGACGGGGTGTGGGCTACACCTGGCGCTCACGGCGTCGTGGACCCGCTTCAAGGCGATGATGGAAGCGGATGGCTCCAACTCTAGGTGAAGATTCGCCAAGAGAATCTCCTCCAGATCGCTGTCCGTCGCGGCGTCCATGCGTCTAAGCTTCGTCATGGGCTTGGTCATCAGGCTCGTGACGCTCTCTTTGATGGCGTCACCCAGGGCGATCATGTAGTAGGCGTGGGCGGTCTGAAGGAAAAACAACGCGCCCGGAGGGAAACCCAGGTTCCTCTTTGCCTCCTGGAGAGCCGAGTCGCCGAACGCCAGCTGGCTGCTAAGCCTCTTCTCCCACGTAGCCTTCTCATAGGTGTTGGCCCTGATCTCGTCTATGAGTGGACCTACAAAACCTGGCTTGCTCCAGACCATCTCCGACTCGACGAAGAGATGAGGAAGCGTCCTGTATCCAGCAGCTTCATATGGGTCAATCATCGCCGAGACGGGAACCCAGAGGACATCCACATACACCCTCCCGAGGGAGGTGGAAACAGTCATCCTCTGGGGATACTCCTCCGTCCTGTTCCACACCGAGAGAACATCTATCTCAGGCACCTCCGGGCAGTCCTCATCCATCAGGGGCTTCCTCGACAGGACGCAGAGTGAACTAGGCTTCAACACGTCAACGGCTTTCTTGACGGCCTCCACCAAGCTAGCCTCAGTTCCTCCGTCTACGCGACGCTCAACCTTTCCTCCATGTGTTAACTTGTTTCGCCTCTACAGTATCTATAAAACTCCGCGAGCGCCGAGTACGTTGTCGCTGTCGTGAACAGGCGGTTATGGTCTTTGATTACCGCTCCGATGGCCTTTCCATCCCTTACCCAGGCATGATACCTCCACGGCTCCTTCATGGCCGGATGAGGGATCCTCAGCAGATAATAGGGGGGCCAGCTTCCATCCTCCAGCTGATGCTTTAAAAGCCACTCGACGCCCCTCCTGACTCGATCCGAATCCGTTGACCTGGACCCTAGCATGAGGCCCTTCAGAGCCAACGCCGTCGAGAAGGCCACCCCCTCACCAGTCGTGCCGTCGTTCCAGCTCCCGTCGGCTAACTGAGTCTCAGCGATCCAGTCACACGCCTTCCCTAAGACCCCATCACCCCCATCAGCCGCCTTCAGAGCCCACATGCAATTGAAGGTCGAGTAAAGCGCATCATTCCACCAATAGGGATTCCAGAAACCCTCCTCCATCTGAGACTCCTTAATAAAATTCAATGCATCGGCAACGCCCTCAGATGTGCCCGCATCGATAAGCGCCCGAGTCGCCACACCCGTGACACACAGCTGAGACGTCTGCCAACCCTCAAACGAGACACTACCATCCAGCCCCATGTAACGTCCCACAGAGACAGGCGACGAATACGTCCTGAAGCCCCCGTCCATATTCTGATGCTCCAAGAGAAAACAAGCACCTCTCTCAACCCCCTCGCCCATTCCAAGCTTGGAGAGGAAAAGGATGCACCACGAAGTAGAGTCAGCATCCGCCGGGACACCGGGCCCATAACCCCAGCCACCATCCCCTTCCTGATGATCAAGGATCCTTAGAGCCACCTCCTCCAGTAACCCAAGGCCATCACCACCCTGACACAGAGCATACCCGGTGTACCCTGAAACCCAGTAGATGCTCTCCCCAGCCAACGTAAGGAAATCGGACCAAAGCCCACCATGATTCCGACTGACTTCCATGAACCTGAAGGCTTTCTCAAGCGAAGACCCAAGCCCCGCTGGGACGTTCATTCTAGAACACCTCATCCACTTTGCACCTAATAGAAGATACGGTATTTCAGAGGCTCGTTCTCATCACCCCGTTACCTCACTCAACAGAGGCAAGGAAAGACATCCCCGTCGCCCATGGGGCAGCTTCTTCAGGCTCAGACGTTCTCGTAACAGGAGACAGAGAGATGAACATACCAGATAACATAGAAGCGGAGGGAAGATGGCCCCATGATCACTTGTTCATCGACCAAGACGGGATCCCCACCCAGCCGTTAAGAAGTGGTAGGGCCAGCCTTTTTAGGGACTTATTTTATTGTTTTGCGCGTGTGCAATATAGGACTGTGTATGTGTCAAGTCCATCTACGCGCGCGGGCTGATTAAATAATTCAGCACTCTTATTGGGATAGCTACCTCACATCAACTTGAGGAAAGGTGAAAGAGGTAGGGTCTCCCAAACAGTTATTCGAGAACCTGGATTTAACCCCTATCCAACCCACCCTCTGGACAAACCTACACACGACAGGACCAGGAAGACCAGTAGAGTACAACCCCGAGTCCGACCTACGAGCCCTCATGCTCAGACAGCTACTCCAGATACCCTACATCAAAGACCTAGTCAAACGCCTCCGAAGAAACCCCAGCCTCAGACACGCCTGCGGCTACAGAGACAAAACACCCACAGAGGCCCACTTCACCCAGATGAAGAAACGAGTAGGAGCAGAAGGCTTCCGCATCATAGAAGCCTGGCTACGCAAAGAAGCGCTGAAGCGCAGAGACAGCCAGCCACTCTCAGCAGCAGGCTTGATCCAGGCGGCTTGCGTGGACGGCACAGACATACCCGCCTGGAGCAGCAGAGACCCCCATAACACAAGACGCGGCCTAGGAGACCCAGATGCCCGAGTGGGACGCGGCAAGAAGGGCTTCTTGCTGGGCTACCAGAGCCTGTTCCTAGTGGACATCGAGGGCTTCCCGCTGGGCCACGTGGAGGCATCGCTGAACGTGAACGAGAAGCAGCTCGTAGAGGCGCTGCTGACCCGGGTGCTCGGTGAGAACCTGGAGGTGGAGCTCCTCGCCGCGGACAGCCAGTTCGAGTCCCAGAGCATTTTCAGCCTCCTGGAGTCTCGTAAGATGAGTCACGTTGTTCCGTGGAGGCGGTTGAAGCGACGGGTGAATCCTGATACGGTGCTCTCTGTTAAGGACCGTATCGACGTGGAGGGCCCTGAGCATCTCAGGTGCGTCTATCACAGGTTGAGGGCTCCGGCTGAGGGCTTGATCGGTAGGGTGAAGAGCAGGCTCGGGTTTCAGAGGCTGACTTGGCAGGGCTTGGAGAATGCTTCTATCCATGTGTGTCTGGTGTTGATGGTGGCTTACGTCGTCTGCATAGCTGCCTACCGAATCGGCAGACCTGAGCTGAGGCAGAGCGTGGCCTTCTTCGCGTGAGGGTTAGGTTGGGTGGCTGGGTGGTTAGAGGATGGTGTTAATCGGTTTACTCTGAAGACTGGTTCATGTGTATCTGTGTGGTTCTTGTATTGGCTCGGCTATTCATGGTTTGAATCTAGGGTTTCGTGATGGTTGTCTTATGGCTTTGAAGCCTCATTTGAGCCAGAAAAGCTGAATTATTTAATCCGCCCGCGCGCATCACTTCTAGTTATATTGAGAATTTCAATATCCTTGTCTACATGGAACTCGGGCCTTTTCAGGTTGTGGGTGAGGAGGTCTCTGGCTCGCGCACATTGATGGATCCAATAAACGACGCGCATTGCTTTGGAACCATTATCATATAGCCTCAGTTGCACCGGGTGACCTAGGCCGATATAAACCTCGGTACCAGAAACGCCTCCGAAAACATACGTCAAGTCACTCGCGGTGCCCCTGTTACCCCCATAGGCCCCTACCTCCAGGAACCTTCTCATGTACCTCTCACCCCTCCCGAGGGGCCTACCACCCCTCCTGCACCTACCTCCACCACCACCTATCTCTCCTGCACCCCTGATAACCCCTGACTCTATACCTCTTGTTCCCAGGAGGTGGTGGTGATGGTGGTGGATGTGGTGGTGGTCCTTACCCTCACGGAGGAGGAGCGAAGGCTGAGACAGGCATTCTCATGATGCGCGCACAGGTACGTATGCGTGCACGTATACGGGCATTCTGGTTGTTCCTCGTTTAGAGATGACCCTATAAAGAGCCACGTATTGGTGCAATTACACGCGCGCGCAACAGGATTTGCACCAGGACCCTATGATTAGTGTTAATCAATATATGGCTAGTTTGATGGTTAATGTTGCTCAAAGAAACGACGAATAGCCGTATAGTCTATGATTAAACTCAAATTCTTCCATTAAAAATATGTAACTCCTTCATCTTCAGGAGGCGGCTGCTTATCTTGATCTTTTCCTCCTGCTCTGACAGCATTCCCCGTATCATGATCATGCTAGCAACTTCGTAACAGTCTTAGATCTGAATATCACCTTTTAATAAGTCGAAAAAGTTAATGGCACCTTTTTTTTAACAGGCTTCTAATCTTAGCTGCTGTTTGCCGTACTCCATAAAACCACACGTGGTTTATTTTATGGGGAACTCATAAGGCTATCCATAAGGCTTCCACAAGCCTCAAAACATCAAAAAACTGTCTATAGTTTTATTTAGGAGCCAGGATATCCTGCGTGTACGCAAAGTCGATAACCCTAAACACTCTACGTACGAGCACCTTAGTGGGTCCTTGTATGAATTATGTGCTTATGGGGATGTGCTTTTACCAAAGAAAAATGCACCTATCCCGATCGCCGATGCTCGAGATGTCTTTTGCGTACTCCCGCGGTATGATATGATCTCGACTAAAAGACTTCTCTCGTCGCCGTTTTTGCATTTATAGGTATCAAATATAATGTCATATTTTCTACGCTCTATTGTATTGGTTTCATGACTCATGATATCCCACTCCCAAGAAGCTACGACTTTCCTGCCCTTGATTATATCAAGTTTGACGGGATACGCCGTGTCTTGGGGGACGAAGAGAATAGCCTTTCCGTAGGCTCTTTGGTCTTCTATGTAGAGAAAACCATGCCCAACATAGGTTTCATATTCGGGTGCTATAATGGTCACCGTGAGATTGACTCCCGCACCCTCATCCGCAAAGACGGGGACTATGGACACTATGAACAGCACGATCAGTACTAAGGCCAGGGTTTTCCCACTCATCTTCTCTTCCACCATAGTAATATCAAGGCTAGGGACACCACAACCACGCCCCCAGCCACTCCTCCTATGATGTAGGGTGTATAGTTCGTCTCTTCAACCCGGGGTTCAATCTCAAGCCCAGGTTCAGGCTCTGATTCCGCTTCCTGAACTTCTAGAGCCTCACCAAGCAGGTTAATCTTGGCCCTGATCTTTATACCCACTGCGACGAATCCGCCAGTCATCGCCAGGAAGGTAACCTTACCCTCGTAGACACCGGGGTCCAGGGTCTCGTTCCCGTAGAACGTGATCTTCACAGGCATGTTCGCGTCGTCGCTTGTCATGTTTATCGTGGAAGGCTCTATCCTGAAGGGAAGGGTCTCCTTCCCTACTATCAACTCTCCGATTAATCCGTCGGAGGTTATATACACTGTCGTCGAGTTTGACCCTTCCATATGCAGGTCCAGTTCGAACGACGGGGGCCCTATCCCAAGCGCCTCTGCCCGGGGTAAGGGCGTGGTTGATGCTATGAGGATGATAAAAAAGAGGAAAGAGGTTTGTTTAGACATACACGATAGCTCCTACGTTGTTTCTTCGGCCCAGAAGATCAAAGTCGCATCGAAGGTACCGACGTGTGCATCTATTGTGGGCTTCAGTGTTAGGTCTAGTTCAGCGTAAAGATCTAC
>CAZTZC010000095.1:0-9258 GCA_964618045.1 uncultured Candidatus Bathyarchaeia archaeon | reverse complement strand
CGTAGCCAACCATCGTTCCCACGGAAACCTACCTGCATGTCTAAGGCCGCCGGCTGACTAGTCGCCGTACCGGGGCACTCCACCAAACTTCGTCAGATCAATTATCTCCAGCCTATTCCCGTCGGGGTCAAGGAGGACCGCGCACAAGCCGCACCGGACCTCGAAAGGCTCAACAAGCACATGGTACCCCTTTTCTCGGTAACTTCTGCAGAACTCCATTACGTCGTCCACCGAGAAGCTCTGCGAAGGGTTAGGCAAGCTCGGGTCCATATGGATGACCAGCTCCGAGTTGTTTTCGGGGAAAAGGAAACCGATCATATTGTTCTCGGTGTCTGTCCAGGCCCTCCTTAGACCCATGACGTCCTCGTAGAAACGGGCTGACGCCTCAAGGTCGCCAACCCTGAGCATCACACAGTCTATCTTCCTGAGGCCGTCCATGTCCTACTCCTTTTTCCAGTGTTCGGCTATCTCCCGGGCCGATGCGAACCAGACTCCCGGGCGCTTCATGTAGTTTATCGTACGCTCCAGCAACATCATGTTCCCGGGTTTGCCGATGATCTGGGGGTGGAACATGCTTGTCCAGCAGAGCCCGTAGCGGTAATAGCCGTCGAAAGCGTTGGTCCATATCTGGTAGCCCGTATCGGGGCACAGCATCCGCGCCTTGTAGTTGCCGAAGGGATAGTCTGCGAAGAGGTGGAAGTCATCCATCTCGTAGTAGCTGGGCACCTCCACGAGGCCGTTGGGAAGCGTGTACGGCATATCGCTGCCCCGGAGGCTGCTGTCGTAGATGAACCCGTTCTCCGCGAGTATGTCCAGGGTGTTGGGGCTCAGCTCGCCGCCGGCGGTCCTGTTCCCCACAGGCCTGTACCCTGTGGCGTCCTCTATCGCCTGCACACACCGGAGCACCCTCTCCGTCTCCTCCTCCCTGCCGAGGTCTGTGATCTTCTCGTGCACCCAGCCATGGATGGCCACGTCGTGCCCCCGATCAACGATCTCCGCCACCTCCTCGGGGTGGTTCACGGCGTTCATGGCCACCACGAACCACGTCGACTTGATCCTATGCTCGTCGAGGAAGTCGAGGATGCGTGGGATGATGCCTGCCCTCCACACGTAGTCCCCCTGAGATAGGACCCGAGGCATATCCGCGACCTCGGGCATGTTCCCCATGAACACGTACTCGGCGTCGAGATCGAAGGTGAAGCACACGGCACACCTCATACTGTTAGGCCAGACAGAACTCATGACAACTCAGAGAGTACTCGCCCCCCGGCGTGTATAAGCTTCACCTCAGGACTAAGCCTATATTGCAGAAAAGGAAATCGTTCACAAGAGATTTAATGACCACCTCAGACGAAGTGATCTACAGTGAGGACTACGAGGCTCACCCTCTATTCCATTTCTTCTTCGCAGCGGCGATCGTGCTGTTGACCTATCTGTCGATATGCCCCTTCACCCTCAGGCTCCCAAGATCGTCGCAGGCACTCACCATCCTCGCGGACTTGGCCGTAATATTCCTCTACTTAAACCTCAGGACACTTAGGATCAGGTTGACGGATAGGGAACTCCGCGTCGCCTTCGGCGTCATAGGGACCAGTGTACCGCTGTCGGATGTCCTCCTCGTCGAGGCCGAGAAGCCTTCGTTCTGGAGGTACGGCGGCTTCGGGATAAGGTGGGGGTGGGATGGAAGCGTGGGCTACCTCATGAACTATGGTGAAGCCATAAGGGTCATCCGTCGCAGAGGCAGGGCCATCGTGTTCAGCACACGCAACCCTGAGGCATTGATAAACGCCTTCGAGTCGGTGATGTGAGGGTAACGTGTTACTCCGGCATAATCGACACCACACATGTCCCATTTAGAATAATTATATATTAAAACGCGGCATTAATGCCGCAATAGTTAAATATTGATCACATGATAGTGCTGAGGGCGATCTCTGGCAGACACCCCCCGTGAGAGGTAGGTAGATGCCCAAGATCGAAGGCGTAAACGGGATTCCTGCAGCGGGAAATGGGCGATTAAGACCGGGGAATCCGACGAGCTCGGCTGCTCCGGAGCCCCCCGTCACTCATCCAACACCAGAGACGGGTTACGAGGAGCCTAACAACTTTCACATGAATCAAAATGGCTGGAGAAACGGATAATGAAGCTCGAAGCAGTTCTCGTTCTGGAAGACGGAACCATATACAGGGGGCACGGGTTCGGCGCCGAGGCGGAGAAGGCTGGTGAGGTCGTGTTCAACACGGGGATGACGGGGTACACCGAGTCCCTCACCGACGCGTCCTACGCCGGGCAGATACTCATGCAGACGTACCCCCTCGTGGGCAACTACGGTGTGCCGGCTGGCAGGAAAGACCGGTTCGGCTTCCCCATGGGGATGGAGTCCCACAGTGTGCAGGTCCAGGGCTACATCGTGTCTCAGGTATCATCCTCTCCCAGTCACTGGTCGTCGAGCATGACGCTTCACAGCTGGCTTCAGCGGGAGGGGACCCCCGGCGTCTACGGGCTCGACACGCGGCGGCTAACCAAGAAGCTCCGCACGAAAGGCGTCATGCTGGGCATACTCAAGGTGGGCATGGATGTCGACGCCCGGGAGCTCGCGGCGAAAGCAGGCGAAATCCCTGACCCAAATCAGGAGGACCTAGTCGCCAGGGTCAGCGCTAAGGAGCCGGTGACGTACGGAGCTGGGGGGCCGCGTGTGGCGCTGGTGGACTGCGGCGTGAAGCTGGGGATAATCCGGAGCCTGCTCGCGAGGGGGGTGGAGGTCGTGCAGCTGCCCCACGACGCCACCGCTGACCAGGTGATGAGCCATGAGCCCGACGGAGTCGTCGTCTCCAACGGGCCGGGGGACCCCGAGGTATGCCAGAGCACCATCAAGACCCTCAAGGCCCTCATGGAAGGCGACACGCCCATCATGGGCATATGCCTGGGCCAACAGCTCATGGCTCTGGCGAAAGGGGCCAAGAAGTTCAAGCTCAAGTACGGCCACAGGGGGCAGAACCATCCCTGCGCCTGCCTGACCAACGGCCGCAGCTACATCACCAGCCAGAACCACGGCTACGGGATCGACGCTGACAGCCTCCGAGGCACCGGCTTCGAGCCCTACTTCGTCCACCTCAACGACGGGACCCTCGAAGGCATCAGACACACCTCGAAGCCGTTCTTCGCGGTGCAGTTCCACCCCGAGGGCTCCCCGGGGCCGCTGGACGCAAGCCACCTCTTCGACGAGTTCATGAGGGAGGTCTCGTAGTGCCACAGAACAGGGACGTCAAGAAAGTCCTCCTTCTGGGCAGCGGGGCTATAAAGATCGGTGAAGCCGGCGAGTTCGACTACTCGGGCGCCCAGGCCATCAAGGCGCTGAAGGAGGAGGGAATCGAGACGGTGCTGGTCAACCCCAACATCGCCACCATTCAGACTGACAGCAAGTTCGTGGACCAGGTCTACTTCCTCCCCGTGACCGCCGACCACGTGGAGAGAGTAATCAGGGAGGAGCACCCGGACGCCATCCTCCTCGGGTTCGGCGGCCAGACCGCCCTCAACTGCGGCATGGAGCTCGCCGAGAAAGGCGTTCTCGAAAGATACGGCGTAGAGGTCTTGGGCACCGGGGTCGAGGCCATCGAGCTCGCGGACAACAGGGAGGCGTTCAGGGGCCTGATGATCGAGCACGGCGTCCCTGTCCCCGTAAGCGGGAAGGCTGACTCCGTGGAGGAGGCTCTCATGGTCGCCGAAGGCATAGGGTTCCCCGTGATGGTGAGGGTCGCCTACACCCTCGGGGGGCAGGGGTCGGGGGTAGCCCATGACGCGGGGGAGCTAGAGGAGATCGTGTGCCGCGGCCTCGTCTACAGCCGAATCGGCCAGGTGCTGGTGGAGGAGTACCTCGGCAACTGGAAGGAGGTGGAGTACGAGGTCCTCCGAGACAGGCTCGACAACTGCTCCATCGTGTGCAACATGGAGAACCTCGACCCCATGGGCATCCACACGGGGGACAGCGTCGTGGTAGCCCCCTCCCAGACGCTCAACAACCACGAGTACCAGATGCTCCGCACCGCCTGCTTCACCGTGGTGAGGGCCCTGGGGATACTGGGGGAGTGCAACGTCCAGTTCGCGTTGGACCCGGAGGGAGAGGAATACAGGGTCATAGAGGTGAACTCCCGGCTCTCACGGAGCTCCGCCCTGGCCTCCAAGGCCACGGGGTACCCCATAGCCTACGTAGCCGCCAAGCTGTCACTAGGGTACAGTCTACCCGAGCTCGTGAACAAGGTCACGGGCGTCACCACCGCGTTCTTCGAGCCCTCCCTGGACTACGTCGTGGTCAAGATGCCGCGCTGGGACTTCCCCAAGTTCAGGCGGGTCGACCGCGAGATCGGCACCCAGATGAAGTCCGTGGGGGAGGCGATGGCGATAGGACGGAGCTTCAAGGAGGCTCTGCAGAAGGCCGTTCGCATGACTCAGCCGGGCTCCGAACTCACAGACTCGGCGAACGGCTTCACGGACCCGTCCACCCTGAGAGAGGCGTTGGAGACGCCGACCGACCGCCGGCTCTTCGAGATAGCGCAAGCCTATAGGCTGGGGCTGGGGACGGACGAGATACACGGCGCGACAGGGATCGACCCGTGGTTCCTGGAGCACATCCGTGAGTTGGTGCGGTCCAGGGACGGCATGGGCGGTGAGCTTACCCGCGACAAGCTCCGCGCCGCCAAGCTCGACGGCTTCAGCGACGCGGTCATCGCAAAGGCATACGGCGTCGACGAGCCCACCGTGCGGAGGCTCCGCCGCAGGTGGGGGATCATACCTGTCGTAAAGCAGATCGACACCATGGCCGCCGAGTGGCCCAGCCAGACCAACTACCTCTACATGACGTACGGCGGCGACGAGGACGACATCACGTTCAGCGACTCGGAGAAGGCGGTGGTGCTGGGCTCCGGGTGCTACCGCATAGGATCGAGCGTCGAGTTCGACTGGTGCTGCGTCAACATGGCTTGGAGCCTCAAGGCCAACGGGGTGGACGAGGTCATCATGGTGAACTACAACCCTGAGACCGTCTCCACCGACTATGATGTGCTCGACAAGCTGTACCTCGAGGAGCTGAGCCTGGAGAGGGTGCTCGACATCGTCGAGAAGGAGAACCCGCGGGGCGTGGTGGTCAGCGTAGGCGGCCAGATCCCGAACAACCTCGCCCTGGGTCTGCATCGCAACGGCGTAAACATCCTCGGGACCTCGGCGGACGACATCGACAGAGCGGAGAACCGAGCCAGGTTCAGCGCGCTCCTAGATGAGCTGGGGGTCAAACAGCCCCTGTGGGCCATGCTGGAGTCCCTGGAGCAGGCCCAGATGTTCGCCGCACAGATAGGGTACCCCATCCTGATTAGGCCGAGCTACGTTCTCTCAGGCTCAGCCATGAGCGTAGCCCACGGCGAGGCCCAGCTCACCACGTACCTGAGGCACGCGGCGGAGGTCTCGCCTGACAGCCCCGTCATCATATCGAAGTTCGTGAAGGGAGCCAAGGAGGTCGAGGTCGACGGCGTCTGCGACGGCGAGAACGTGTACCTCGGCCCCGTCATCGAGCACGTCGAGAACGCCGGCGTCCACAGCGGCGACGCCACCATGGTGATCCCTACCCTCATGCTGTCCGAGCCGCTGAAGGAGAAGACGAAGGAAACGTCGAGGAAGATAGCTAAGGCCCTGAGGATTAAAGGACCATTCAACATCCAGTACCTCGCCAAGGACGACGAGGTCTACGTCATCGAGTGCAACCTACGCGCCAGCAGGAGCATGCCCTTCGTCTCCAAGATAACTGGCGTGAACCTGATGGAGTTGGCCGCGGTCTCCGCCCTAGGCGGCCGCATCACGGAGGGGGAGGCGGAGCCGCTGAGGCACGGAGTCAAGTCACCCATGTTCAGCTTCATGCGGCTCGACAAGGCCGAGCCACTCACAGGCGTCGAGATGGCGTCCACCGGGGAGGTGGCGTGCTTCGGGGACAACTTCCGCGAAGCTTTCCTCAACTCGCTTGTAGCAAGCGGTATAACGCTCCCGAGGACCGGTGACACCTTTCTCGTCACCGTGGGCGGCGACAAGGGCGAGGCGGTGAAGATCGCGCGGAATGCTCACGCCAAGGGATTCAGGGTCGTGGCTACGCGGAACACGGCGAGGGCGCTCAAGACCAGCGGGGTCCCATGCGGCGTGGTAAACAAGGTCAGCGAGGGAGGCTCGCCGAACATACTGGACATGCTTGAGAACGGAGAGATACAGTTCGTCATCAACACGCCGAACCCGGATCGCCTGGACTCTCGGACTGTGAGCGACGGCTACATGATACGGAGGAAGGCCGTGGAGTTCGGGGTACCGCTCCTGACAAACCTTGAGCTGGCTGGTATGCTCGTGGACATGCTATAGCCTAGCTTAGAAAATGTGCAGGAATATGAGACCCTAGTTTATGATGACCGTGTCGAGCTGGAAGTAGCGGTTCGCCAAGAACCTTATCTTCTTGATGTTGGCGCCGTTCTTGCCTATGGCGATGCCCTTGTCCTTGGGCTCCACGTTCACCATGGCGATCTTCTTCCCCTCCATCCTGTCGACGAGGCGTATGTCCTTGACCTTCGCCGGCTTCAAAGCGTTCCTGATGAACTTATCGGGCTCGGGCAGGTACTCGTATATCTCCACCTGCTTGTTGGTCATGCTGCGGAAACGCTTAATCTTCTCGCCGCCCTTGCCGACGGCGAGCCCCACCTCTCCCTTCTTCACCGTGAATATGATGGTGTCCTCTTCCTCGTCGACGATGCAGTCGACGATGGTCGCCCCCGTCATGTTCTGCAGGAGCTGTATGTACCGCATCTCAGTCTCTGTGATCTTTATGTTGTTAAGCATGCGCTAATCTTCCTTCGCCATGTCTAGTATCCTTGAGTCACCCGGGTCGTTGATCACGATCGCTGAAACAGGGTAGGGTTTCCCACACAACACCCCCAAATCAACGCTGTCTTTGGCGTGCGTAAGCACGGGTATCTCGCTTAGCCTGCCATAGGTCTCTATGGCCTCGGCGTTCTCGGCTGGACAGTTAGAGCTGAGGATAGCCATCCTGGCCCTGCCACGCCTCATCTCCCTGACCGCCATCTTCGATCCTAGCTGGACCCTGCCGGTGGAGAGAGCGAGTCTCAGCTCGTGGTCTACGCTACTCATCGCTTCCATCTCCCTGAGTCATGAACAGCTCGACGCTTCCTGTTCCCAGAGGCATCGACTGTCCGACGATTATGTTCTCGATCACGCCTTTAAGGGGATCGGTTTCGCCTTTGATGGCCGCTTCCACCAGGTGCTGGATGGTGAGCTCGAACGCCGCCTTGGCCAACACGCTGCTCTTATCGCCGCTGATGCCGTGGCGGCCGATCTGCTGCACCTCGCCGGTCTTGGTCATGATGTCTGAGACCAGCATGACGTGGCGAATATCGACGTCCAGCCCCTGCTCGGTGAGGACCGCGTGGGCCTCCTTGATGAGCGTGTTCCTGGCCGCCTCGATGCCGAATATCTCGGCTATCTCGTGGATGTTGTTGGTGGTGGTCCTCGTAGGGTCGACGCCGTCGATGCGCAGCACCCCCTCCAGGTTGCTGCCGTCCGTCCTGATGACCCACTCGCCGTCCTCGACGGTGGTGAGGACCCTCTTGATCTCGGGGATGCCCTTGATCCTCGCCTCGGTCACGTGCTCTATGATGGGCTCCGGGTCCCTGGCCTTGTCCTCCTCCAGGCTGATGAGGTAGGTGTTGTCCTCCTCCTTCGTGTAGCTGTAGGGTATGGCCTTCTCGACGTCCTTGGCACCAACCCCCAGGGTTTCCATCCTCTCCGGGTCGAGGGTGATCCTGACGGCCTCCTCACGGAGGTCCACGTTGACGCTGTCGATGACGTCGTCGATGACCGTGTAGGTCAGCTTCTGGGCGACCTCCCTGGCCTTCTTCTCGCTCCTCCCGTACTTGCTTGTGAGGTAGATGTTCATCACCGGCGTCGACGGGCTCTTACGGGCATCCACTATCTCGATGAGCCGGGGCAGGCCCAGTGTGACGTTCAGCTCCGCAACGCCCGCGTAGTGGAAGGTCCTGAGGGTCATCTGCGTGCCAGGCTCGCCTATGCTCTGTGCGGCTACGATGCCGACGGCTTCACCCGGCTCCACGAGGCTGTAGTCGTAGTTCCGGAGCATGGCCGCTATGACATCCTCGACGCCCTGCTTGGTGAGCTTCGCCTGCTTGAGCTGGCGTAAGAGCTCCTCCTTCAGGAGCTGAGGTATCTCCTCCTCGATGCCGTCCACCAGCTTGTCTATCGTCGAATCCGTTGTGGCCCGCCCCTTCTTCATGTTGATCCGGGTCCTGTCCGTGAGCTGGGCTACGTTGACGGCGACGCCGTGGTCAGATTTCGCGGGGTCGACGCCGTCCTCCCCGTACTGGAACTGGACTATTTCGCCCACGCTGTTCCTGACGGTGCCGTCGTACTCGACCCTGAGGTGCTCCAGGGCGTTGATGAGCCTGCGCTGCATGTACCCGCTCTGCTGGGTACGCACGGCCGTGTCCACCAGCCCCTCACGGCCTCCCATTGCGTGGAAGAAGAACTCCAGCGGGGACAAGCCGTCCCTGTAGCAGTTGTAGACGAAGCCTCGGGCGGCGGGGGCGGCGTCGTTCTCCTTGAAGTGGGGCAGGGTCCTGTTCTCGTAGCCCCTCATGATCCGTTTGCCACGGATGCTCTGCTGGCCCACGCTGCCCATCATCTGGCCGATGTTGAGGCTGCTGCCACGGGCGCCAGTGCGTGTCATGATTATGCCGCTGTTGCTCATGGGCAGCGCCTCCTGCACGGTCTCGCCGGCCTTGTCACGGGCCTTGGCGAGCTCGTTCATGACCTTGATCTCGAAGCTCTCCTGCAGCGTCTGGCCTGGCAGCCTCTCGAGCACGCCTGTGGTGTACTCCTCCGTGAGCTTCTCAACGTTCTTCTCCATCCGCCTCATGACCCTGTCTATGTCCCGCTGATCCTTCTCGGCGAGCTCGAGCTCGTCGTAGCTGTACGTGAAGCCCTTCAACGTCAGGAAGCCGTTTATGAGGCGGCTGACGCCGTTGAGGAAGTCGTGGCCCATGTCGGTGCCGTAGTCCTTGATGATCCTGTGGAAGATGGTGTCGGGGCGCTCGGCTCCGATGCTGTTCTTGTCGATGACCCCCGTCTTCAGCTCCCCGTTCTGGATCATCACGTAGGCGTCGTAGGGGCACTTCTCCTCCTTGCACTCGGGGCAGTGGACG
>CAZTZC010000094.1:4391-9334 GCA_964618045.1 uncultured Candidatus Bathyarchaeia archaeon | reverse complement strand
ATGTTGCCGATCCTGAACGTCGTCTCCTTCAACGCGCCGTAGCCCTGGGCCAGCTCATAGCCCCTGCCCCGCATCGCCTTGTACACGTCGGGGCCCTTCATGCCCTCGGGGGCTGTGACGCAGCTCACGGTGGGGCTCTCGTAGCCCTTCATGGGATAGGTGCTGAGCCCAGCCTCCTCGACGCCGGACCTTATCATATTGTTCCGTCTACGGTAGAGGTCGAAGTACCATTCCCTGCCGCCCCTGTCCTCGATCATCTTGAGGGCCGCGTTCAGCCCCGCCACCTGGGGGATGCAGCTGGTCATGGGGGTGCCCTTCCTGTCCACGTGGTCCTTCTCCCACACCTTCAGGTCGAAGTACCACCCCTTCTCCGGCATCTCGGCGCTAACGTCCAAGGCCCGCTGGCTCACGCTGCCTATGCCCAGCCCCGGTGGGACGCCGAAGCACTTCTGGCTGCTGCTGAAGCAGATGTCGATGCCCCACTCGTCCACCCTGAGCTCGGTGCCTCCCATGCTGCTGACGGCGTCCACGAACACCAGCTTATCGTGCCTCCTGCAGACCTCCGTGAGGGCGGGGAGGTCGTTGATGAGGCCCACGCTCGTCTCGTTGTGGGTGATGGCCACGGCCTCGGCGTCGGGCTCCGCCTCGATGGCGGCCTCGATCATCTCGGGCTGCACCGGCTCACCCAGCTCGGTAACCACAGCCACCACGTCCCTCCCGTTAGCCGTAGCCACCTGGGCGTACCTCTCACCGAAGCTGCCGTTCACGCACACAATCATCTTCTCCCTCACGCAGTTCCTGACGCTGGCCTCCATGAAACCAGTGCCCGTGGCGCTGAAAAGGAAAACCGGGCTCCTGGTCTCGATATAGCTCTGGAGGAGCTCCACAGTCTCGAAGTGGAGGTCTATGTACTCCCTGCTCCTGTGGCTCATCATCTGCATCCCCATGGCCTCCAGCACCTCGGGGTAGCAGGCCACAGGCCCCACCGTGAACAACTTCATGGTTGAGTCTAACGTCGATGAGGATAAAAACATGTACCCACATGAACACCCATGGAGCCACGGAGGCTGGAGGGCGACGAAGCCGTCCAGCAGATCGTCACGATACTCAGGGACGCCGGGAGGCCACTGACCACCCGCGAGGTCTCAGAGGAGACCCGTAAGAAGCTGGTCCGCTGCCCCGACGCCACCATCGTGTTCCTGAACCGGCTGCGGCAGAGAGGTGTCATCCACGGCGAACGCAGCAAGGAGTCCCGCGGCTGGATCTGGTGGGTCGACTAGATCCAGCTGAAGGTCCGTCCGCACTCCTCCATCAGCTTCACCAGCTCCCGGTAGGTTATCGCCTTCACCTCCTCGAGGGGCGAGTCGAACTCGTCCTGGATCGTGTATAGGCTGGCGAAGCCGAGCATCTCCAAGGTCTCGGGCCTGGAGACGTGGTGTGTCCCCCGGCCGAGGAATAGCACCGCGACCTCGTCCCCGTCCCTGTGCATCTCCTCGGCGAGCCTGAACGCCGTGTCGGCGTGGGCCCTGCTGATCAGTACGAGAGTCTTCACGGTTTCACCTCAGTAGCTCGTTATGACGCTGCACCTCTTCGCCATCTCCGCCAGCTCGTCGAAGTCGATCACGGTGACGTCCAGCGTCGGCTCCAGGTCCTCCACGGTGTAGCCCCTCTCCGAGAGGGACTCCTTCAGCACGTATATCCCTGCCAGTTGAGACATGACTTCCAGGTAGTCCTTTAGGCTGTTCTTATACAGCGCCTCGGGCATCAGTATCTCGACGCCGTTGTCCGCGAACACAAGCAGCGGCGGGTAGTCCATCCCAAGCATGGCCGCCGAGAGCCGGAGCCCCTCCTCGACCCTGGCGCCCGGTATCAGCCGCTTCCTCATTATGAGCATCGCGTCCCCCACGTCATTCACCCCAAGAACAGCGTCCTGTCGCACTCCTTAATGAGAGCCACCACCTCGCCCAGGCTCGTGAACCGGGCCCCCTCCACGAGGTCTTCATCCTTCACCCCGCTCTCCTGGCCCGCAGTCACGCACGCCAGCATCTCGGCGTCGAGGCCCATCACCGCGCCGGGGTCCGCCAGCAGCTTCACCGACTCCTCGTTGAAGAACACCGTAACCGTATGCCCCTTCTCATGGGCTGCCGAGGCCAGACCAAGCATGTGCCTTAGCATCCTAGGGTTGGATATGATTATCAGGAAACGCAAAACGCCATTCGCCGTAAGGTTAGGCACTCCGAGGCTTAACGGTTTCTCCAAGTTAGATGCTAGGAATGTGAGCACAGGAGCCTAAAAGCGTGGGTGGACGCCACCAATATTATCTATTAAAAGACATGTCGAAACGAACATGAAATAGACAGTCTTCTTCTACTCAATACGTCTCGACCTCGATCCCCTGTACCCGCGAGAAGTGACGCGTGTTCCTGGTCAGCACCTCGCTGCAGCCCCTCTGCATACCTATACACGACGTGAAAACGTCCATCACGTCCAGGGCCTCCCCGCCCCTGTAGAGCTCGGCCATCACCTTGGCCGAAGCCTTGGCGCCGTCCTCCCCTAAAGGAAGCACCTCAAGCCGCTCGACCAGCCTCTCCGCCTCCGCGGCCCTCCTCCCCGGGTCACCGGCGGCGTAGTAGACACCGAAGAACAGCTCGTAGACGTTCACGGCCGTCGTCGCGGCCCCCTTGAGCCTCCCAGCCGCCTCCACGGCGCCGGGGTCGCCGCGGAGCAGGTCCACGAGGAAGCAGGTGTCAAGAAGCTTCAACGCGGCGCCTCACCGACTCGTTCAACGCGGCCCTCGCCTCTGACATGCCTCTCCTGATGGCCATGTACTCGTCGTCGGGTAGGTCCGCCCAGAGGCCTGCGCACTCCACCAGGCTCCCCCTCTCGGCCAGCCTCCGCACGGCGTCCGAGAAGCTCTCCCCGTCCAGCCTCAGCCTGGACAGCATATTGTACACCTCCTCCGTCAGGGATATGTTCTTGGATGGCACACATACACATATGAGTACACATAGTTAAAGGTGGCGCAACACAGTCAGGAAAAACCATGGTGATCAGAGTTGCACAAAGGAAGCCAGCACACGGCTAAGAGCGAGGACCCGACGGGGCTCTACTATTTTGGCGCCCGTTACCACGACCCGGCTACGGGCAGGTTCACCACAAGGGACACCATGTTCGACGCCTTAGAACACCGAACACGGGGTGTTCAAAAGCCTAGGATTATATCCCTTTTAGGTGGCACTATGATCGATTGAAATGACGGTACCAGCAATGTCGGTGTCCTTGGACACCCGGAAGCTAACGTCCTTCGCCCTCGTGGCCTTCATGGTAGGCGGCCTCCTGGGCGGGTTCCTCTGGAACTTCGGCGGCGTATACGTGCCGACGGCGGACAGCCTCACAGGCTTCGGCTCCATGAAGCAGTTCGGCAGCGTGGAAGAGCTGAAGACGTACCTCGGCGACAGAGGCGAATCCTATCCCCTGTGGTCTATGCGAGGCGACGCCGTCTTCGCTGTTTCGTCGGTCAAGTCAGCCGTCTCGGCGGCCGACGCAGCCGTGTCAGCCGCACAGGCAGCAAGCGCCGCAGCGGAGGCCGTGAAAGCCTCTAGCGGTCTGACCGGCTTCAACCTAGTGCCCAACCTAGGCTACTCGGGCACCAACATACAGGTGGAGGGAGTCGACGAAGCCGACATAGTGAAGACAGACGGAGGCTACATCTACATCGCCAAAGGCAAGACGGTGCTCATAGTCAAGGCGTACCCCGCCGAGGAGGCGCAGCTGTTGACCAAGATCGACGTCGACCTCATGGTGCAGGACCTCTACGTCGCGGGCGACAAGCTCGTCGTCTTCAGCTACGTCGAGCCCTACACGGTCTTCTTCGACGTGGTGATGCCCGAGTACGAGAACGAGAAGCCCAAGACCAGGGTAGAGGTCTACGACATAGAGGACCGTTCATCGCCTGAGCTGGAGAGGGCGCTCACCATAGACGGCCTGTACTTCAACAGCCGCCTCATCGGCGACCACGTCTACTTCATAGTCACCAACCCCGCGTACATCGACGAGGACGCCGTGGTGCTCCCCACCATACGGGAGGGCAAGACGTGGAGCGTCGTCGAGGCCGAGGACGTCTGGTACCCCAACATCACCCGGGGCTGGCTCAGCTACCACACCATCACCGCGTTCGACGTGCAGGACCCCGAGGCGAAGATGACGGCCGAGACCTTCCTCCTCGACACGGGGACCAGCCTCTACGTCAGCATGGAGAACCTCTACATCGTCAGCTACAACTGGAGCGAGGGCAGCGTCATCACCAAGATAGGCATCGGCGACGGCGGCATCACCTTCAGGGCCAACGGCACCGTCCCCGGCTACGTCCTCAACCAGTTCAGCATGGACGAGCACGACGGATACTTCAGGATAGCCACCACCAGCAGCGGCTGGCGCAGAGGCGGCGTAGGCAACAACGTCTACGTCCTCGACGAAGCCCTCAACACGGTTGGCTCGCTGGAGGGGCTTGCCCCCGGGGAGGAGATATACAGCGCCCGGTTCATGGGCGACAGATGCTACCTGGTCACCTTCAAGAAGGTGGACCCCCTCTTCGCCATCGACCTCAGCGACCCCGAGAACCCTGAGGTGCTGGGCAAGCTCAAGATACCCGGCTTCAGCAACTACCTCCACCCCTACGACGAGAACACCCTCATAGGCGTCGGCAAGGAGACCGAGGAAGCCAAGGAGGGCGAGTTCGCGTGGCACCAGGGCATAAAGATCAGCCTCTTCGACGTAAGCGACGTCGAGAACCCCCGCGAGCTAGCCAAGATAGAGGTAGGCGACAGGGGCAGCGACAGCCAGGCGCTGTACGACCACCACGCCTTCCTCTTCAGCAGGGAGAGGAACCTGCTGGTCATACCCATACTGGAGGCCCAGATAGACGAAGACGACTTCGCCGGAGA
>CAZTZC010000094.1:0-4291 GCA_964618045.1 uncultured Candidatus Bathyarchaeia archaeon | reverse complement strand
ACCATAGAGCTGGGTGAACCATGATGGCGCAGGGGAAACGCATCTACGGTAAGACCCTGGACGTCTACCTCTGCATACTCACCGCCGAGGGAGGCGTAGGCGTCAGGGAGATCTGGCGCGAGCTCGGCCTCAGCAGCCCAAGCCTCGCCCAGTACCACATCAACAAGCTCCTCGACCTCAACCTCATAGAGACCGACTTCGACGGCAAGTACAGGATCAACGACCAGGAGAGCATCGAGGCGCTCCGCAGCTTCCTGCTGCTCCGCGGCATGCTCATCCCCAGGCTCACCATTTACGCCGCCCTGCTCATGGGGCTCATGTTGAGCTACGTCAGCTACTGGCCGTGGAGAGGAGACTTCAGGGACCTCACGGTGATGTTCATAGCGCTCTTCAGTGCGGGCGCATTCCTCTTCGAGGCAGTCAAGCAGTACAGGGGCCTCGCCTTCATGAAGGATAACGAGTGAACTCAGAACAGCGCCTTGAGGTCGCCGAGTATCCCCTTCCCCGCCATGTACCAGTATATCCTCCTCTTCAAATCGTTGCTTGAGAGGATGCCCCTGATTCTTCTCCCCCACGGGCCGTAGAAGCTCCTGTAGCACTCGTATAGCTCCTCCTGGAGCTCAAGCCTCGTCAATGCCTCTGTGCCCATGACGGCGTGGGCCATGTCGTAGTGGAACAGGTTGTCGTCCTCGATCCAGCCGTTCCGCTTCGCCTCCTCGTGTATCTCCGTCCCGGGGAACGGCGTCAACACGGTGTATATCACGAAGTCTGGGTCCAGGTCGGCGACGTATCGCCGCAGCTGCTCGATGGTGTCGTGGGTGTCCCGCCTCTCACCGATGACGAACATGGCGTGGCTGAAGATGTCGTTCTCCTTGAGCAGCCTCACGGCCTCCCGGGCCTGGTCTGGGCTGATCCCCTTCTTCCACTTGTCCAGCGTGTCTGGGATGGGGCTCTCCACGCCCATCATGACCCACTGGAGGCCAGACCGCCTCATCTTGGGCAGCGAATCTTTTACGCTGACGACGTCGTCGCATCGCATCTGTATGAACCACATGAAGTCGTCCCCGAGGTCCCGCTTGAGCAGCTCGTCCGCGAGCTCCTCGGCCCGCCTCCCCGGCCCGAAGTTGTCGTCGGTGAGCCATATGAACCTGAACCCGTACTCGTTGTAGAGGTGCTCCATCTCGTCTGCTATCCTCGCCGGGGTCTTGACCCTCCACTCGCCACACCAGTGCCTCCACTGGGTGCAGAAGGTGCACCTGTGGGGGCAGCCCCGGCCCCCCTCCACCAGCGCGTAGGGGGCGTCCCTGCCACCCATGGCGGCGAAGTGGTAGAGGTGCACGGTGTCCTTCACCAGGTGGTATCCCGGGTAGGGGAGGGTGTTCAGGTCACCGATGAGGGGCCTGTCAGGGTTCACGTGCACACCCTGGGCGTCGCGGTACGCCAGCCCCGCCACCGACGCCAGCGAGCCGCCGTCGTTCACCGTCTCGACGAGCTCGGAGAAGGTCACCTCGCCCTCGCCCCTCACCACGGCGTCGATCTCCGGGAACGAGCCCAGGCTCTCGGAGGCGGTGCAGGAGAAGTGTATGCCCCCGGTCACCGTGAAGATGTCTGGGTCCACGTTCTTGGCGGCCTGCAGGGTCCTCGCGACCTGGTAGGTGTTGCATGTGGCTAGGCTGCTGGATGCCACGACCTCGGGTCTGGTCGACTCGATGTGCCTCTCTAGCTCGGGCCACCCAAGATTCTTGGCGTTGCAGTCGAGCACCTCCACCTCCACGTCCGGGAGCTCACGCTCCAGGTAGGCCCCCAGCTGTATGATGCCGTAGGGGGGAGGCAGGTAGTCCCCCATGATGAACCAGACGTCCTTGGGGGGCTCGACGAGAAGCACCTTCAACGCAGTCACCCTCTGCTACATCTCGGCTTCGTGCTATTTCAGCTTGTACACCAGTAAAAACGACGACAGGTTCTGGCCCCATCCCTCACCGTCTACGCCGCAGAGCGGACGTTACCTAAGAACCCGCCTAGAGCCAAGACTGAACGAAGAAAAGCTATATGTAAATCCATGTTAAACTACACATTCAGTTGAAAGTGAAAAACTATGCGGCCGAAAACAGCTAAGATAGCGGATGATAAGCATGGAGGATGAGAAAAGATACGACCTAATCGACGGAAACGCGTTAAAGAAAATCTACGATTAACTAAGATCTCGCTTAAACAACATAGTGCCCCTGGTGGTCATCTGCGGTCCAGGTAAATGTGATCCAGAAGAAGATTGCACCACATGTGAACCTGAAAAGAAAATGGATTGCATGTACCACCAGAGAAACGCGTTGAAAACGACACTCAACGACAACGGCTGCATAGCCACAACGTTTGAGGAAGATCTTGAGCTGGAGTACGCTAGTCTACAGGAGCAGATCATCCTGAGGGAGCCCGAGGTGGACATAGTGTTCATCTTCCCGGACTCGAGGGGCTCCGCCGCGGAGCTCCTCCAGTTCACACGTGACCCAGTCATCCGACCCAAAGTCAGGGTCCTCGTACCCCACCAGTACCATCCCCTGTACACGGAGTCTGAAAGCTACCTGACGTCCGTGTATCAGGAGTTGATGGCGACACATGGCCATGTATATCCCTATGATTCTAGGAACGAACTGCACAGGACACCAGAGTTCATCGCGCTCATGATGATGGGTGCCTATCGTCTGTACCAGCTAGCTCACCCACCTGAAAACGCGTGAACGAGTAGGTCAAATATATTAGACCAAAACGAAACATTTAAAATAGATTGAAATTAATATATGTGTAGGTGTGAACATGAGCCTGAAGCCAGACATCAAGGTGATGAGGATGATCAAAGCCCTAGACAGCTCAACGCGAATTCAGATAGTCAGCCTCATCGTCAACGCCTCCCCCGTCTCCTTCACAGGCATACAGGAACACCTGGAGGCCGTGACAGGAAAGACCATCAGCAAGGGAACTCTGGCATACCACCTGGACATACTGGTACAGGGAAACATACTGAGGAGAGAGCTCTCCCGGAACCCCGACAGGACGTACTCCACCTACGAAACGACGGAAGAAGCAAAAAAGACGCTCACAGCACTGGGGATACTCATCGAACAGGAGAAAAAAGAACCAACCATCCACTCTTTAAACTAGGCGTCACGTCTCTCACGACGACCGTCTCTGAGCCCTCGCTGTCCATGCAACGGAAAAGGCCCTGGGACCCCACACCAAACCGATAGCCCGCCATAAATAGCACTAACGAGGGCAAACCACATCAACCAACTAAGCGCCGGGATTCACAACCAACCTCTGATACTCTGAATACGAATAGTATACGAGATATATGCCCGTAAACATGACCGGCACCAAGATCAGGGCCAGGGCGAGCCACCCGTCAGCCAGCGCCCCCAGGACCGCAAACGCGCCGCTCACCATGAAGAGCCGGCTACCCCGTTCATGGGTCCTGTCCCAGACCTCCTCGCTGCTCAGGGTCCACGGCGTCCTGATCCCCATGAACCAGTTAAGCCTCGCCTCCCTCATCAGCACCCCGATCCCCACGAACAGCGCCCCCATCGCCGGCGCCAGCATCCTCATGAAGCTGAACCTCCAACCCAGATTCCAGGCAACGCTCAGCCCGTAGACGTAAGCCATGTACCCCAGGAAACCGAACACGAACCAGTCGTAGCCGCCCCTGAACCTCTCGATCCCCCTGGAGGGATCCAGCCTCGGCAGCGCCAGCATGAAGGGCAGGAGCAGCACGGAGAAGATGGGGATCAGGAACAGCCCAAGGAACCGGGACCCGTACCCATCCGCCTCACCGCTCAGCCCCCAGTGGATGGCCACCCTCTCCGGCATCTGGGGATACAGGTAGAACCCCACCGCGAACTGGAGCACAACCAAGGCAACCGAGGCGACAACAGCCCGCCGCATCACAACACCGTGATCAACAGGCACCCCGAAGGGAATAAACCTAATTCAACCATGAAGAAGCCCACGATCCCATGAATCAGCCCCTGTACAGTCCCAGCCCCCACGGGGACCCCTGGGTCCTCCTCGGAGTCCTCGTCCTCCAGCTGGGAACCCGTCCCGCCTCTAACGGAGAACGGCACCCACGCTCAGCATCCACCAGTCCCCGGAGCCTTCACATCATCAAGTATTCTTTCCAGCCCATCTCCTCGAAGTCACCAGACCTGCGAGGCAAACAAGCAGTACCGGGGCCTCGTCTTCATGAAGAAGACGGAGCAGCCCACAGGCCGTATGTTTCCTATGGTAAAGGGAGAGGCTAGTG
>CAZTZC010000093.1:0-9479 GCA_964618045.1 uncultured Candidatus Bathyarchaeia archaeon | reverse complement strand
GGAACATCTGTTCCTGATCGACCCTAATAAGCCACCGTCACGCAAACCGGTGTAAAAGAGGTGAACGGTTTGAGCAAGAACATAGTAAACAGGGTGTCGGTGGACGTCGCCATGTTCCTGACCCTAGCATCGTCGCTGATGAGCGGCATAGTCCTGTGGCTGGCGCTCCCCAGCGGTAGGAGGAGCGGCTACGAGACGTTCCTAGGCGTGGCTAAGACCCTGTGGGTGGACTTCCACACATATGCGAGCCTGGTCTTCGCGGTGGCGCTGCTTGTGCACCTGGCGCTGAACCTGAAGCTGTTCTCAAGCATGGTGAAGAGCATGCTCCGGGGGAGACGCTAGAAGGTCTTGACGTAGTTGGAGAAGTTCTCCACAGGCTCCGCCGCGGCCCTCGGCAGCTCCATGTACGCCGCCTTCCTGTTCCCGTAGTTGGGCAGCTTACACGAGAAGAGGGTGTGCACGTCCCCCATGACGCAGTGGCCCTCCTCGCAGCTCTGATGACCCCTTATGAGCACCTGCACCCCGGCGGCGGCCAGAAACCTCCTCGCCACATCCGGCCCGAAGAGATACCCGACTCCTCTAACGCTCCCGGCTATCCCCGGCTCGGGCATGGGATCGTTCCACAGTATCTGGCGCAGTGTATCCGTCTCGGGGTGGGTCCTGTGGGCGTAGGCCACGTCGTTCATGCTCTGCGACCCGACCGGTACCCCGCCGTGCAGGATCAGCGCCCTCTTCGGGACTATGGCGGCAGTGTAGAGCTGATCCGCGAAGGCCCTGAACCGTCTGTAGATATCATCGGATTCCTCGTCGTATAGCCTGTGGAGCACATAGGGGAAGTCGTGGGGGCTCACCCCCACGTCGCCGGGCCCCTCGTGGTTTCCCCTCAGCAGCACCACGTTCCCCGGGTGCTCGATGAGCAGCCTCGTGAGTACGTACAGGACCTCCACCTGCCCCGGCCCCCTGTCGACGTAGTCACCCATGCACACCAGAACCACGGGCTCGCCGTCCATAGCCCTCTCACTGAACCAGGTCTTCGTCAGTATATACTGGAGAGAGCTGTAGTCGCCGTGGAGGTCCCCGACGACGACGGCCTCGCAGCTAGGCAACGTGACGAGCTTTCCTGTGACGCTGAACAGCGACGGCTGGCTCTGGTTGATCGTCTCAGTTGCGTCTTCGAGCGACTCGGCTAGCTGCCCGGCGTCTGGAACCGACATCAAGTTGATGGTTTTGGGGCTGCAATAAAAAGGTTAATGGAGTTACCTGTGCTCGTCGACGTACTCCTCGACGTCTGCGAGGAGCTCCCTGCAGTCGAAGACGGCGCCGCCCTTGATGGTGTACCTGACGCCGCCGCCCTTGGTCATGGTAACGCCGTCCTCGCCGTACCTGTCGACCCCGGTGCCGTACATGACCTTGAAGTTGTCTAGGGGGTTACCGTCTACTATGCAGAGGTCGGCGGGGGCATCCTTCACTACGCCAAGGCTCCTCTCCGCGTCGCCGAGGCATGTGTGGGCGTTGGTTGTGGCTATCTTCACGACGTCGATGGGGTGGATGCCAGCCTCCTGGAGCAGCTCAAGCTCCCTGATGAGGGCGAAACCGAAGATCTGGTATATGAACGCCGTGTCGCTTCCAGCCGTCAGGGTTCCGCCGTTCTCGAAGAAGTAGCGCACATACTTCATCCAGATCCGGTACTTCTCCTTCCACGCGATCTCGTCGCTGGTCTTCCAGTCGAAGAAGTGGGTGGCGTGGCGGCCCGGCTGGGGACTGAAGGCCTCCCAGAGTTGGCGCACGGTGTACCTCCGGTGCCAGGGCATGTTCTTGGCGCGCTCGTAGTCCCTGTGGGCCTCGTAGACCACCATGGTGGGGTCCCAGACGGTGCCGTTCTCTATCATGGTGTCGAGGACGTCCATGACGTCGTCCTCGTACTGGTCGGCCTCGTGCCAGATGTAGCCGTCATACCTGAACCTATCTACCTCGTCGCTGTAGTTGTAGTCGGGTGGGAAGTCCTGGGTGCCGGGGAGGGCGGCCTGGGGGATGCCGTAGGTGTGCTCTATGCTTATCTTGTCCAGCCCCGCGTAGGTGACGTCTAGGGCGTCCAGCTCGCTGTTCTGGGCGACGTGTATGGCGACGCCCGCAGGCATACCGGCCTCCCGGGCACCCTCCGCCAGGACCAGAAGCATCTCGGGGGTGACGTGGGGCCGCGGGATTATCTTGATGCCGTCGACTCCCAGCTCCTTCAGCTTCTTCACCGCCTCCCGGGCTTCCTCGATTGTTTGGGCCTCCGCCGGCCAGCTGCCCATGACCACCAGGTTCGGCGCAGTGATCTTGTTCTCCGCGCTCAGTCTCTTGTGTTCAAGAAGCTGTTCGTCGGTGCCGAAGCCGCATGTCCTTATGGTGGTCACGCCGTGGGCCAGGAAGAGATTGTAGGCGTACCCGGGCCCATCTGGGCCACACTTGTCGTCGTCTATGTTTATGTGGACGTGCATGTCCACGAGGCCCGGGAGCACGTACATGCCCCGGGCTTCTATGACGCGGTCCCCCTCCGGCCTCACGGGCTTGTACCTGTTGAGGCTGATGGCGTCCACGTTCACTATCTCGGCCACCCTTCCATCCTCTATCAGTATGTCCACGGGGCCGTAGGGCGGCGTCCCCCGTCCGTTGACGAGCATGGCGTCCCTTATCACCAGGCGCCTGTACTCGACTCCCTTAGAACCAGACATGGTTTCATGTGCGTGTCGAGGGCTAAAACGTTTCTCTCATAAAGGCTTGGTCAACACCTGTCAGTCTCCGGCACATAAGTTAACGTTTTTACATCGCAGTTCTGGTTGTATTGTGATGCTATGAATAAGATGGAAGGGTTGGAGGAGGCGTTCAAGGAAGCCAAAGTGGTATTCATGACCACTTTCGGCAAGGACGGGAAAGAGAACACACGGGCGATGATGAACTATAACGAGGACCCCTATGACGTCATGTGGTTCCCCACCGAGAAGGGAACCCAGAAGGTGAAGGACATCGAGGGCGACCCGAGGGTGCTCCTGACTTTCCCGTGCGACGAGTGCGGGGCTTTCTACGAGATCGAGGGAGAGGCCGAGTTCGAGGACCCCGAAGTCGTTAAGGAGAAGTGGAAGTGGTGGTACCTCTCCTGGAGGCCGACCCAGAGAATGAGGTTCTGGTTCCCCCAGGACATGGACGACCCCAGACGCGTCATCATCAACATCCACCCCAGGTCCGTTAGGATCGTCGACGCCAGAAAGTAGATAGGACCATCCTTCTATAACCTTTAATCGTTGAGCAGGGGCCCAGATTCTTCTAGGCGCCCCATAAGAATCAAATTCCCGTGAACATATTCATCTCAAACAAACGGTTGCCGCGCCCATGAGTTACTACGAGGAGCTTATCGCCAAGATGGCTGACACCGGGGATGTGCCCGGCGTACTGCACCTCGTCAAATGGATACAGCGGAACGAGGGGAAGGACGACTCCATAGCCAGGCTTCTGGTCGAGCTCGGCGACGAGATGAACAGGAGCTACAAGAAAAGGGACGCGGTGCAACTCTACATCGCAGCACAGGACATCTCTCAGTCAGACGAGGCACGGGAGACGGCGGCTGGAAGAATCAAGGGCATGCAGCAGCCCGAGCCCGAGCCGAAGAAGAAACCCGAGAATAAGCCCGAGCCGCCGCCGAAACCTAGGCGTGACCTCAAGGTATATCCCGACACGGCCGAGTCCCACCTGACATACGCACGGTTCTTCGCCAAGATCGATAAGCCGGACCAGGCGGAGTACCACTTCTACAAGGCCCTGTCCCACGAGGAGGACAACATAGCAGCGCGGCTCCACTACGCCGAGCTCCTGGTCGACCAGAAGAGGTACGACGAGGCTGAGAAGCAGTATAGGAGAGCCTTGGGGGTGAGCCCCGGCGACGCGACTATACACAACAACCTCGGCATACTCCTGTACTCGCTGAAGAGGTACGACGAGGCTGAGCACCACTTCAGGGAGTCCATCAAGGCGGAGCTGGACGCCACCACCCTAAACAACCTCGCCAACCTCCTCTCCGACACGGGGAGGGGCGAGGAGGCTGAGGAATGGTACAGGGAGGCCATAGGCCTCGACCCCAGGGACGCCAACACATACAACAACTTCGCCCTCTTCCTCTGGAGCCAGGAGAAGACGACGGACGCCGACGCGACGTTCAGGCAAGCGATCCAGCTCTCGCCAGGCGAGCCCACGCTGCACAGGAACTACGCCAAGTTCCTCGGCGACCAGGGAAGGTACCTTGAGGCAGAGGCCGAGTACAAGAAGTTGAACACCCTGGAGCCCATGAGCGCGTACAGCCACGTGCTCCACGGCGTCACGCTTTACAGGCTCGGCAGACACACCGAGGCGGAGAACCACTTCAGGACGGCGATCCAGCTGGACCCCAGCCAAGACGAGGCCCACCTCTACTACGCCGTGCTTCTAACCCACAAGGGGAGCTACATGACCGCCGAGAGCCACTACGCGGAGGCTCTGAGGCTGAAGCCCGACTCGCCGACCAACAACCTCGTCTACGGCATATTCCTGATGAACAGGAACAGGCTCTCTGACGCCGAGAGGCACTACGTCAAGGCCAGGGACCTGGCGCCGGACGCCGTGGAGCCTCACCTCTACTACGCCAGGCTCCTCTCGGATCAGCGGCGCTACCCGGAGGCGGTTACGGAGTTCAAGGCCGCCTTGAAGTGTGAGCCCAACGACGCCGAGGCCCACCTCTACTACGCCCAGTTCCTCGCCAAGACGGATAGCCCCACCGAGGCCGACCGTCACTTCAGGAAGGCCCTGGAGCTCATCCCAGACGACGCCAGGGCCCACTTCAGCTACGGGGTGCACCTCGCCAAACACGGGATGAGGGACCGCGCCCTGACCCATTACAGGCGGGCCATGGAGCTCGACGCCGAGTACGAGGAGCTGGTCAGGCGGCTTCTCTCGTAGCTGTGTGTGACATCTTTCACCTACACACCGCTATATACAGATCACTAAGATGGATTGGTAAACAAGGTGAAAGTTCTTGACCGTTGAACTAGAAGTGGTACCACAGGGAGTCCCCGATAAGAGCATCGAGGAGATCGCCCGTGACGCCACACCCAAGATCGCTATACTCGGCATAGGCGGCGGCGGCAGCAACATAGTAACGTGGATGGACAAGAAGGTGGTGGGCGCCAGGACCGTGGCGCTCAACAGCGACGCACAGCACCTCACAACCTCACAGGCAGACGAACGTGTCCTACTGGGCTACAGCCTCACAGGCGGACTCGGCTGCGGCGGATACCCCGAGCAGGGAGTCAAGGCCGCGGAGGAGAGCGCCGTAGAGATAGAGAACGCCATCGGCGACGCCGACCTTGTCTTCGTCGCGGCTGCTCTGGGCGGAGGAACCGGCACAGGCGCGTCTCCCGTGGTCGCTCGGATAGCCCGAGAGACCGGCGCCCTTACCATCGGGGTCGTGACGATCCCCTTCAAGGTTGAGGGGACACGGCTCGGGAAGGCCAAGGAGGGGCTTCAGAAGCTGCTGGACGTCTGTGACAGCGTTGTAGTCATAGACAACAACAGGCTCAGGAAGGTGGCCGGGAATCTCCCCGTCAGGGAGGCGTTCGCGGTAGCCAACCAGAGGGTGACGGACTTCATAAACAACATAACAGAGACCCTCAGCGTGCCCGGGATAATGAACCTGGACTTCGCAGACATCAAGGCAATCATGATGGGCGCAGGCATTTGCGCCGTAGGCTTCGGAGAGGGACACGGAGGCACCAAGGTAGAGGACTCAGTGAGCAAGGCACTGGACAACCAGCTCCTAGACGTCGAGGACGTCAGCAAAGCCACGGGGGCCCTCGTACACATAGAGGGCGGCGAGGACATGACCCTCGAGGACATCAACAGAGCCGGCGAGATGGTCATGGAGAAGGTCAGCAAGGACGCCCGCGTCATCTGGGGAAGCAAGGTAAACCCTGAGCTAGAGGGCAAGATAAAGACCACCGTCGTGCTGGCAAGCATAGACAGCCCGTTCCTGCTCCAGAAGGACAGCACAGTGACCATCAGCCAGGAAAAGCCCAAGGTCATCAAGATAAAGAGCAAGAAGGCCGTCAAGTAAACAGCCCATTTTTCCATTATTTTTCTAAAAGTTTCTCAGGGGGACAGTTATCGCCATCGTCGTCCCCGTCTCGTCCACGACAGCCTCTATGGAGCCGCCCATGGACTCCAGGGTCCGCTTGCAGAAGGCTAGGCCGAGACCCGCGTGCCCCTGCTTGGTCGAGTTGAAGGGTTCGAACAGCCTGTCCTTGGCCTCCAGCGGGATGCCCCCTCCCTGGTCCCTGACCTCGATAATCGCGTTTCTCTGCCTCTGGGATATGTTGACCTCCAGCGTCCCTCCGTCCGGCATGGCTTCCACGGCGTTCCTCACGAGGTTCTCGACGACCCTGGTAATCTTGTCGCGCCTCATCTCGGAGACTAGGAGCCCGCTCTGGTAGGACACCTTTGTCTCGACGCTGCGGGGGATGTATATGGACCCCATCACCGTCTTGACGATCTGATTGAGCTCCACGTAGATCTCGTCCCTGCCTGAGGCCTCCAGGGTCTCCGTGATTATCTCGGCCACCTTGGACGCGTGGTCGGCCTCCCGGTCTATCGAGGACACCAGGTCCGGCAGCATCTCGGGCTTGTCCATGAGTATGCCCGACGCGTTCTTAATGGAGCGCAGGCTGTCCCTGAGCTGCCCCCGCACGAGGCTGCTCACCTTCTCGGCGTCCTCTAGGCGGCCCAAAGCGTAGTCCAGCCTCATCGCCTTCACGGCCTCGCCCGTGACGCCTCCGTTGTCGTCTCTCTCCCTGTTAAGGGCGAAGGCTACGTGGTATGTGAGGGTCTCGAGTAGCTTCCTGTCGTCCTCAGTGAAGTCGTCGAGCTCCATGCTCTCGACGTTGAGCACGGCCACGGTCTTCCCGTCTAGGACCACGGGGACGGCGAGCTCGCTCATGGACTCCATCGAGCCCCTGAAATAGTCCTCGCTTCCCCTGAGGTCGTTCACGAGTATGCTGTGCTTCTCCCTCGCGGCCTTAACCGTGATGCCTTTCCCGTCGAGGGGCAGGGACAGCTTCAGCGGGGGCGCCCCCCTGAGGTTCACCATCTTTAGGTACCCGTCCTCGACCACCTGGAAGGAGACCATCTGGTACTCGAAAACCGTCTGCATGATATCCAGGGTGGCCTCGGCGACGGCCTCCAAGGTCCTCTGCTGAGCAAGCTTTGAAGCCTGCTGGTGCAGCGCGGCGAGCCGCTCCTCCATCCGTTTCCTGTGGGTGATGTCCCTGAAGAAGCACAGGTGCGCCTCCTGGCCCAGGTAGCTGATGGTCGAGGACGAGACCTCGGCGACGCGTATGGCGCCGCTAGCCGTCCTGTACCTGGCCTCGAAGAGGTGAGAGACCTCGTCTTCCCCGGGGGCGCTGCCGATGCACTGTCTGAGTCTCTGCTCGGGCTCAACGAAGTACTCCAACGCGGTTCTGCCGATGAACCCGTTTGGGGTCTTGCAGCCGAAGAGCTCCGCGGCGGCCTGGTTCATGAACGCGATGTTTATGTCGGTGAGGATGATTATGCCGTCCCGGCTCTCGTTCACCACCTTCCTGTAGAGCTGCTCGGCCCTGTACTTGTCCACGTTCTGGCGGACCCGCTTGGCGAGGATCTGGTAGTGGCTGGGCTCCGGCTCCTTCCTTATGTAGTCGTCTATCCCGGCTTTGAAGGCTTGTTCCGCTACCTCCTCGCTGCCCTGACCGGTGTAGAGTATGAAGGGTACGCTGCTTCTCTCCCTGACCTTCTGGGCTAGCTCGATGCCGTCCATGGAGAGCATCTTGTAGTCGCTGACTATGCAGTCGTAGCTGTTCTTCTCTTGAAGCCCGAGGGCCTCCTCGGGGCTGGTGGCCGAGTCGACGACGACCTCCTCGTCCAACTCCTCGAGAAATATCTTCGTGAACTCCAAGTGGGAGCCCTCATCGTCGACATGAAGAATCTTTATGGGCTTCCTCTTCTCCACCTCTCCCCCTCCACGCAGCTACCACTGCTTCCTTGACCTAAACTCTATTTCACTATAGTTGTGATGTTTAAATATAGATAATTCTTTTTACATATAAAATGTCTCTGCCAGAATAGGAAATTATTAGATATGCCCCTATGTGGGTGTCTTTTGACTAAGAACGGTTATAATTAAATTATATCTGATTAAGCTGAGGATATTATTCAAGCATTTAACTAACCAGATCATTGTCACAATAATATGGGATGTTATCATCGTCACGGAAACAAAGTGACGTGGTTAACGAAGGAAAAAACCAAAAACCTTAGTGCACCCATATTGAGGCGAGGGGAAGGGTAGCGACAGAGGTATTGCCAGCGATAATAGCCGGGGATCAGGGGCAGCTAGACGAGAGACTCGACAGGGTCACAGGGTTCGCGGGCCACATAATGCTAGACGTGATGGACGGCGGGTTCGTACCCAGCAGGTCGCTTGACTTCGACTACAAGCTGCCCAAAGGCCCAAGGTACCAGGCCCACCTCATGGTAGAGGACCCGTTGAGGCGCATAAGCAGACTCGTCGGGAAGGCTGAGACGGCGATAATACACGTCGAGGCTGTGGAGGATATCCCGGAGGCGATCAAAGTAACAGGGGACCACGGGCTGGGGACGTTTCTGGCCATCAACCCGGACACGCCTGTGGACGCAGTGGCGCCCTACCTCTCGAGGCTCGACGGAGTCCTCGTGATGACTGTGCAGCCGGGTAGGTACGGCTCCCGCTTCCTTCCATGGTGCCTCGGGAAGGTCGAGGCCCTCAGGGCCATGGATGGGGAGCTGGTCATCGAGGTTGACGGCGGCATGAACCCGGAGACCGCCGCCATGGCCGTCGAGGTGGGCGCCGACGTGGTGGCCGCTGGAAGCTACATAGTGGCGAGCGACGACCCGATGAAGGCGTACACCCGGCTCGTGGAGGCGGTCCAAGCCGCCCGGAGACGCATACAGAGGGAGTAGGGTGCCTGCCAAGAAGGGGCTGCCGGTCGTCTACGAGGGGCGGAGGATCAGCCTCCGCGTCCATCAGCGCATATTCCACCCCGTGGTGAAGACGCTGGACGGCGAGCGGCACATCCTCTACAGCGACACCGGGGAGGAGAAGGAGATCCGCTACGCCTCGGCCGAATACTATGGCCTCGACGACCCCTTCAACAGGGTTAGTCTCATCCGGCTCGCCCGCGCCATGAACTGCCTCAACTGCTCCGATGAGTCGGATGGAGAGAGGGAGTGCAGGGTGACCATATGCAGAGCCAGGGAGCTCTACGGCGTCGACGGCGAGGAGCCGCGTTGGGTGCCCTTCGACCCAGGTAGGCTGGAGAGCCTGGAGGAGAAGGTGAGTAATCTGCGTAGAAGGGTGGAGTGGCGTCGGCGTGTGGGGTCTAGCTGAAGATCTCGACGAGGTC
>CAZTZC010000092.1:2311-9794 GCA_964618045.1 uncultured Candidatus Bathyarchaeia archaeon | reverse complement strand
GGCTTACCCATGTCGGCTACCACGAGGTCGGCGTCCGCGCCTATGACGATGTCTCCCTTCCTAGGGTACAGGCCATTCATCACGGCGGGGTTCGTGCTGAAGACCTCCGCCAGCCGCTCCAGGCTGATCATGTCCCTGTTCACGGCGTCCAGCATCAGCGGCAGGGTAGTCTCTATGACCACGCCGCCGCTGGGCGCGTCGAATATGTTCTCCCAGCCCCGCTCCTTCTCCTCCTTGGTGTAGGGGGCGTGGTCGCTGGCCAGCACGTCGATGGTGCCGTCGTTTAGCGCCTCCCAGAGCCTCAGCTGGTCTTCCTTGCCCCGCAGCGGCGGGTCTACCTTGGCGTAGGGGCCCCTCTCCTTCATGGCCTCCTTAGTGAAGAGGAGGTAGTTAGTGCTGGTCTCTCCTGTCACCGCCTGGTCCCTGGCCTGGGCCCACTCGACGACGTCGACGGCGCCCGCCGCCGTCATGTGGCATATGTGCAGATGAACGTCCGTCTCCGCCGCCAGCGTTACGCACCTCATGGTGGCCTCTATCTCGGCTATAGCGGGCCTGAAGTCGCAGTGGGCCATGGGGTCCGTGCGGCCCGACGCCTTGGCTTCCTCCATGTACATGTCAACCAGGTTGCCGTTCTCGGCGTGCACCAGCAGCGGCTTATCCAGCTCCGAGAGGGTGTTCATGTGCCTGAGCAGCGTGTAGTCGCTGGCAGCCAGCTCCTTGAACCGGGCGATGAGGAAGCTCTTGAACGCCGTGGCGCCGGCCTCGCTGACAGCGACTATGTCCTCTGTGGGCACCTCACCAGCTCCACCGATGAACGCGAAGTCCACCAGACTCTTCCTCTCAGCGATCCCCTTCTTCTGGTTGAATGCCTCGACGGTCACGGTGGCGGGCACCGTGTTCGGCATGTCCACCACAGTGGTCACGCCGCCGGCGGCTGCCGCCCTCGTCCCAGACTCGAAGTTCTCCCTCTCTGGGAAACCCGGGTCACGCAGGTGGACGTGCGTGTCCACCATGCCGGGTAGGACCACCTTCCCCGTGGTATCGATGACCCTGTTGGCTCTGGGCTCGCCCGACTTGACGACGCCCACTATCTTGCCATCGTCTACGACCACTGAGCCCTCCGTGATCCCCGAAGGCAGCACAAGGAGGCCGTTCTTGATAACTACGTCAACAGTCAACTCTAGACTCGCAGAATACAGCGATGGATGAGATTAAACTCTTTCCAAAAAAATTAGAGGGGCACGACGACCTCGGGCCTCTGTATCCTTGAACGGATCTGGGTGGTGCCGTCCACGCAGGCCAGCCTGCCCTCATGCTTCTTCAGGAGGCTGAACCTGGCCTCATCCATGGGGTCGACGCCGAAGCCCTCCGTGATTATCAGGGTGAACCCGAAATCCTCGCCGCCCGTGACGCCGACCCCGATCTCGTATCCCAAGAACCCGGTCAGGTCTTTCTGGTCCACTCCGCCGACTATGACTGCGCTGACACCGTTCTTGGCTGCTGCGCGCAGCGCGTCCACCGTGACGACCGAGCCACCCACGACCACCTTGCCCCGATGCTCTGCATTGATCTCCTCCGACGTCAGGGGCACATCAGGCGAGTCTACGGCCAACACCAGTTCACCTATGGCCTCGCCTCCGAGCCCAAATGCGCCCTGAAGCACGGCGGCCCTTGTCTCGACGACTGCGCCTTCGCCATCGATGATATCCATGACCTCGCCAGGTATGTGGGCCTTCGCCATCATCTGGATTGGGTGGCCCCTGATTATGGCGCGGCCGGTGACAGACGAGAAGCTCTCGATCCTGCCGTCGATGGGAGACCTCGCCACCTTGGTGGACCTACCGAAGAAGGACCTGTAGATGGCGATGACCTCGTCTTTGTTAACATCGTCGCCAGTGGTTTTCAACATGTAGTTCTTCACCATGTCCGGATTGATATCCAGTGACGCATAGATCCTCAGCTCCCGGATGTCAGGGTTCTCCACCAAGCCCCTGGCGACCACCGTCTCAGGCTCCACCTTGTCCCCGGGCTTCACCAGCACCTCGCCCTCGATAGGTATCCTTCGCTCCTTCCGCACAACTGTGTCCTCAAACAATTGTAGGCTCCGCATATATCCACCTCTACTTGGGTGCCTCCGGCGTCTTCCTGAACCTGTTCAGCGGCCTCCCTCTAGCGTCTAGAAGCAAACCAACTTCACCTCCCTGTACCTGCTTCTTCACCGGTTTGCCTCTTCCGGCTCCAATGTCCAGCCGCTTATGAGGCGTGAACGTCGCCTCAGCTACCTCGTCTACGCCCAGGGGAACGACGCGTATGTCGCCAACCCTGACAGACTCGACCATCTCTGAGCCGTCTACCGTCAACTGTACCGTAACGGCTTCCTCTCCCTCCCTAGCCTTACCCATGGGTGCGATGCACATTGCTAGGCTCGTCAGGCTCTCCTCGACCAGTATCTGCAGCGCCGCGTCGTGGTTGACGCCCAGCAGAGTACCTAGGTGAGGCATTATACTGGACCGATCCACCATGATCTCGGTTACTCCCATCGGCTCTAGGGAATCGACGAGTATCATCGCAGACTCCTGGGCAGACTGGTCAGTGAAGACTTTCCCCTTGCCCACGACGACTTGAGTCTTGAACAGGTTGATGATGGTCTGTTCCAGCGCCTGATTGAACATGTCGCTCAGGGTACGGTCCACAAGGGTGCCCTTGAGCCTCGACGCTATGTACTTGTGCTTCTCCAAGCCGAGCCTCACAGCTTCCCGCGCAACTGCCGCCTGTACGATCATCTGTTCTGGTGACAGAGTCTCGTACTCGTGGAGCATCATGTTACCCACCGTGTTTCTTACATCCTGCTCGTCCATCTCCGGGGGCAGCCACCTCATAACGTTCCCGAGGCCCGTCTCCTTGACTATGTTCATGACACCGTAGGTGATGCCTATGTCGGCGTTCAGCGACCTGTTGAATATGCCGTTGAACACCGAGTAGACGTCGGTGGTCTCCCCGCCGACGTCAACTCCGATGAGGTTCACAGCCCTAGCCTCGGCGTAGGCGTATAGAAGCTTGCCCACGGCTGCCTGAGTCGGGAGCAGCGGCTCCTCGGTCCACCTGAGTAGTTTGTCGTAGCCAGGCGAGTGCACGATGACGTGCTCCATGTAGGCGTCGTAGATGCCTTCCCTGGCGGGTCCCAGGTTCTCCTTGCTGATGACTGGCCGGACGTTCTCCACCATCTTCGTGGCGTAGTGCTCTTCTCCTAGAACCTTCTTCACCCGGTCTCGTATCTCGACGTTCCCGGCGTAGATGAAAGGAAGCTGGTATTCCCTGCCGAACCTGGGCTTCACGTCAGCCGCGTTGACAAGCTCCGCCATCTCAAGCACCTGGGCCACTGCTCCGCCGTCGGTGCCACCCGCCATTAACATTATGTCAGGCTTGAGGGATCTCAGCTTCGATACCTTCTTGAACTGGGGCTTACCGTCGTCCTTTGAAAACTGGTCCATGAGAAGCGCTCCAGCTCCGAGCGCCGCCCTCTGAGCGCTCTCGCCGCTGATCATGCCTGTGACTCCGCCCACGACCATGTGGAGGCCACCACCTGTGCTGCTCGAAGCCATGAATCGGTGATCGGCGGAAGGCTTGTCGCCGTCCAGAACCTTTTTCCCTGCACTGCCCTCAAGCTCGGCCAGGGCGGTCTTCACCCCCACGGTGACGTCGAGGACGGGGTCTTCCATCGTGGTCTGGGTCTCCGAGACTCCTCCGAGCCTGTAGCCGCTAGCCGTCCTCTCGACGAGGATCGCTCTCGTGGTCCTGCTATCGATGTCGACGACCAGATAAGACTCTTCTTCTGAGTCCATGTCATGTCTCTCCTCAGTTACCTTGAGTTGACCTTCAAGGAACTCCACATGACTCTCCGAGACACAGTTTATAACTAATACGTTTTAATAATAAAACCAAGTTTTTATATTCAAACAATAATTTTAATCATTGTGTGTCGAATGGGTGAGAAACAGAGAATCGTCCAACCCATCACGCGAGAAGCCTTCAAACTGCTTGAAGACGAGACCCGGCGGCAGATAGTTTTCATGCTGAGGGACGAGGCACTTACGGTGAAGGACATAGCCGGGAAGCTAGGACTCACGCCTCAGAACATCTACCATCACATGAACAAGCTACAGGACGCGGGCATAGTGAAGCTAAGCTATGAGAGGAGAGAGGGGCACATCATAGAGAGCTACTACTCAACCTCCGCGGACAACTTCGTGTACAACGAGGACAGGATACCCGAGAACCCAGTCCAGAGCTACATGGACATACTTAACGGACTCAACGAGCTGGAGCATGGACTGGATTTGAGCCTGGACGCCGCTAGCCGGCTAGAGGAACTATACTCGAGGTACCTCATTGGAGCCTCAAGCGACGCAGCCCGCGACGATGTATGCGGGGTATGTAGCTTCTCGGGGTTCTTCATGAAGTTCGGTCCCATGAACAACTTGCTCCTCAACAGGGTGCTCCACATGGCTGCCCTCCTCGAGATGACCGACGAAGAGTTCAGCGACCATCTCGAGAGGCTAGGCGAAGTAAGGAGATTCCTAAAATCCATAAAGAAGGCGGGACAGCCTACCAAGATACCCGGTAGGGCATCTCGTTGAGGCAGACGGCCCCGTTTCTTGTGACCAGCACGATGTCCTCGACGTGGCCCCTGTAGCCGTTCTCGGCGTCCATGCGCCCAGGCTCGTAAGTCAACGTCATGCCCGACTTCAGGGGCTGGTTATCTGTCTCGATGGGCCCAAAGCTAGGAGCATAAGGCATGGTGTAGTCGTGGACGTCCAGCCCTATCTGGTGGCCGGTCCTGGGCGTCGGCTGGAAACCCATCTCTCTGTTAATCATGTTTGCCTTCTCCAGCACCTCGTTTCCCGTGGCGCCCTCCCTGATGTTCTTGATGCCCATGATCTGGGCCTGCATGGCGCGGTCCATGTAGTCCTCGGTCTCCTTCTCCCAGGTCACGTGCCAGTTGCGGCCCATGTCGCTGCAGTAGCCCGTCTTCAGCTTGACGCCCACGTCTATGCTGAGGGCGTCGCCGTGTTTCAGGTACGTCGTCTTGTTCTGCTTGATGAAGCCTATGCTGCTCTCGAAGCTGTACTCGTAGGCGCCCAGCTCTATGAGGTTGGCGTCCAGCTCCCGTTTGAGGTCCTCGACGCTTCGGCCGGGGCTGGTCTCCTCGATCATTATCTGGACCGCCGCCTCGGTTATCTCTATGGCGCGCCTCATCTCGGCTATCTCGTATTCGTCCTTTATGCTTCTGAGCTTGAAGACGTGGTCGCTGATGTCCCGTTCAGGCGTAACGGGTACTCCCAGCTCCTCGATCATCCTGTAGGCCATCTGGGCGCATACCGTGCTGAGGTCGAAGCATATCTTATCGGGGCTGTAGGGCTTCAGCGCCTCCCTGGTGCCGGCGATGTGGTGGCCTTTCTCCTGTTTGATGGCTATCACCTTGCTGAACTCTCCCGTGGCCTCTATCCGCTGCGCCCCCCAGTGGGGCGTGACGAGGGTGGTATCTCCCCCCATGTCCATGACGAAGGTCTGGTGTTCGTCGCCCAGAGCCATGGGCAGGACGTACACGGTGTTGCTCGGGTTCTGCCCCACCACCTCGTTGAAGAATACTACGGCCTCGAAGCCCCGACGCTCCGCCTCCCTCAGGATGGACTCGCGTCTCCGTTTAAGGGACTCTTTCTGATCCAAGAACTCACCGGATAGAAAACGGTGAACACAGTTAAGATACTTGCCGCGACACGCATGCTCGCGACTGTTACCATTTGTCTCTGTTTTTTAACCCGATCGCAATATAGGCGACGCCTAGACAGCTTATGCCTATCAGTCCGGGGTTGTCTGTGGCGGCGCTTAGTGTGATTCCCAGCGATAGAAAAGTGATTCCCATGATGAAGAACGCCTTATAGTTTGGTTCACCCTGGTTCAGGTTCCAACGGTTCCTCCAGAGCGCTATGCCTATTCCTAGATTAAGCGCTAATGCCCCTAGAATCAGGATTATGATCGTGTACTTCATGGGCTTGAGGTTTGGTTTTTTCCATTTAACGGTTGTTCAGAATGGGTTTTGGAAAACCAGTATTCTGTATGATGTATCTATAAAATGTGTATGATTCTTTATATTTTATACTAATAATTCTGACTCGTTTATTAGAACTGGTTAATAGCCACCCTAATCATCTTGGGGTGAATCAAAATGGTGAAACTCGGTAAATGCCCGGAATGTGAGGCAGAGCTCGACGACTCAGACATCGACGATATCCAGTTTAAGGGAACCGTCCACCGCCACTACGCGTATAGATGCAAGAAATGTGACACTATAATCGGCTTCTCAAGCTACGCGGCTCGCGGACCATAATCCCATCTTTTCGTGTGCATATTAATTAATTTAGAAATTTTTTTTCCGTGAGCTGGGGTTTGATTCTATTCTCAAAGATATCATTTTCTTAAGGCATTACTGCTTCCGGGTCAACCTCTTATACCTTGCTGGGGTCATTGAAGCCATGTTCGGCGACCTCCAGGGAGACGGACTGATAATACACCACTGGGACGCGGACGGGCTGTGCTCGGCAGCCCTCCTCCTAGACTACCTCAAGCCGAGGCGCCTCGCCAACATGTGCCCCACCATCGGCGCCTTCTACCTGTCGGACGAGGAGATCGGGTACGCCGGGGGGTTCGACTACATCATCATAGTCGACATGGCTCTCCCCGAGGCCGACGTGCGGAGGCTGAGCGAGGAGACCAGGGTGGTGATCTTCGACCACCACCGCCAGAAGCCCATCACAGGCGTCGAGCACTTCAACCCCGTCGCCCGCGGCGCAGACGCGGCACTCTATCCTTCGTGTACTTGGGTGATCAGTGAGAGGCTGGGGCTCCCCCTCGGCATGCACGTCGCGCTGGGGTTCATAGGCGACAGGGAGCACAGGATCATGGAGAACCCACGGTTCAAGGAGATTACCGAGGAATACCTGGCCGACGAAGGTATCACTTTTGACGAGGCGCTGACGCTCGTGGGGCTCATAGATAGCAGCTACAAGGTTGGAGACAAGGAAGGAGTGGAGGAGGCTCCAAGGCTCCTCGTGGGCTACACGAAGCCCGACGACATCAGGAACAACGGTAGATGGCGCAGGAACCTGAGGCTCTTCCAGGAGAAGCTCACAGAGATACTAGAGGAGCCGCCGGAGGACAGGGACGGCGTCCTCATGAAACGCATGGACACTGGGTACGCCGTAATCTCGGCGGTAACGCGCAGGATCGCGTGGGGCACCGGCCGGGACACCATAGTGGTGAACACAGGCTTCTTCCCCCGCCACGACCAGCTATACAGCAGGAGCGGCAGCCGGGACATGCAGCCCATGATAGAGAGGGCGAGGGAGCTGGGGTTCAACGCCGGCGGCAAGAGCGACGTGCTGGGCGCCATAGTGCCTAAAGAAGAGACGGGGCCCTTCGTAGA
>CAZTZC010000092.1:0-2211 GCA_964618045.1 uncultured Candidatus Bathyarchaeia archaeon | reverse complement strand
ATGTTCTCTGCCCACTGGGGGTTGGTGTTGGGGCTGTACGCCAGCCTGATGAACCACTTACCGTTCTTGAGGGCGTCCAGAATCTCGTCGCGGTAGTCGGGGACCTTGAGGAGCTCTGCGAACCTCTCCCTGCTCCCTGCCTCCTTGAGCCAGGGCGTGAGTATGCTGCTCAGGTAGGGCATGACGTCGAAGCCGCCCCTCATGAACCAGGGCATGCTGTCGAAGCTGATGTCCAGGCCCTCCTCTATGGCGTCGTCGAAGTACTGGAGGGTGGCCCTGATGTTGTGCTCCTCCATATAGTTGTGGCCCTCGGGCACCAGCCTCCAGCCGGGGGTGAGGTGGGCGATGTTAGTCTTTACGCCTGTGACGCGGCACGTGTCGATGCTCTCCAGCAGCCCTTCGACCTTGTTGCTGCGGGTGTCCCCGAACTTGACGTCGCGTCTGCGGCCCGTCCGCCTCCAGTGGGGGCAGTAGACGCCGCCGTACTCTTTCAGGATGCCTACGCACTCGTTGATCTCGTCCATGCTGGCCCAGACGCCTGGGTCGTAGTCGAGGCCGGTGCTCATGCCGATGGCTCCCTCACGCATGCTCTGGTGGATGAGCGCCTTGATCGCCTCAAGCTCCTCGTCCGTGCTGTGGCGCTTGTAGTCGTTGCCCATGACGTTGATCCTGCAGGTCCCCTGGCCCACGAGGGGCGCGGCGTTCATGGATACGCCTATCTTCTCCACCTTGTCCATCCACTCGCCAAGGGTGTTCCAGTCCACCTCCCAGCCGTAGTGCCTCTTCATCAGCTCGTTCACGTCCTCACGGGGGAAGACTTGGTTCTTGGGGTAGTACTTGTGGGGCTCCAGCTCGTCGATGTGCTCACTGGCTATGCCCGGCAGCCCCATCATCTCGCCGAAGGGCCCCTGGCTGCCGCCGCACTCGCCGCCCACGAAGGTGGTGACCCCCTGCATTACGTAGCTCTCGGCCTTGGGGAAGAAGAGGAGGGTGGAGTCCCCGTGGCTGTGGGCGTCTATCCAGCCCGGTGAGGCGTAGAGGCCTTTGGCTTCCACCACCTTCTTGGCGTCTCCCTTCACCGCCCCTAGGGCGGCTACCTTGTCGCCCTTCACGCCGACGGAGCCCTTGTAGGGGGCCTTGCCTGAGCCGTCGATGATGTGGGCGTCCTTTATGATTAAATCGTACTCGTCAGACACTATCCATCTCTCCTTGAATGAGATGGATACTAGTAGTCATCGACTATTAAAACTCAGACTCTGAAAAAAGGGAAGTTAGGTAACGGTGACTAGGGTCGTATCGAACCCGCCTGTCTCCAGGTTCTGAACGATTATAAGGTGGGTTCCGTCTCCCGTGTCGGGTATCTCTATCTCGAGCGCGAAGGGGGTCGCCTCTCCCCCCAGGAGAACCACGTACTCCCCCGGCTCCGCGCTCTCCGGGTAGCAGGTGAGGTCGCTGGGGCCCGAGTTCAGGCCCCAGGAGAAGTCGAGCTCGCCTTTCTCGCCGTCCCATTTACCCTGCTGCTCCCAGTAGACCTTCACATGCGGCGTTATATGGAAGCTCGGGTCGCCTTTCTCGCCTTTGGGGCCCTGCTCCCCTTGAGGCCCCGCGGGTCCCTGTGGGCCTGTTTCCCCTTGGGGTCCCTGCTCTCCCTGTGGGCCCTGCGGCCCCGGCGGCCCCTGGGGGCCTTCCGGTCCAGGCGGCCCCTGCTCTCCCTGCGGTCCGGGTGGCCCCGGCTCCCCAATGGATGGAAGGAACGCGTAGGTGACTCCTCCACCGAAAACTAACCCTATGACTAGCCCCGCTAGTATGCTCCGTGTGTCCATGTTTCTTTATCTTGGTTTAGAGTTTAAAAACAGGTTCATGCAGCTGGTCTACTCTTGAAGGAACTCGATGAGCCTCGCCCGCTTCTCCTCGTACTGGCAGAGGAGGGCGTCGAACTCGTTCCTCAGTCTCCTGAGCTCCTCGAGCCAGTTGAGGAACTCGAGCATGGGCTCGTCGAGCTCGGGGTTCTCCCTCTCAACATTCAGAGCCATGTCAAAGAAAGAGTCCTTTAGTTTTCTAATTCAATGAATCTATGTATGGATGATAGACATACAACGGTGACTAATAGGACCCGTGGAGCAGCATCTTCAATGCATGGTGAGCTTTAACAAGACCGTGCTGAACTGTTTATTCATCAACTATTTTTCGTGAAAACCTTGGCTAGTACAT
>CAZTZC010000091.1:0-9817 GCA_964618045.1 uncultured Candidatus Bathyarchaeia archaeon | reverse complement strand
GCCCAGGACTACCTGAGGCTGGTGCGGCGCAGCGGCAGGGACCCCGAGGCTAGGAGAGCCGTGCAGGCGCGGGGCAGAGCCATGGACACAGCGCTGAACGGCGGCAACAAGACCGCTTACCTGAAGAGCCTCCTCAAGTCGAACCCCGGCGAGAAGACCTTGATATTCACGAGCCACAACAAGCTGGTCTACAGGCTCAGCAGGGAGCTCCTCATCCCCGCGATAACTCACCAGACGCCGCGGGAGGAGCGGGAGGAGATACTGGGTGGCTTCAGGGACGGGACCTATAGGCGGATAGTGACGAGCAGGGTCCTGGACGAGGGGGTGGATGTCCCGGACGCCAGCATGGCGGTCATCATCAGCGGATCGGGCAGCAACAGGCAGTTCATCCAGCGCCTCGGCCGCATACTCCGCAAGATGCCGGGCAAGGAGGCGGTGCTCTATGAGCTCGTATCCGAGGGGACGGCCGAGACGTATCTCAGCGCAAGGAGGAGAAGGCGTTGATGCTCCCCACCGAGCACATAAGGGTCTACAGGCGTAAAGGCGTCATCAGGCCCATCTTCCTCGGCGACGACGTCAGCCTATCGAAGACGCTCATAGCAACCTACAGGGACCACGTAGATAGGAAGAGGGGGACCCTGTCCGAGGCCCTGTCTGACTGCGAGCAGCTGGGGTACGACTACCGGCTTGTTAGGGGGCTGGCCTCCGTGCTGGAGGCCAGATGCGTGTTCGCGTCTATGGCGACGGTGCCCCCTCTGAAGGCCAGGGTGATGGTGTTCAGGGAGGCCGCTGGGAGGGTCGTTGCCACGGAGAGGGAGAGGGTGGCCGTGCTCGCCACGGTAGCCAAGAGGCTGGGCGTAACCGTACAGGAGGTGGATACGAGCCTGTACGGCGATCTGGAGGATGAGCAGGTCTTGGTCGAGTATAGCGAGCCCGAGCCGGAGGAGCTCAACCGGTTCTACAACTACGCGAACACCGTCGCCCTGCTGGCGTACTCCAGGAGCATCCACGTCGAGGCCGATGAACAGGATGAGTACCTCCAGCGGCTGGCGGAGAGAATCGGGGGCACAGAGTTCTACGACTCCAAAAAAGGCTCATCCATATCCATCAAACTGAAGCCCACCAACAGGCTCTCCCAGAGGGGATCAAGGATCGACGAGTTCGTCGCCCGGCTGCTCAACGCCGGGTCCTGGTCCGTAACCGCATCCATCGTATACCCGACAAGAAGAAAAGATGCCGCAGTCATGGAGCTGAACAGCGTCCAGCACGGCGGCCTCCTCAAGAAAGACCCCCAAGGGGAGGAGCTCATAATAGACATACCTTCCAAGGAGCCTAAGAAGCCTACCCACGGCGAGCTCATCGTGCTTGAGCAGCTGGCCCAGCGGATGGGAGTCACGGAGGAGCAGCTGCTCCAAGAAATAATGGAGGAGGGCCACGAGTACCGGGACCTGGGGGGCGTCCTGGTGACGCCTCGCAAACTAGAAGAGATAAGCCGCGCTCTCGGCGATGTGGAGACCCTTGGGGAGGCCAAGGCTGTGCTTCGCGGGAAAGGGGTTCGCAGCGTCATGCCCGTGCTGGAGGCCCTCGGCTACCAGGTGGAGCCGAGGCGTCCCAGAGACGAGAGCCGGGTCTACAGGCTGTAAAGCAACGTATATATCGAGCCTGTCGTACAGAGAAATGGAAAGTGAAGCAGAGATGGGTTACCAACAGATACAGGGAGCGACTACGGTAGGACTAGTGTGCAGCGACGGGGTCGTGCTCGCCAGCGAGAAACGCGTAAGCTGGGGGCGGCTAGTGACCAGCAGGCACGGACAGAAGGTCTTCAAGCTCACGGACAACATCGGCCTAGCCTTCGCGGGCCTCATGAGCGACATGCAGGCCCTGGTGAGGGAGGCGTCGGCGTACGCCAACCTGTACAGGCTTGAGAAGGGCAGGCCCATCTCCACCAAGAGCATGAGCAAGCTCATAAGCAACATGCTGTTCAACAGGCGGATGATGCCCCTGCTCATGGAGACCGTGGTGGGAGGCGTCGACAAGGATGGGCCGAGCCTCTTCAGCATGGACCTCGTGGGCAGCCTGATCCCGGACGACTTCATCTCAGCCGGCTCCGGCGCCCCCATAGCCATGGGCGTCCTCGAGGCCGAGTACAGCAAGGACATAGACTGTGAGGCTGGGGCGGAGCTCGTGACCAGAGCCATAAAGGCCGCGGTTGCCCGTGACGCCGTGAGCGGCGACGGCATCGACATACTCATTATCAGGGCCGGAGGCGCGGAGGAGCGGTCCATCAGCCTCAGAGGCTAGCCAGTATATATTTTATATACATTGACACCTCATGTCTTTCGGGTTGTATGGCTAAGGGAACAGAGTGTAAGGTGAGGGACTGTAGCCACAACGAGGACGGCGCGTGTACCATCGACTCCGCGTGTGAGCCGCTGCTTGACTGGATGAGCTTCTCGGGGTACTGCCCCGACTACGACGGTGAAAAGTTCCCGGGCCTCAGAGACGAGAACAGGAAGGGTAAGAGCATCTTCAAGTAGACGGCGGTTTAATTTATCGATCCATTATTCTAGGATGTATTCTCTAACGTGTCACGTTATTAGCTAAAACCTTTTTATCGTGGGCACCGGTTTCTCTGTGGTTGGGGCTGGTAGTTCAGGGGTATGAATGCCTGGTTCGCAACCAGGAGGTCGGGGGTTCAAATCCCTCCCAGTCCACCTAAAGTTTTAATCCAAATATATTATGCACAGGACAGAGCGTCAAACAGGGCACACGTGTTCAATTAGTGAGCTTGCGATCAACGGTGCGCACAGGAGTTTAACGTATTGGATAAATGGCGCCAAAAGAACCTCGAAAAACATAGATACAGTTGCGCTCCGTAAGCTGCCACAGGTATGGTGCCTCATTCTATGATGCCCCGACGGGCGTCACCTGTTGGCTGAAACTCGGCAACGCGTTTGGAATGCTATGAAGGCCCGGTGGGAAGGGAACCAATAAACGGGGCCTTTTCCGGGTCTCACATCCACCCGGCGAACTGGAGCAGCGTCTTGAACGTCTTGACGGCGCGGCCTGCCTGCCCTTTATCAAACTTTCTGTCCATGAATGCTTGCTGCAGATTGGCGTCAGACTGGTTGGACATGTCATGGTACCTCTCGAACATGAAGGAGTACCTTTCCCTGAGGACCTTCGCCATCACGCTGGTCGATTTCGACTTGTCCTGGAAGGCCACCCAGTTCTGGTTGGGTTTCCTGTCGGCGTCCACGAAGTCGAGCAGCTCCAGTATGTCGAGGAACTGGGCGTCCCGCCTGTCCTTGAAGTCGTTGGTTTTCAGCCAGTCTACGGACGCGGCTCCGGTCGGCATGGGCTTGTCTCTCACCATCTCTATGAATTTTCTAAGCCTACCCGCGTTGTCTATGCTGTATCTCATACCCTACCTACTTTGTGGTTTAACTTAAACTTATACAGGGCTACCCGATAACGTCGAGTGTATCGATAAGCGACCCTAGGTTGGAGCCGATCCTCGATGGAGACGACCTCTGATCCCTTTTTTCTCGTCTAGGGCTGGCCAATTTCATGCCCAGGCTCTAAAAAGTATACACCCAACGTAGGGTTGATGAAAGCAGTTGAAGCCTCGTGCTCATTTCTTCTTATGGTATCCGGCGGGGAGAGAAACGTTTTTCCTCATTTTGGTCTGTTGCTTCTTTTCTCTCTGCTGCTGCCTGTGTTTAATTAAGTTTTCTTTCTTCTCTTTCTTGCTCTTTGGCACGCTTATAACCTCGTGACACACTGTGGAATCGCCGTGGGATTAAAAGGTTCTGCATGTAAGCCGCGGTTGAGGCTTTATGCGTCTTAGGTCCAGCCTTTGCCGAGCCGTTGAAGGTGATGTTGGCGCCGTGTCGGAGGCAGAGGGTGTGTGGTGCGGCTTTGGCATAGTCTTCGAGGGGCGTCGGCGTGAACCAGATATACATGCTAGTTTGGGTTGTCATGGCGTCTGTGGGTTCCCTTTAGTGAGATGACGGCGGCTGTATTAAATACAAAAGGAATAAAATTTTAGGTGGAAACCTCTCAAGCCACCATTAATTTCTAAGGCGGCTAAAGTACAAGCATAAGTATGAACTAGCAGGAACTCGAAATTTACCTCGCCAACCTCAGACTGCTGAGGCTGCAGATCACGTTCAATCGTTTCGCTGCCCCACATACGTGATTATCTCTTCCACGACTCTATTAACGGCGGCTTCCACACGTGGAGTGCATGTCACATTGAAATTCACGGTGTCCTCCGCCTCGATCCCTATGAGAACCTGCTCCGGCGGCATCTCATCATGCATCAGCCTTCTCCCGAGTTCAAGCGTGGTCACCAGATCCACGCCGTGGCTCGATGAGATCCTTGGCGGCTCCTCACCGTCAGCGACGTTCACGCGGTAGATCGTCCCAGGCTCGGCGCCTGTCCTGATGGAGTCCACCATGATCACTGTATCGTAGCCCTTCATAGCTTCAAGGATCTCGACGCTCCCCATGGCGGCGTCGACGGCGTTGATCTTGGGAGCCAGCTTCTTCAGCCTGTTGACGACGTGGACTCCAGCCCCGTCGTCACATCTGAGGAGGTTGCCCACGCCGATGACGAGAGCCCTCAATATGTCTCAGCCCCTCTGAACCGTCTCGATGAGCCGCTTCCTGTCATCGTAGATGTTGACCTTTATGGGAGCCTGACCTGGGAGGGTGTGGGTGCTGCACCCGAAGCAGGGGTCGTATGCCCTGAAGGCCATCTCCACCATGTTCAGGAGGCCTTCGTCGACGTTGTTTTCTTTGATGAGGCCCTTGGCGGCGTCCCTGATGCTCATGCAGATGTCGGCGTAGTTGTTTGTGGTCGCCACTATGAGGTTGACCTTCTTAATTATTCCCTCCTGGTCCAGCTTGTAGTGGTGGATGAGGGTGCCCCTCGCTGCCTCCACGACGCCGACTCCCTCCCCGGGTTCACCAACCGGGTTCCTCAGGTCGGTGCCGGTGATGCCGGGGTCCGTGGCTAGCTCCACCGCGCGCTCGGCGGCGTACAGCAGCTCAACGAGGCGCGCCCAGTGGAAGGCCAGAGTGGACTGGACTGGTCGGCCGCCCAGCGTCTCGTACATGCGCTTGTACTCCTCGTTAGCTTGAGGGGTCGCCATGCCGTCTGCGGCGTTGAGCCTGCCCAGGGGTCCGACCCTGAATATGCCGCTCCTCGGGCCGTCGGTGAAGCCGTCCCAGCCCACATCCTTGAGGTAGGTGAACTTGCTGTAGGTCCATGGCTCCACGTGCTCGCAGACGTGGTCCAGATACTCCTGCTCGCCGAACTTGACGTGCTCCCTGCCCTGCTGGTCGGTTACCCTGATGTCTCCGTTGATGAAGTTGACGTGGTTGTCCTCGTCCACTAAGCCCATGTTATACGTATTCAGCTGGTAGGGGTCGCTGAGGATGAGGTCCACGTAGTCCTGGTTCGAGAGAACCACGTCGTTGAATAATCCTAGGGAGAACTTGGCGAACTCGACGCTGCTCCTGGCCATGTCTTCGATGCTCTGCCTCTCCTCCTCGTTGAGGCCCTTGCTGATTCCTCCCGGGACGCCGCAGGTGGGGTGAGTGGCCTTGCCGCCAAAGATCTCCGTGATCCTCTGGCCGTAGGCGCGGTGCTTGATGACCTCCCTGCCCACGTCGAGGCCCACCTTCTTTAGGACGCCGAAGATGTTCCTCTCCGAGGGGGGAGCGCCTGGGCCGACCACGAAGTCCGGCGCCGCGAGGAAGTAGAAGTGAAGGGTGTGGTCGTAGATGAAGTACCCGCAGTTCATGAGTTCTCGGAGCTTGCTCGCGGTCTCCGTGGGCGCGACGCCGTAGGCGGCGTCGAGGGCCTTGGTGGCGGCTAAGTGATGAGCAACTGGGCATACGCCGCAGATGCGTGGCGTGATGATGGGCATGTCCTCCGCCTTCCGCCCCTCGCAGAAACGCTCGAAGCCTCTAAGCTCGGGTATCTGGAGGTAGGCGTTCTCGACGTTCCCCTCCTCGTTTAGGAATATCTCTATCTTGCCGTGGCCCTCAAGCCTGGTTATTGGGTCTATGGTTATGGTCTTCATCGCTTCACCCTTCTGTTGATTATGCTGCCAGCGAGCGAGTACTTGTAGAAGGTGCCTACAGGGTCTTTGAGCTGCGTGAGCAGCTCCTCGAAGTCGAAGCCCTCCTCCTTCTCAGCCGCCAGGCCTAGGATGGTCGACAGCGCCGAGATCATGGCCGATCCCTGCTCGATGGCTCCGGGGCATGGGCCGCCGCAGCCGGTGCACGGCATGTTGGCGTTGATGCACTGGGCCCCGCATCCCCCACGCGTCGCTGGACCCATGCAGATGAAGCCCTGCTCCAATAGGCACCTGTCTGGGTCGGGGGTGTGGTCTACTATCCGCTTGATCTCGGTGATCTGTTTGTTCTCCTTCTTGCGTGGGCACTCGTCGCAGACCGACAGCTCTGGGGCCAGAACTGACCCCTTGGGCGGCAGCCGCCCGGACGCGATGGCCCTCACCGCGTCCAGTATCAGCGACGAGTGTGGAGGGCAGCCCGGCAGGTAGTAGTCCACGTCAACGACCCTGTCGAGGGGCTGGACGACGTCGTAGAACTCTGGTATGGTTACCTTACCCTCGGGGACCTCCACCTCGGTCCGCGGCACCGTCTTCTCCGGGTTGACGGTTGAAGGCGATGAAAGGTAGACCCTGTCGAAGATCTCGCCCCTGTCCGCGGCGTTCGCCAGACCGGGTATGCCGCCTGTGTAGGCGCATGAGCCGAAGGCCACCATGTGTTTAGCCTTCTTCCTGAGGAGCTTGGCCATGTGCTCCTGCTCCGAGTTCCTCACGGCGCCGTTGAAGAAGACTACGTCCATGTAGCCGTCTTCCATGGCCTCGACGTCCCTGTACTTCACGTCCATGGCCACGGGCCAGAAGACCACGTCGGCCACTTCGAGTATCTCCAGTATGGCCTCGTCTACGTCTAAGACCGCGATCTCGCAGCCCCCGCAGCTTGCGGCCCAGTAGAACCCGAACTTGAGTTTGCTCGTAGTCATCCCTCCAGCCTCTCCATGATAACCGTGGCGGGCACCTTGTTGTGGCCTATGCCTAGCTCGTCCATGTCCAGACCCATCGCGAGCCCCAGCAGTTGGGGTATGTGGAGGACTGGTAGGTTGGGGTTCTCGTCCTGCATGAGCTGGCACCTCTCATACGTGAGGTAGCAGAACGGGCAGGCCGTCACGAGGGCGTCGCCGTACCGCTTCACCGTCTCGACCTTGTCGAGGCCGACGCTCCAGGTCACGTTCTCCCTGACCCCCATCACGGGGCCCGCGCAGCACTCCAGCTTGTTGGGGTAGTCTATGGGCTCGGCGCCCGTCGTGGCCACCAGGTCGTCTAGTACCGTGGGGTTCTCCGGGTCGTCGCTCATGAGTATCTCCTTAGGCTTCAGCATGTGGCACCCGTAGTGGCTGGCCACCCTGAGGCCCCCGAGGCTCCTGGTCATCTTCTCCCGGATGGCGTCGAGGCCCACGTCTTCCCTGAGCACCCTGACGTAGTGCTTGACCTCCACCGTGCCCTTGAACTCCTTCCCCGCCTCGGCTAGGACCTCGTTGACCTCGGCCCTGAGCCCCGGGTTCTCCTTGAGCTCCCTGTTGGCCTTGGTGAGCACCTCGGTGCACCCGTTACAGATGGTGACTATGTCGAGGCCCATCTCCTCGGCTATGGCTATGTTCCTGGCGGCTACGGCCAGCGCCGTCACGTGGTCGAGGGTCTCGAGGTAGGTGGTGCCGCAGCAGCCCGAGCCGGGCATGTCCAGCAGCTCTACCCCCAGCTTCTCGGCGACCTTCCTCGCCGACTTCTCGTATCCGGGGAGCCTTGAGAGGGTTGTGCAGCCCACGAAGAAAGCGTACCTCACCGTCTGCTCGCCTCCACCTTGCCGAGGAACCCGGTGGCCCTCATAACGGCCTCGATGCCTTCAGTGTCCGGCGTCGGCGCCGGGGGCAGGTCATCGTCCTCCCTCATCTCGTTCTCGAACTCGTCTATCTCGTATATGTAGCCCATCTCGGCCACGCCCTCCATGAGCGCCTTGAAGCCCGGGAGCAAGTGACCCTCGTCGAGGCTGATCTTCCGGAGAGCAGAAACTATCTCCGATACATGCACCTCCTGAGGACAATGCTCGTAACAGGTGTAGCACCCCGCGCAGAGGTACAGTAGGTCACCCTCCATGAGCTGCTCCTTCTGCCCGTACATGACGAGCCGGGCTATCTGCCTAGGCCTGAACTCGGGGACTCGCTTCGCTATGGGGCAGTCAGCCGTGCAGGTTCCGCACTGGTAGCAGCGCATCAGTTTCTCCGCGCCGGGGGTCTCCATGACCCTTCTCCTGAACTCCTTTGATTCCTGTGTGACAGTGATCGTCATCCTAGTCGTCCTCCGCGGCAGCCATCGCCTTCATGGGGTTTGGGCCCATCTCTTTGAGCTGGCTCGTGAACTCGGTGACCACCCTCGCGAACTTCTCTCCCTCGGCGGCGCTCACCCATTCGAGCCTGAGCCGGCGCTCGTCCATCCCCATCTGGGCCATGAGCTTCTTCAGCAAGGCGACTCGCCTCTTGGCCTTCAGGTTGCCTGAGATGTAGTGGCAGTCGTTGGGCGGGTGGCAGCCGGCCACCAGCACGCCGTCGGCGCCGTTCCTGAAGGCTTCCAGTATGTGGGCCGGGTGGACCCTGCCGCTGCACATGACCCTGATGACCCGCAGGTTCGGCGGGTACTGGAACCTGCTCACTCCCGCCAGGTCCGCTCCGGCGTAGCTGCACCAGTTACAGAGGAAGCCCACGATCCTTGGCTCGTAGCTCAAGCCTTCACCTCCTGCAACGCCGCGATGACCTGGCTAAGTATCTCCGTGTCGGTGAAGTGGCCCGCCGTTATCGCCCCCGATGGGCATGTGGCCACGCATACTCCGCAGCCCTTGCAGACCTCGGGTATGACGTGGCTGTGGACCTTGCCGTCATCGTCCTCCACCATCTCTATGGCGTTGAACTCGCAGACGTGCTCGCACATCCTGCAGCCGCTGCACCTCTCCTCGTCCACCTTGGCGATGGCTCCATCCACCTCGATGGTGGGCTGGCTGAGGATGGTCAGGGCCCTCGCGGCCGCGCCTGAAGCCTGGCTTATGCACTCGTCCAGTGTCTTGGGGCCGTGGGCGAGGCCGGCCAGGAAGACGCCGTCGGTGGCGAAGTCCAGGGGCCTCAGCTTCATGTGGGCCTCCAGGAAGAAGCCGTCCTTGCTGAGGGGCACCTTGAACATGCCCGCCAGCTTCGCGTTGTCCTCCGAGGGCAGGATGGCCGCCGCCAGCACCACGGCGTCGGCCGGTATAGTCACCTTCTCCCCGAGAACAGGGTCGGTGACGGTCACCCTGAGGCCGCCCTGATCCTCGACGACGGGCTTGTCCTCGTCCGTGTACCTGATGAAGATGACTCCCCTGTCGGCTGCCTCCCTGTAGTAGTCCTCCTTGAACCCGTAGGTCCTCATGTCCTTGTAGAGGACGTAGACGTCGGCGTCGGGGTTAGCCTCCTTGATCCTCAGGGCGTTGGTCACCGCCCCCGTGCAGCAGACCCTGCTGCAGTAGGTGCGCTCCTCGCAGCGGGAGCCCACGCACTGGATCATGACGACGGTGTCGGGCTTGTAGCCCTCGTGTAGCCTGCCCTCCAGCTCGAACTGGGTCATGACGCCCTCCGAGCCGTAGAGGTACTCCGTGGGTTTGTACTCGACGCCGCCTGTTGCTATGATGGCGACGCCGTGGTTCACCACCGTCT
>CAZTZC010000090.1:0-9860 GCA_964618045.1 uncultured Candidatus Bathyarchaeia archaeon | reverse complement strand
TGGTGTGCTTGACGCCGTCGTACCGGATGTCCTCCCAGAGCTCGTCCACCATGACGTAGATATTGTTGTCCACGGCGACGTCGGCGACACCTTTAAGCTCCTCCCGGGTCATGGCGCGGCCCGCCGGGTTGTGGGGGTTACAGACGTAGATGAGCCGCGTCTTGGGCGTGATTAGCTCCTTGAGCTTCTCCACGTCGAACCTGTACTTACCGTCCAGGTCTAGCTTCCAATAAACGGGCTGTGTCTGCGTGACCTCGACGCTGATGAAGAACGGGAAATACATGGGGTCCGTAACTATGACCTCGTCGCCTGGGCGGCACGCGTGTCTCGCGGCCAGCCACATGACGGGGTTAACCCCCTGGGTCATCATCACCTGCTCAGGGGGGACATCGACCTTGTTGACCCGCCTCAGCTTCTCGACTATCGCCTTCTTGGCGTCGCCGTCGGAGCTATAGACCGTGTACTCCTCCTCGATGACCTGCCTCAGCTCTTCCTTCAGCTCAGGGCATAACGGGTAATCCGGGTCGGCCAGCCAGAGGGGGATGACGTCCGGGGGCTCCCTGTGCCACTTGGTTCCGCGGACCGCCAGCCTGCTCTCGATGGTCGGCTTATCGAAAACACTACTCTTTGGCATACTAATCACTGAATCTATGAAGGGGTGATCTGATAGCTAATATCTATTGTGATTTGAAGGAAACAGCTACGTTCAGCCGCAGGAAGACGAGGCAAGGCGATAATGATATATGGGTAGTCGGGTACGTCATGGGGACACACGGATGAAAATCCTGTTATACTTCGACTGGGCGGGTTCACACAAGGAGCTCAAAGAGCACGACAGGAAGATGCAGGAGAGCTGCAACGAGACAGGGGTCGGGCATGAAGGACTATACGGCAGCATGAACGCCAAGTGGAACTATGTCTGGGTGTTCGAGGCAAACGGCTTCGACCACTTCCTGGAGATGTCAAGAAAGGTTCCGAGACCAGTATACATGACCCACTACATCACCGAGCTGCTGATACCCATCAATCTTTAACACAGATCCTTCCCTGAGGCTCCAAGACATTCTTTTAATCAAAGCAGGACAGTTCCGCCGGAGTCCACGCCACAAACCACGGGGCAGGCGTCAGCGACCTTTTCCCGTAGCAATCCGAGTATAGGCTCGACGTCTTCCTTGTGCTGTAACGTGAAAGCCACCTCGCCGAACATCGCCATCGTGAAGGTGTAGCCCTCCGGGTCGGTGGCGTCGAAGACCCTTCTCAGCCTCGGCGTCACGAGGCCTACGTGCTCCGTGAACCGGCGGCTGAAGCTCATGAACCTCTCGGGGGTCAGCTCCCTGTGGAGCTCGTCTACGTAGCTGCCACCCAACTCGTTGATCCTGCGCCGCAGCTCGGGGTCGCCGAGGGCCTCCCTGGTGGGTATGGGCCCGTAGTGGAGGTAGATCACGGAGAGCCCGTCGCTGCCCTCGTAGAGCATGCCCTCGCCGACGCCTGGCGCCCCAGGCTTATAGAGGACGCCGAAGCCACCTTTTTCCGCGGCGAAGACGCTTCCGAGGCCTGTGCCGCACTCGATCTCGGCCACGTGAGCCATCTGGGCGGCCTCCACCCTGGTGAGCCCCGTGCCGAGAGCCTTGTTGAGGGCGAGGCTGAGGCTCAGGGCGCCGCCGCCGCTGCTGCCGAAGCCCGCGGTGATTGGGGTCTCTATGGTGTGCTCGACTACGATACGGTGGGGCTCGGATAGCATGGGAAGATACTTGCTGAGGACGTTCTCGGAAATCACTGCGTCCCTCATCTCCTCGCCGTTTATGAACACCCTGTGGCTGGGGGCCTCCGAGGGCTCAGCGTTTACCGTGGTGTAGGTTCCCCGGGTGAGGCTCACGCCTGAGCCCCTGGCGCCCTTCAGTACGGGGTCCTCCGGCTCGACGCATATCTGGAAGAGTCCCGTCAGGTGACCCGGGGCGAAGGCTCTGGCTGTCCTCATGGCATACCCGGGAAAAAGCGAGTTCGAGCAGAAAAGTGTTGCGAGTCTAATGGGTGACGGCGTATATCTTCTGGGTTATCCGCCACACGCCGCCATGCTTCACCATGTTGAAGTAGTCGATGCCCCAGACCGTGCTCTCCCCGATCCTGAGCTCAAAGTCCACGCGGACGTTAGAGGCTGCGCCCACGTAGCTCACGGACACGCCGTGGGCGATCTCCTCGGTGGATATGTTCTCTTCATGCCTCTTGGCGATACGTCCCGCGAACTCGTCGCGGGTCAGCTTCACCTGGTTCGGGTCCTCCGTGTTCGCGTTTATGATATGAGCAAATGGGTAGAAGGCGCGCTCGAAATGCTTCATCTTCCCCGTCTTGATGGCTTTCAGGTAGGCGTCCACGGTCTCGTGGATGGCGGCTACCTCTGAGTCGTCGTACGTCATGAGAAAAATTCATGGAGCGTTGGATAAAAGTGTTAAAGAAGGGACTTGTAGTCGAAGGGCTTGCTGGGGTCGGCCACGGGGGCGTCGACCTCGAAGAGGTCCGTGTATTTGAGGCCTGAGCCCGTGTTGAAGAGCACGACCCGCTCGTCCCTCTCGACGTCGCCGCTGGCGAGCATCTTCTTCAGCGCCGCCAGCGTGGCCGCTCCCTCGGGGCAAGCGAAGATCCCCTCGGCCTCGCTAACCTGGCTCACGCTGTCCATGATCTCCTGGTCGGTGACGCTTACGCAGGCTCCGCCGCTCTCGCGTGCCGCCCTCAGCACCAGGAAGTCGCCGAGCGCCTTAGGGACCCTGAGCCCAGCCGCCAACGTGTGGGCGTTCTGGAAGTACTCGCTCTCCTCCTTGCCCTCCTCGTACGCCTTTACGATGGGCGCGCATCCCTCGGCTTGGACACTGATCATCCTGGGCCGCTCGCCGCCGATCCAGCCCAGCTCCTCCAGCTCGTCGAAGACCTTCCACATGCCGATGATGCCTGTGCCGCCGCCTGTGGGGTAGACTATGACGTCGGGGAGCGTCCAGTCCATCTGCTCAGCTACCTCCAGCCCCATGGTCTTCTTACCCTCGACGCGGTAAGGCTCGCCGAGGGTGGCGACGTTGAACCACCCCATCTCAGCATTGCCCTCCTTCACCAGCTTCCCGGCGTCAGTGATGAAGCCGTCGACGAGCACTACCTTGGCGCCCACTATCTGGCTCTCTATCATGTTCACCTTGGGCGCGTCCTTGGGCATGAAGACGTAGACCTCCATCCCGGCCCGTGCACCGTAAGCTGCCATGGCGCCGGCGGCGTTCCCAGCCGAGGGAAGGGCGACGCGTTTGATGCCCAGCTCCTTGGCCTTGCTTACGGCCATGGATAGACCTCGGGCCTTGAAGCTCGCCGTCGGTATTATTCCCTCGTCCTTGACCCAGAGGTCCTTGAGGCCGATCCGTTCGCCGAGCCTCGGTGTGTGTAAGAGTGGCGTCCAGCCCTCCCCCAGACATACGACGTTCCTCCGGCTCCTGACAGGGAGCAGCTCCCAGTACCTCCACATGGTGGCCTCGCGGCCCACAAGCTCTCGTCTGGTGACCGCCTCCTTGACCGCCTCCAGATCGTACCGGGCGAACAACGGTTTACCGCACTTATTGCATACTGTCTGAACCTTGGTTGCGTCATGCCTCTCTCCGCAAGCCGTGCACTCAAGGTGCGTGAAATAACTCATACAGGGTTCCTCAAGTATTAGGGTGGAGACACTGAGATAACTGTTAAGGTGACGCGGATAGCCGAGTTAAAGATATTACGTGTTCCAGATAACGTCTCTCATGGGTTCACGTTGGCCGGCCCAGAAATACGCGTCGTAGACGTCACCCGCAGCGAGGAGCACGAGAAGCATCTCTACGGCTGCCTCGCCGCCTTCACCAAGGGGAGGCGGTACAGGAAGAGGGCAGAGTACCTCGCGGAGGCGCTGGGCAGAGGCTTCAGGAAGCACGTGCTCTTCGTGGACGGGGAGGACATCGGCGTGATAGAGTACGCCCCACCCGAGGCTTCGCCCTACCCTGTCGACGGGGAAGACGTCATCGTGATGAGCTGCATCTGGGTGAAGAGTAGGATGGGGGGCCGCGGGTTCGGCAGGATGCTTCTCGATACTATGCTTGAGGATTCTCGGGGCGCCACCGGGTTCGCGTCCATCGCCCTGGTCGACCACCCGAGCCCGTGGCTGAGGCTGAGCCACCTTGAGCGCCTCGGGTTCACGTCCATAGACTCAAGGAGGATGAAACACAAGGTGAAGAAGCCGGAAAAGTGCTTCGAGGTGCATCTAGTGTGGATGCCCGTAAGCGTGGACGCGCCCGAGCCTGAGATGGATTGGCGTGAGATGCTCCAGGGGGTGGACTACTGCATAGGACACCCACTGTATCGCGCCGAGAGCTGGGGCCTCGAGGAGCCCCTAGAGTTCTGCTGAGCCTAGCGGTACTGTAGGCTGTGCCTCCGCTCTTTGGCCTCGTAGCCTTTGATCTCCGAGCCGTCCGCCGCCGTCTGCCCCATCTGCCGGGCTATCTCGGCGTAGCCGGTGCTGAGCCTGTACTCGGGGTTCATGCTGAACCTTGTGGGCACGGACGAGGTCCCCGGCTGCTCGAGGCCCTCCACCACCCTGGCTATCTGGTCCCGGGGGATGCTGAATATCATCTCGTAGTCCTGCGTGCCCGCGTAGCCCCTGTCGCCCCTGCAGGGCACGGAGGCCTGGCACTCGTTCTTCAGCATGGTGGGGACCACGGAGTAGACGCAAGCAGAGTGGCCGCCCAGCACCGTGGTTATGTCCCTGCCGTCCTCGTAGGCGAGGCCCAGGAGAAGCCTTAGGAGCTGGGCGGAGTCGCAGTAGACGGCCGCGACGTCCGGTTCGAAGCTCGCCGTGGTCAGGGGCGCCGAGACCACGCCCACGTACTCTCCAACCTTGAAGCGGGGGAACTCTTGGGCCCAGTTGGCGCCCGCCTCCAGCGACTTGACGCCGTCCGGGTACCGGGTCTTCCCCTCGAAGAAGAACTGGGGCGGCTCTGCTAGGCCGAACCCTATGACGGGCTCGGGGCACCACATATCCTCGAATAGCTGAGCCACGGTCTCGCCGAACCGGCGGGAAAGGGCGAAGGTCTGGCACGTGGACATGCATTTCCCGAAGTCCCTGACGGGCATGAGGGCCTCCTCGGGTATCTCTTCGGGGCTCCTCAGCATCCTCACGGCCAGGGGGTGGCTGTTGGGCCTGATCAGTTTCTCTAAACGTCTGCCATACTCGTTGTAGTTGGTCATGGCATCACGGGTGTATGATCATAACAAATGAAGATAACACTAGTGGATCGGGATGTGGCAACTCTTTGTCATGTATTAAATAGTCTAGGTCTAAGATAAACATCAAAAGGTTCGGCGGTACGCGATGGTAAAGGTAGCAATAGTGCGAGGGGAGAACCCGGAGGAGATGGTTGGTGAGGCGCTTCGGCTTCTAGGCGGGTTGGAGAACATCGTCACCGGAGGTGAAGCCGTTATTAAGCCCAACATGGGGGCATGGATCAGTAGGCTTGTACCGGTACAAGTTAACCGCTGGGCGACCACTAAGCCCGAGATCGTTGTCGCCCTGATAAACGAGTTGAAAGAGGCGGGGATAGTGGACGTCGCCGTGGCTGACGGGTCCTTCCTCGACCAAGACACCATGGAGCAGTTCGAGGAAAGTGGGATGAAGGCCGCAGTGGAGGCCGCTGGAGGCACCGTCATCGATCTTGATAAGGGGAGCCACGTCAGGGTGGAAGCTCCAGGGGGCTTCGCCTACGAGATCAGTGAGACGGTAATGAACACGGGGAACCTGATCGATGTGCCCGTCATGAAGACCCACGTCCAGACCAAGTTGACGCTAGGTATAAAGAACTTGAAGGGAGTCGTCTCCAAGAACACCAAACGGATGATGCACAGGGGCGACCTCGACAGAACGATAGCACAGCTCCATGGCCTCGTTAAGCCGAGGCTAACTGTGGTCGACGGCACTTTGGGGATGGAGGGCCTCGGCCCATCGGTGTTCGGCAGACCCAAGAAGCCGGGCCTCATATTGGCTGGGACAGACACGGTGGCTGTGGACACGGTGGCGGCCACCATCATGGGCCACGACCCTTCCACGGTAGACCACATAAGGATCGCCGGCGAGCTGGGGCTCGGGGAGACCGATCTAGACAGGATAGAGATAGTCGGGGCTGCGCTTGAGGAGGTTAAATGCCCCTTCGAGCCGGCTCAGCTCGGCGCCCACAGCCTAGTTGAGTCTCTAGGCTTCGATGGTGTAAGATACCACGGATGGACGCCGGGGCACTCTGGGTCGGAGTGTACGGGCTGCATCGACACCTTCATGAACGCCCTCATTGCTCTGCGCGACGACGTCCCGGGGGTCCGTAAGCCGCTGGACGTCGTCATAGGGTCGATAGACATGCCTGACGACGTCGGCGATAACGTCCTCTGTTACGGTAACTGCCAGGCGAAGAACAGGGATAAGGGCACATGGCTTAAGGGGTGCCCGCCTGAGCTGCAGCCCTCATACGTGACGCTTGCCAGGATGACACAGTCAACGCCTTCGTTCGCCTTGGCATTGATTAAGAGGCTCATAAAGGGAGAGAGAGTGAAGCCGTTGAAGGAATGGACGCAGTACGAGACTCTGATGAACGCAACCGATAATTAGACAGCCGTATTCGTTTTTCGGTGTCTGTAGTATATGATAGAGTAGTAAACTTTTTATTCCATCCCCAAACCCTTCATGGTACCTATATACTGGAGACAATAAACATGGGGTATCGCTTTGTCAGCCCCCTACCGGAGGGGGAGTAAATGGGGTATCGTTTTATTCTATCGTAAGCCCCGACGAATGAGCCACGCAAAGAAACGAGTTTCTAGCGTCAACGAACCAAGACACGACGGCGCCTTGACAGGGTACCGCGCGAGCCGCCTATGGGAGATGGCTAAACATGACTGAGATGATCGGAGCCAAGGCATTCGTGCGCAGCCTCGAGAGGGAGGGCGTCGAACACATCTTCGGCATCAGCGGCGGCGCCCTCATCCCCATATGCGACGCGCTACTGGACAGCGACATGCGGTTCATACTGGCGCGCCACGAGCAGGGGGCGGCCCACATGGCCGACGGCTACGCCCGAGTCCTCAACAAGGTGGGCGTATGCATGGCCACCAGCGGCCCAGGCGCCACCAACCTTGTGACCGGCCTAGCCACCGCCCAGATCGACTCAAGCCCCGTCGCTGCGTTCACCGGGCAGGTGAACAGGGACGTCATCGGCAGCGACGGCTTCCAGGAGTGCGACATAATAGGAGTCAGCGCCAGCGTGACCAAGTACAACGTGCAGGTCAGGTCACCCGAGGAGATACCGTACGCCGTCAAGACGGCGTTCCACATAGCGAACACCGGGCGTAAGGGAGCCGTCCTCGTAGACATACCCAAGGACTGCACCACCCTCAGCGGGGACATAGAGTTCCCCGAGAAGGTAAATTTCAGGGGCTACAGGCCGAACCCTGAGCCAGACCCCAACGAGCTTGACTGGGCGGCCAAGATACTGGCTGATGCCGAGCGGCCCCTCATAATGGCGGGCGGTGGAGTCATAGCCTCCGGTGCGAGCCCCGAGCTCATCGAGCTGGCGGAGCTGCTCTTGGCGCCCACGGCCACCAGCCTCATGGGTAAGGGTGCGATCCCCAACGACCACCCTCTGAGCCTAGGGCTCTGCGGCATGCACGGCACCATGGAGGCCAACAGCATGGTGCCCAAGTCGGACGTGCTGCTGGTAGTGGGGTCAAGGTTCAGCGACAGGACCACGGGCAAGATAGCCGACTTCGCACCCAACACCAAGATAATCCACGTCGACATCGACCGCAGCGAGATAGACAAGAACGTTGAGGCCATGACGAGGGTCGTCGGCGACGCGAAGCTCGCCCTACAGGGGCTCCTGGAACGCGTCAAGAGGCTGAGAACATGGGAACCATCCGCAGAGTGGAGAGACCGGATCACGGAGTTCAAGTGCGTCTACGACGCCGAGAACGAGAAGAACGGCCCATATCTGCGGGCCCCTGTGGTCATCAAGGCTCTCAGAGAGGAGCTACCGAGGGACGCGATAGCTACCACGGAGGTGGGTCAGAACCAGATGTGGGCGGCCCTCCACTTCGACGCCTATGCGCCGAGGACGTTCCACACCAGCGGCAGCCTGGGCACCATGGGCTGGGGCTTCCCGGCGTCCATAGGCGCCAAGGCGGCGAAGCCCGAGGTGCCAGTGGTTGACATCGCGGGCGACGGCAGCTTCGGCATGACGGAAAACAACATGGGCACGGCGGTCGAGGAGGAGCTCCCCGTCATCGTGGTGGTGCTTAACAACAACGTGCTGGGCATGGTGGCCCAATGGCAGAGGCTCTTCTACGATAAACGGTACTCGGCAGTCAAGCTCAAAGGCACCCCCGACTTCGTTAAGCTGGCAGACGCATACGGCGCCGAGGGCGTCAGGGTGGAGACCATGAAGGACTTCAGGGCAGCCGTCAGGAGGGGCATCAAGGCGGACGTGCCCACGGTCATCGATGTGCCCATCGACCCGGAGGAGAACGTGATGCCCATGGTGCCACCGGGGATGGGGCTCAAGGACACGCTCATGGAGGCGGACTAGGTGCCCCCGAGCACGGTAAGCTTCCTTGTGGAGAACCAGCCGGGCGTCCTGTTCAAGGTGAGCAACCTGTTCAGGCGCAGGGGCTTCAACATAGACAGCATCACCGTCGGCGCCCTGGAAAACAGCGGATACAGCAGGATGACCATCACCGTGGACGCCGACGCCAGGACGCTGCACAACCTCATAGAGCAGCTGGACAAGATGCTTGAGGTGATCAAGGTGAAGCGCCTGGACCCGCTGCGCACCGTGCGCCGCGAGATGCTGCTGGTGAAGCTGGAGACCAGCGACCCCATGGCCAGAGAGGATGCATTACGCTACATCAACAACCAGCATGGGCTCATACTGGACATCGACGACGAGAACATCATCGCCGAGATCACAGGTGAACCTGAGGAGCTGGACCAGTTCCTAGGTTACGTAAGGGGAATAGGCATCGTCGAGATGTCGAGGACAGGAGTGACCGCCATAGAGAAGGGGCGGCTAATGCTAGGTGAATGAAATTGGTGAAGGTATACCACGACGAGGACATAGACGAGTCGGTCCTCAAAGGAAAGACCGTGGCCGTCATCGGCTACGGCAGCCAGGGCCGAGCGCAGGCCCTCAACATGAGAGACAGCGGAGTCGACGTAGTAGTCGGGCTCCGGCCAGGCGGAAAGAGCTGGAGGAAGGCAGAGGAGGACGGGTTCAAGCCCATGACGGTCCTGGAGGCCGCCGAGAAGGGCGACGTCGTCCTCATGCTCATCCCGGATATGGCTCAGCCCATGGTCTACAGAGAGGAGGTGGGGCTCGCCATGAAGAAGGGGAAGGCGCTGCAGTTCGCCCACGGCTTCAACATCCACTTCGGCGAGGTCAAGCCTCCGAAGGACGTGGACGTCATAATGGTGGCTCCCAAGAGCCCCGGCCCCGAGATGAGGCGCCAGTACGAGGCGGGCTTCGGTGTGCCGTCCCTCGTGGCCGTGCACCAGAATGCTTCAGGGAAGGCGCTGGAGAAGGCGCTGGCCATAGCCAAGGCTCTGGGCTCGGGACGAGCGGGGGTCATCGAGACAACCTTCAAGAACGAGACCGAGTCCGACCTATTCGGCGAGCAGGCCGTGCTCTGCGGAGGCGTAGACCAGCTCATCAGGCGCGGCTTCAAGGTGCTCACCGAAGCCGGGTACCCACCAGAGCTGGCGTACTTCGAGGTCTGCAACGAGCTCAAGCTCATCGTCGACCTCATCTACAAGAGCGGCATCGGAGGCA
>CAZTZC010000089.1:0-9955 GCA_964618045.1 uncultured Candidatus Bathyarchaeia archaeon | reverse complement strand
ATCATCAGGGTGCTCGTGCTGCCGGGGCACAACGAGTGCTGCACCCGGCCCATCCTCCAGTGGATACACGACAACCTCGGGCCCTGGACACGGGTCAACCTCATGTTCCAGTACCGACCCGAGTGGAGGGCGCGGGAGAGACCCGAGCTCAGCCGTAGACTCACCTCGGAGGAGATCGAGGAGGCCCGGGAGATCGCCGCCGAAGTCGGTTTAAAGAACCTTGTCCGTGGATGATACCACAACAGTTACCCCGCGCCCAGAGTACTGGGGTCAAATCATAGGGACAGAGGCCGCAGGAGCCCTAATCAGGTTCGGATTCCAGAAACTGGGGCTTCACCGGATCATAGCCAAGTGTGACCCTATGAACGTGGCGTCGTGGAGGATCATGGAGAAGAACGGTATGCGTAGAGAGGGTAGACTCGGGGAGGACGTCAAGATCAGGGGAGAGTGGCGGGATAGCCTACTCTACAGTATACTGGAGCACGAACACAGCGGCTAGCGCCCCTCCTCCATGAGGCGTCTGATGTTCTCATCCAAGACGTTGCCACAGTACCAGCAGAGCGCAACGTGTTCAGGCATCTTCGTGCCGCACTTTTCGCACACGATAATGTTTTCCTCTTTTTTATCCGACCTAAAGAAGTCATCCAGACTCAGCTTAATCAAAGATCCCCATAACCTACTTCACTGCTACGCTTAAAATATTTATTAAAAAACACATCTATTCATATTTTTCGGTTCTTCACCTCAACTATATTGCATAAATGTTTCCCAGAAATACCTGATTTTTCGTTGTTATCGAAATTCTTTTCACTTTGAATCACGTTATTTCATTCAGTGAATGGGTGTTAAATCAAATACACCCGGAAAAGGGTCAAAGGCACCCTCGATGTTGGAAAACCATGGCCCAGCTTAGAACACGACAGCCCATTGGGAACTACGAGTTTGAGGGACCATACCAGACCACCGAGCGGGTGCCCGAGGAAGAGGGGCTGCTTGCGGTAATAACCAGCGATGGGAGGCAGAACTACCTCATCGACGTCATACACACACCCCACATCCTAGCCTCGATAAGTGACAGCCCCAGACACAGCTGCTGGGAGAAGTATAACAAAGGAATCCTACTCTACGCCTTCCTAAGAGGCGACGACCTAGAGGCGGAGACCTACCAATCGATTGAGAGGGACATCAGGACAGAGATGCGTAACATTCCCTGCAAGTGAATAGCCCAAGGCGAGACACAGAGTGTTTCACCAAATACTCTTCACAAATGCTACGCGAAGAGTATCTTCTCCAGCTCCGCCTTTTTCTCGGCTAGATTACGTACACGCTGGGTGTAGGCCTCGCTCATGTCCTCATACTTTGATAAAACTTCTTTCATCTCTTCGCTGTTCCTGCGCACCTCTATGAACCTGTCTATGTCATCCGGTGACCGGACCCGGATCAACCTGCCGCCGGTCCTCGTCTCCTTCAACATCCTGAGGTTTCTCCTGACTCTCCTATACGTCGAGTCCGACTTTATCTTGTTAATCTCGTCGTCGATCTCCATAATCTTGATTAAAGTAGATTTTCGCGATAACGCCATCAAATAATATATGGTGATCCTGACTTAAATAACCGATTATTACACAGTCTTTAATTAAACGACTAAATCCGTAGTCCGTGAATGCCTTTAAAAAACATGTTCCATTATCTTTCACCGTAGAAGCGTATTCAATTCTGAGTTCTAGACGGAATATACGCTCCAGATCGATGTGACCAGAATGTCTGAATAAATAAATTGGCTGAATTTCATATAATTTTAGATGTTTTATTCGAAATAAATAGCCGGTACATGCATGCAGCCTCTACTGGCCTGCTCTTTCGACTTTGACCAAGTTCTCGAAGTCGATTCTAAGCTGCCTGACCCAGCCTCTTTCAGCGTGGAAGTCCGCGTTGTCGCTTATACACCTGACCGGACACACAAGCTTGCCTTTCTCGTATCCTTTGCAGTCGTCCTCGGTCTCCGGGACCTTCCCACACCGCTGTACACATAGCTTTATGGTGATGCTTTGGATGGCGGATAGCAGCTCTAAGACACCCAGGTTCATCTTTGTCCTCGGCGTCACCATGGTAAAACTATCTTGCCCATTCACGTAGTCGACAGCGCTGGGCGTATACTTCTCCGCCATGATTATTATCTTTCCGTAATCCGCGTCATCATAATCTGAGACTATCTGTTTCACCGATTCGAGGTCAGCCTTCTCGGCCCGCCCATCCTTTTCGACGAACACCTTGACGATGGTGTCCTCCCCGTCTATTGGCTCGAAGTCAGCTGTACAGTTCTCGTCGTCGTACCCAGAGAACCTTACGCCGTGAAGCGTCTTAACCAGCTCAACCGCTGTATCAAGCCAATCCGAATTTACCTTTAAAGCCATTTTCCCAAAAAATCCTCTATTATTTCTATGGGATATTATACGTGATACCTGTATATAATCGATATGTAAGAAAATGTAATTAAAAAAAACAATTTTTCCATTAATCTATGTTTCTGAATGCGTTCATAAATTCGATGATTTCGAGATTTAATGGTAAAGTGATAATTTTTTTGAATTGTGTGAAATATTTGAGACCGAGGGTTATTGTTACATCAACACAATGTATTCACTTCTTAGTTCTAGGTTTCGTCGGGGGCCAAGCTTTCGTAGCCCCAACGCATCTCGTCCTTTAACGCCATATCTACATCTCTGTACAGGATCAGGATGGTGATCGGTAGGATGAACCAGCCCCTCAGCATGAGGGGGAAGCTATTCCAGAAGAAGTGCAGCGGGATTACTATCAAGAGCCCGGGGATGAAGTCCGTCCAGTGAATCCAGCCCTTTAGGGCTCTAGCTAGGCCTAGGGATCTACCCGCAATCGCCGTCCATGCTATGTGACAGAAAGAGGTTGTGGCTCTGAACAGTATTGCGGATATAATGGGACTGCCCTGCCTCATTACCATAGTGCTAATGTAGTACATGTTCTCCAGCGCGGCGAACCCCGCCCCGGCCGCGGCCCCGTAGACCATCCCGTCGAGATGGTTGTTCATCTCGTATCCGGTCCTCCTGCCGGTGGACAGCAGGTACACCCCCAGCAGCTTGAGGGGCTCCTCTACGAACGCGGCTCCTCCTATTCCTATGTACGCCGCTATCGTTGGGTTGAAGTATGAGGAGATGATCCCCGCCATCATTCCCCATCCAAAGAGGTATACCACGAAGGTCTTAGGCTCTGGCTCGTACCTGTCGTTCTGCATCATCCAATACACGTATACCACTGGCGTTGCGAAGCTGGCGATGGTGAGGCCAATGTTCCTCATCCAACTATTCCCGTACCCCAACGACAACCCTAGGCAGACCATCACCTCAGCTAGAATAAGGTATCTATACATTGGTTTAGGAGGTCTTTTACGGTAGACAGCTTCGTCGGGCTCTATTTTAATTTCTTCAGGTTTGAAGATGCTAAGGAAGGCCTCGGTCAGAAAAAAAGTAAATGTGAACCGCTCTGAATCCAAATCTTTATTGAAATCCTTTATGTATGCGCCGCAATTTGGACATATCTCTTCTGATTCATCTAGAATATGATGACATTTGGGGCACTCTGGAGACAAAAAGGATCATCAATTTGTTAACTCGTGTTATAACAATAAAACTTTGTCATATTCTTAAGACAAACAAAACTGCATTAAATGTTGGGTTTTTTATTTATTAAGCTGACAAGAAGACGCACCAATTTTATCTCCGAGCTCCAGAGAAAAGCGTTTTTCTTTATAATAATACTCAGGTGGCTTGAACTTGTCACAGATATTAAAGCACAACTAGTAGTTTTGAGGTTCACAATTCGATTAATTTATATTTCATGCCTTTTTCTGTTTTTTCAAGGGGTGAAGAGTCCCTTAGGGATAACTAACTACGGAGACTCTATTTATCCAGCAACGTGTGATGCAAATGTCATATGAAGTGGAGCAAAGCTTCAGAAACATAGTCAGATTCTACGCCTACGAACTATACATGATTGATAATGGGAACAAAGCAACCTCGTTCTTCAATGAAAGACAACGCAGGAGCCTCACCAAGAACGGCGTCTTCGAGAAGATCTACGTGCACAGAGGCTGCAGGCTGAAGATCTCTGAAAAAGCTAAAGCAATTCTGAATTCAATCGACCTGTCATCCATTACTTTAACCGATCTTTTTTAAACTAACCGGGATACAACTAAATCTTCTACCCATTACTTATGGACACATGCCTAGAGTTTTGTCTCAACCCCTACGTTTTTATACCCCCTACCAGTCATAGTGCTAGAACGAGAGGAAAAACACGTTGGCGTGGCACGACAACCTCACTAAACGTAAGAAGACGGGAGGCAAAAAACGCGCGTACCGGACTAAGCGCGTGCACGAACAGGGTAGACACCCCGTCGAAACCACATTCGGCAAGACCAAGCGCAAGAAAGTCGAAGGCAGAGCCAGGATAGAGAAAGTGAAGTTGGTGAAAGCCGAGATGGTCAACGTCAGCGACCCCGCCTCGGGCAAGACGGAGCGCCTCGAGATCCTCGATGTCGTCAGAAACCCCGCTAAGGCAGACTATAACAGGAGAGGCGTCATCACTAAAGGCACGATAATACGCACCGAGAAAGGCCTCGCCAGGATCGTCTCCAGGCCAGGTCAGGACGGCGCCCTCAACGCTGTCGTCGAGGAAGAGTAACCTTCTTAGCCGGAGACCCGGCAAACCTATGTGAACAGCCTTGAGGGGAAGGAACAAACTCCGCGTTTGGCCGGTTTATTTCGACGCCGGTCTCAGCAGAGGAGAAGGAAGGAGAGTCCCCCTATCCAAGGCCGTCAGGGACCCCAAGGCAGAGGACGTAGAGAAAGCAGCCAAGAAGCTTGGGCTAAACCCGATTCTGGAGCCAGCGGCCACTTACAGCAAGCAACCTTGGAGACCCATAGGAGTTGTCCTCGTGGACAAGAAGGGCTCCAAGACACGGATAATCAACGACATCGCCGAGGAGCTCAAGCGTCGATGAAGATAAAGGCTAAGCTCGGCGACGTGCTGCACCGCTCAGGCAGCAGTGGCCACCTCATAGTCAGGCTGGAGGCGGAGACCCACATAGGCGAGCCCGTTTACGACAGCAAAGGGAACCGGGTGGGCACAGTCTTTGATATCTTCGGACCAGTGGAGGCACCATTCGCTTCTGTGAGGACCCGTGAAGACGAGGAAGCGGACAAACACGGAGCGCTCTTCCTCGGAGAAGGAAAGATTCAGAGCAAGCCTAGGGACAGGTCCAGGCGTCGTAGAAACCGGTCTTAGACGGGGTTCAGGCAGTCTCTTATACCTATCACTTTACCTCCCTTAAGATATACCCTGGGAACTCTTTTACCCACCCCGCACATCACCTCGTGAACGATGGTGTCAAGCCACCCTGCCACCTCCTCCACTGTGGGAGCGCCGTCAGAGCCGTTTCCGAAAAGAGTCACGGCGTCACCAACATTGACTCGCCTTGTATCCGTCACGTCTACCATGCACTGATCCATGCACACCCTCCCGACGATCGGGGCTCTGTGTCCATCGATCGTCACTTCCCCGACGTTGCTCAGACCCCTGCGGTAGCCGTCGGCGTAGCCGACGGGAAGCGTGGCTATCCTGCTCTCCCTCTCGGTGCTGTAGGTGAGGCCGTAGCTCAGCCCCGTGCCGGGCGGGACCGTCTTGACGTGAGACACCTTCGCCTTCAAGGTCATGGCGGGGAGGAGGTCTACCCGCTTGTGGTCGACGTGCGGCGAGGGGTACAAGCCGTAGAGCATGATGCCGGGGCGGACCATGTCTAGGCTGTACTCGGGGAGATCGATGACGGCGGCGCTGTTGCTGACGTGCTTGACAGGAACGTCGAACCCCCTGTCCGCCAACTCCCCTATTACCCGCATGTACTTCTCGAACTGCCTCCTGGTGTAGGTCTTGTCCGCCTCGTCGCTCACGGCGAAGTGTGTGAAGACGCCCTCGACCTCGACACCTGGAAGGCTGTCGATCTCTATTACCGCGTCAGCTGCTTCATCGACCATGAACCCCAGCCGCCCCATGCCTGTGTCCACCTTCACATGGACGACGGCCTTGCGCCCCGCCTCGAGGGCCGCGGCGCTCAGAGCCGTAGCATGGCTGAGACGGTAAACGGCTGCCGAGACATCGTGTTCAAGGAGCAGTGGGTAGAGGTACTCCGGGACATATCCGAGCACGAGGATAGGTGCCTCGACCCCGTGGCGCCTAAGCTGTATGGCCTCGCCGAGGGTAGCCGTCGCAAGACGATCAGCCCCGTTCTCTAGGAACACCTTGGATGCCTCCACCGCTCCGTGCCCGTACCCGTCAGCCTTGACGGCTGCCATTATCATCGACGAGCCTGGGGTCACCCGCCTCGCCTCGCGGACGTTATGAGCCAACCTATCCAGGTCTACCTCCGCCCATACCGGGCGGATCATCTGGGCTTCAGGGATCATGGAGAATAATTCATGGACGGACGCTATAAGTATTGGAGGTTCATCCGACTTCGCTCGGGTTAGGTTGGCGCGGTCGGCAGGATTCGAACCCGCGGCCCCGGGTTCCGAAGACCCGTGCTCTATCCACTGAGCTACGACCGCCCATGGTTCAGAGATGTGCACACTAGAAAAGGGTTACCCTACACGGATTGAGCATATATAGCCGGAGCTAAACACGATATACGTGAACACTGGAGCCTATCTGCTATGTAGAGAGACGAGGATAGGACTTGGCATACTCAATCGATTCATATGCACAGCGATGGGGCCGAGGGACGTGAAGAAGGCTTTAGACGCCGTTGGCCGGGACGCTGAGATCAGCATAATGTCCGGTGGGCCGTCTATGATTCTTTTGTTGGAGTGATGGTTATGTGGTCAGAGAGGGTGGTTCAGAGGGTGGAGATGACCGCACTGGTCCACGCGACGGAGGACGAGGCCAAGGTAAGGAAAGCCATCATGAACCTTCTGCCGCCGGGCATCGATCCTCCGGCGTTTGAGGCCATCAAGCTGCAGGGCTACTACGGGGACCCCATAACCACCCTTAAGCTCAACGTGAAGCACAGGAGGCCCGCCACGGATCTGCTTGAGCACATCGTCAAACGGCTCTCGTCTCTGGACCTCCAGACTCTTCTGGACGAGCTGCCTCAGCGAATCGACGAATCGAAGAACCTTTACATTAGGCTCGACAAACAGAAGGCGTACACCGGGAAGGCCGTGTTGGAGACACATGACTCCATCAGGGTCAAGGCGAGGCTCCGGCTCCCCCATAAGGCGGACCCCGTGGAGTCCATACGGATGTACATAGAATCCTTGGAGACGTATCCGACGTGAGGCGCTTCATAGACCTTCAGATACTCCCCGGGCCGGGGAAGACGGCTGAGATGCTGAGCCACGCCAACCACCTAGGGTACTCTGCGGTCGGCTGTGGGGGGGACGCCCCACCAGACGCTCTCATCGACGTAATATCTAGGCTTGACATCACGCCTAGAAGCCAACAGGATCTACAGAGCATGCTCAAAAGGAGCAGACGCAGGCATGAGGTGATATCTGTTCTTTGTCTATCCAAGGGTGTGGGCCGTCAGGCGGCCAAGGACCCCCGAGTAGATCTTCTGAGGTTCCCGATGGGCCTTTCTAGGAGGAGGACATTCTGGTTTGACAGGCAGCAGGCGTCGTTGACGGGTGAAGGGGGCTGCCACTTCGAGGTGGTGGCCAGTGATTTACTTAGCCCGGACCCTGAGAAGCTGGGCTACGTCATCAAGCAACTGAAAAAGGAGGTCTTGAACGCCCGAAGATACGACGTGCCCGTGGTGCTCTCCAGTGGAGCCGACTCCGTTCACGGCATGAGGGACCCGAGGTCGATGGCCGCGTTGATGAGCCTCGTCGGGTTGGGCGAGGATGAGTCGCTTGACCTAATCTCTGTGAACCCATGGGCCCTGGTCGAAAGAAACCGTGATAAGCTCTCCGCGTCATATGTTTCACCCGGAGTCCGGGTGATGGATTCTTGACCGAGAAGGCGAAAATAGACATACTTGTCCACTGCTTCTACCATAGAGTTGGTCTTCACAGGGGGCACCCCGTGCTTAGCGTCAGGTGGCCCCTCACTCCGATGCCTCAGGAGACGGTGAACGAGGTTTATGGAGGCAAGGTCTTCAGCCTTGGGAGCACCAACACCGTGCTCATCAGGGACGGTGATCTGAACATGGTCCACGACCCAGGGATACTGCAGCTGGGCAGGTACGGCGCCCTCAAGATGAGGCTGGAGGAGTTCGGGCTGAAGCCAGACGACATAGACGTCGTGATCAACAGCCACTGCCACTACGATCACATAGAGGCTAACTACATGTTCAAGGGCAAGCCGCTCTTCGTCCACGAGGAGGAGGTGAAGTTCTGTAACAGGCTTTACTGGCCCGAGTTCACCCAGGCATTTATGGGCATCATGGACGTGAAGAGCTTCAAGGGCGAAGCCCGGGTCTCAGACAACGTGAGGATAATCGAGACGCCGGGTCACACGCCGGGGAGCGTCACGACCCTCGTGGATACGGAGGACGGGCTCGTCGCCCTGGTGGGGGACGCCGCCATAGTAAAAGAGGATCTGCTGGAGCTGAGGCCGCCGAGCGTGGTCACGAAGAACCTTGAAGCCGATGTCGCCGTAGCCAGTCTGCGGAAGATCAGGGACCTAAACCCCGTATTGGTGGTGCCCGGCCACGACGCGCCCTTCTCTCCACAAGGTTTAAAATAGTCTGATCTGTAAGGGTTGGCAGTGAACAGGTTTGCCTACACACGGCTCTCTTACTAAAGCAGGAAAGGTGAGGGCTCAGACCCCAAAGATCGATGGCATCGATAGGAAGAGCCCCTCCCCCAAGAGAAGGAACAGATCTAATTATAAGAAGCGGATTCTCTACGCCAGGGAAGAGCGCTTCAGTAGACGTTAAAGCCTGTTTCTCAACGTTTTCACGAATGTGTTGAACCAGGGTAGGGTCATCAGGTACCTGAATAACAGTAGACCGATTGATGCAACTAGACCCAGGTAGCCTAGTCCTTTTATCCAGTCGAAGGGGCTTCCAGTGGGTCCTGTGGATGTCTCCGGGGGCTCTTTGAGGTACTCGCTGGGCTGATAGGATGCGTTGGTCACTTGGGCGCTGTATGTGTAGATGGTGATGATGAGGGCTAGCGACGTCACTAGGCCGAGGGATAGCCTCCAGTTTGCGTTTGAAGACGCCTTGATGAGACGTATGTATATCTGTGGTATGCCCATTACTTTCATTTAGGTTTAAATAAATGGGGTTAAAAACCTGATGTACCTCTCTGGCGGTTACATCGTGCATAGTATTGGGGGGTTTCTCCATGTCGCCATTTTCTTGACGCAGGCATAAACTATAGGTGAGAGGAGATCCAGTCGATGACCGCCTTCTGTAGAGGGATCCTGTGTTCGCTGAACTCGTGGTTGGCGCCTTCGATCTCCACCAGCTTCTTGGGCTCGTTGGCCGCCTCGTAGAGCCTCCTGATGTCTGACGGCGTGGTCAGGGTGTCGTTGGTGCCCAGGACCACCATCAGGGGTGCGTGGATCTTCCTCACGGTTTCGATTGGATTCAGCTTAGAGGCGGCGACCTTGACGTCCTCTCGCAGCCTCTCCTCCGTCCACCCAGTCAGCTTACCTTCCGCCATCTTGAGGAAAACGGGTACGATGTTCTCAAGGTATGGCTCCTCAGACCAATGCTTCAAGTCTGAGGCGGGCGCCATGAGGACCCCCGTCTTCAGCGACGGGTCTATGCTCATGCACTTGGTCAGGGGCACCGCCCCCATGCTGTGGGAGACCAGCCCCACCCTACTGAGGTCAACACAGTTCAGGCCTCGTAGGTATTTGATTGCAGCCTTGGTGCTAGGCACCAGGTTTGTCAGCCTGAACTCTCCTCCGCTTCCCC
>CAZTZC010000088.1:0-10006 GCA_964618045.1 uncultured Candidatus Bathyarchaeia archaeon | reverse complement strand
TTACATGGAATAACTGAATTTCAGTAATCGATTAGAGAATGTTTGAATTAGTCACATATTTATCGAAAAAAGAGGAAAAAACAATCACCGAAACACTATACCTCTATAATGAAACATAAATCATTCATCACCGCATCACCACTCAAAGCCTACAAAAACAGAATAATTAAAAAAAAGGGGAAAGTTATGATATATCTTCAAAGACTGTTGGCGTCTTTTGTCTTTTATACAGGTCCCACCCGAACAGAGTCGCCAAAAAGACGACGGCTATCACCACGAAGGCCGTCTTAGCCTCAGGCGGGTTGGGCAGAATCCCTAGGAGGAATTGACACCTACCTATGAACAGGGAGTATCTTGTGAGGACCGTGTACCCGAAGGCCGAGCCGAAGCCCGCCATCATGGTGTATCTCGCTATCTTGTCGATAGCCTTCATCAGCCCCGTATCACGTTTAACCCCGTATCCGGTGAACCAGAAGTATAGCAGAGTGCAGGGCACCATTATGGCTATCAGAATGTTGTTGAAAGACGATACGAGGTCGCCTGAGACGAAGAGAGGCATCGACATCTGCCCTTTTATCTGGCTCAGGAACTGAGCGAAGATTATCGTCTGCATTGCCTGTCCTATGCCGGTCCCGACAAGAATGGCCAGAGGCAACCTATAGAGGTAGAAGTGCCTCTTTGAGAACCTGAAGTACCAGAGTAGGCCGACGAGTAAGGCGAAGGCGAACATAGTCATCATGAATGCGGTGGAAGACCATACTCCTCCCCACTGGTCCCTCAAGTACTTTAGGTTGACGGTGACTTCGTAGCCGACAGCCGTGCCTAGGTAGATCGACTCCGCCACTCGGAACCATGCGTTCTCCTTGTACAGGAAAGTGTAGATGGCAAGGGTGAAGAAGGCCGCCGTCCATATCGCGAACAGGTCAGCCATCTTAACTCCTCCTGCCTCCAGAGAGGAAGTATGCGACGTTACCTATGATCACAAGAACTATGACGAGCAGGTGCGACATCGATATCGCGTCCACTCCAGCTATCGCCAGTCCCGGCCGTTTAAGCAGTAGCTCGTACTCGGCGCTAGCCGTCAACCCTGGTATCAGGGCCTGGAGCTGTCCCGTCTGGAGGTATGGGGCGACTTCGGGAACCATGACGCCGATACACCCCATTATTATTCTTGTGCCATAGGGCGTCTCCCATTGGCGTACCCACTCTGGGAGCCCCGGCGTGCCGGTCTCGAAGCTTATTATGAGGTCGATGTCCTCCGCGGTTTTAATGTTCTGCATTATGGGAAAGCTAGAAGTCGGCTTGTTCTCTATGTAGTCGACGGGCAGCGTAGCCCAGATGTCCTTGCCAAGCGCAGCCATACCGATCTCGCGCTGAGCAAACCATCCGAGCTCCACCCAGTCCTCACCATACACCTTCCCGTATCTCTCTTCAGGATTAAGCTCGTCTAACACTACATCCATTACCATGGGACCCTGCATCCAGCTGGCTACCACGATGACCTTGAAATCGTGGCTCCAAAGATGGTGGAACGTCCCTATGGTAAGAGGGTAGAGCTCTGGCATGGCGCTTATTCCATAGTCGAAGGTCACCATGATGACGCTGTCTTCGGGAAGCGCTTCTATATAGTCGTAGTAAGCAGTAGAGTACTTTCCTATTGTAACGGGTAGGCCCAACGGGTTTAGCAACGGTAGCAGAACGGCTATCCAGGCCAGAAGGTATATGTACCTGCGGTCGATGTCCTGCATTTTCTCTAGGATGGACAAGGCTATTCCTCCCCTCCTCTAAGGTATCCGCGTTCTATGCCCAGCAAAACTCTCATGGCAAGAGCGATGGCTCCTAGGGCGGCTCCTATGATGACGGCCCTCATCGTAGCCATGTTGGGGACGCTGAATATCCAGTCTCCTATAGGTGTAAAGCCCGGCCACATGGATGTCATCAACGGTGCGTTATAGCAGATCATCAGAATCCCCGCTACGAGAACGACGGTTGCTTCATTGCTTCTCGCCCTGAATGATCTGTAGGCCGCGGATGTGATGAAGAAGGCTATTATCGAGTACATCGTGGCGCCCAGCGGCGTCAGAACGTTCATGAAGAGGAAGTCGAATACCGGGTTCTTATCTCCCAGCCCTATTTCGGGTATAGGTAGACCAGCCAGCATTATAACTATCATCGGGATAATGACAAGTACGCTGAACTGCCAGCCCGTGGATTTCCTCTGAATCTTCTTTAGGTGAAGCAACGTTAGGGACGCTGCGCCCAAGAAGAGGGCGCATGTCGCAACCAGTATCATCCAGCTCCTGAAGGTGTCAGAGAAGCTTTCAAGGGGTTTAACCTGGATGTAGAAGGGTATTATCTGGAGCAGAGTGCAAATGATGGTTATCGCTATCGGTATCTCTATTCTCCTAAGTGTTTCAGACATGCACTGTCACCACTCCAATAGCCTGATGAGCGCGTTGCTGCCAAACGTGAACAGTATTGTGCCGAGGATCATCAGCGCGACGGCGATGATCCTCCCAAAGTCCTGTCCCGCTATGCTGGATATGAAGACGGGGTCCTCGGTGACGTATGCGCCGGCGGCGAATATCTCCTCGCCTATGAGGCAGTAATCCGTGGTAATCACGAAGAAAGCTAGCTGGTGTGTGTTAGCCGTTCCAGATACCTGCATTGCGCCTACGCGGTTGCCTGTCTCTGCAAGTTGAAGGGACTCGGCCCAGTATGCTCCAACCATTATGTTCGCCCCAGGCTTCTCCCGCATCATCATCCCCAGGTAGTTTGAGGCATAGCCGAACTGGTCACTTGAAAGGTATACCACGTCGTCGATGTTGAATTCCTCTGGTTTGCCAGCCATCTTGTAGGCCGTCTCCACGATATCGGTTGCGACGGGCCAAACCTCCTGATTCCTACATGGCACGATTAACCTCGAGCCCAAGTCGACGCACTGTTTCGCCACATAGCTGAGGACGCTCAGCCCGGCTATCGTCTGGGGTCCATATGTGGCGTCTCTCATGTCGCTTATTCCATGGGAGCAAAAGACGGGTCTACCCATCTCAACAGCCCTCCCGATCGCCTCGGTAATGGCATCGATGCCAGCCAATCTCCTTACCTCGGCAACATGTCCTTCCTTCGCTCTCCGTATATAGAAGGTCACTGCGCCCATTATCGCTAAAAGACAAATTAGTCCGAAGATTCTTCCAGTTATGAAGAATGCCATATCTTTGTTACATCTCTATTTTTCTTTTACTTTCTGCACGAAGTTACGTGCATTATGATTCAATAGATGCGATTAAGACTTAAGCTTTAGTATAGGAACATGGGTGGGTGTTGCAGGCCCTAGGGCAAATGAGAGAAAACCCATGGAGCGGAACCCGCCTGACCGGGAAAGAAAGTTCTACCTGCAACGATTTCCCCGACATCCAAGACCCCGTGTCTCCATAAGGCCCTTACCCTCCCAACCACAGGCTGAGTTCCGACGGCTCCGGAAATGCAATCGATTCATCGGAAACCTCTCCATCTTCAGAACTTGATTGTCACCATGAATGATTAGCTCCAGAGCAACGATGACGATCTCGATGACACCCAAGTGTTGAGGCTTCATTTCGTCAAACTAGCCGGAACGCCTTATATTAATGAGATATGAGCCACAAAATCATTTCATGTACGTGGCTCCACGCCGAATTACGGCGTTGAGTAGAAATCGGTGGAATCTTTAAAAAACGGTAAAATCTCTACTTTTTCTTCTCTAGCATCTTTGAGTCTCTCATCTTCTTGAGACTCTCAGAAATTGAATGCTTTTCCTCAAGTCGTTTTGTCATGTGCTGGAACCAGTTGTCCACGTGGAACTTCTCGCCAACGACGTCCACGATGTCCAGCTCATCGGGGAACAGGACACTGCACTTTGACGCCTTAATCTTTTTGGAATTCGTTTCGGACCCCCCGTCTAAGCATAAAGGGCATCTTAAGAACATCGTGGAAGGACAGTTTAGAGCCTAGATCTAAATCAATGAACCTATTTGCGGTAAGCACCAACGGGTCTTAACCGATACCGAGACCCGAGATTAGGCGTTTACGTGGCGGCGAATACCAGCGCCGACGGTCAGGAGGTAACCTGAGGCCTAAAGGTAGCTAGAAGTAACTTTTTCATAAAATGGTGAAATACCTATTTTTCGAGAATGTTCGAGTCTCTCATTTCGTTGAGACTCTCGGAGATTGAACGCTGTTCCTTAAGCCGGTCAGACATGTGTTTGAACCAATTTCCCGCTTGGAACCTCTCGCCAACGACGTCAACGATGTCCAGCTCATCCGGGAAGAGGACCACATCCTTATCTGCGGTGATTTGATTAGACACCATTTTTTCACCAGCAAGTACCATACACACCTTATATCTAAAGAACATCATGGAACAATCGTTTCAGAACTTTCTCGCGAAAATACACCAAAAAAAGGGTTTTTTACGCTCTTATTATATATTATTAATACCTATTTAACGAAAAAAAATAACAAACAGGTTTCAGACGATGCAAGACACCGGGGCCAAGCGTTTCCGCGGCGGCGAAGAATGGCGCAGATGGCTACATGAGAAACATGGCGAGGAGAACGAGACATGGGTTGTCATCCAGAAGGCACGGTCGCCCAACGAGGGCCTCAGATACGAGGAGGCAGTCGACGAAGCCATGTGCTTCGGCTGGATAGACGGTAAGATGAGGCGGCTCAACGACCACGAGTTCGTACAGCGCTTCAGTCCCAGGAAGCAACGGAGCGTCTGGAGCCGTATCAACCGAGACCGAGCGGAGCGCCTCATCGAAGAAGGCAGGATGACAGAGGCAGGGCTGAGGGCAGTCGAGGAGGCCAAGAGCAACGGCAGATGGGAGAAGGCATACACGAGCCGGGAGCCTCCCGAGACCCCAGACGATCTCCTGAAGGCGCTGAAGGAGAGCCCCGAGGCGCAGAGGAACTTCATGGGCTTCCCCAACTCCTCCAGATTCATGTATATACACTGGATAAACGACGCCAAGAGGGCAGAGACGAGGGCGAGACGGATAAAACGGGTAGTCGGGAGAGCCGAGCAGAACAAGAAGCCCGGGATAGACATGTGACCCCGCTTTTTCCTAACTATTTAGTCTCGTATAGACTGAAGGCCCAGGCAGCTCACGTCGGAAATCGATGCCCTCATATTGGATGCTTACCGATCCATGATTGAGGGTTAACATGCTCACCTTCGCCATAGTTGGCAAGACCAACGTAGGCAAGACCACGCTCTTCAACGCAGCCACCCTCCTCAACGCCAAGATAAGCAACTACCCCTTCACCACCAAGAAGCCCAGAGCCGGCACCGCCTACGTATGCGACACCTGCGTCTGCAGGGAACTCGACGTAGTCGACAACCCCAAGAACAGCGCCTGCATAGATGGCTGGCGTTACATCCCCGTCAGGATCATCGACGTACCCGGCCTCCTCAAGGACGCGTGGAGGGGCCGCGGCCTCGGCAACAGGTTCCTCTCAGCCATAGGGCAAGCGGACGCCCTCATCCACGTCGTCGACGCGTCGGGCAGCGTCGACGAGGAGGGCAACATCAGCAGCCCGGGCAGCGGCAACCCCGTCCAGGACTTCATGGACATCGAGATGGAGATGGAGCTATGGATCAGCCACATAATCGACAGGAACAGGCAGCCGATAGAGCATGAAGCCCAGAAGACCAGCCTCGAGGAGGGCCTCACCAAGGCCCTCACAGGGATAAAGACTAGGGTCCCAGACGTGGCCCGGGCTCTCGTGGACGCCGAACTAGCCGACACGCCCTTCACCAGGTGGACTCCCGAGGAGACCCTGGCGTTCAGCGGCAGCCTCCTCCCCATAGTAAAGCCGACGCTGCTCATCGCCAACAAGATGGACCTGCCCACCGCCGAGGACAACCTGGAGAAGCTCATAGACTACCACAGCGAGGGACTGGTGGCGGCTTGCAGCGCCGAGGCCGAGCTCGCCCTCCGCCGCGCAGACCAGAGCGGCCTCATAAAGTACGCCCCCGGCCAGGAGAAGTTCACCGTCGTCGACGAGGAGAGGCTCACCCTGGAGCAGAGGAAGGCCATAGACTACATCGAGCAGCGGGTCATGTACAAGTACATGCGCACAGGCATCCAGCACGCGCTCAACACCGTCGCCTTCAAGCTCCTCCGCCGCAACATGGTGTACCCCGTCAGCGACGAGGACACGTACAGCGACGGCCACGGCAACGTCCTACCAGACGCCCACCTCATGCCCCACGACGCCACCCCCCTCGACCTAGCCGAGACCGTCCACACCCGGCTCGCAGAAAACTACATCCTCGCCATAGACGCCCGCACAGGGCTCAGGCTCCCCAAAGACTACACCCTGAGACACCGCGACATAGTCAAGATCATGACCCAGAAGAGAGGCAAACAGAAGTAGCGAAACAGATCTGACCCGTAGCAGGTCACGGCAAGACCACGAGAAGAGGAGCACGCGAAACGGTTTCTAGGCGAAGTATCCCCGCGCATAGTCGCTGAACCCTACGTTACGCGTGAGCCCCACGAGGATCAGCCCCAGGAGAATCATCTCGAAGAACGCCTTCACCACAATCTGGACGGCTATGGCTGTCGCCAAACCGGCGGGCAGGCCGGCGACCACCGGCAGCACGTACCTGAACAGAGCCAGAGTCAGAAGGGCCTCGGGCACGTAGGCGATGACCGTGGAAGCCACTAGCCGCAGAGGATCACCCTTCACGTACAGCCGCTGGAAGACATAACCGGCGGCGACCCCCGTCATGGCCTTACCCAACGGTAGGCCGACCCCCGTCACGACGTTACCCTTGCTGAACCCGAACTCGAAGGCAGCCACAAGCCCCGACAGGAAGCCGGTGAGACCGCCCACGACGGGTCCACCGAAGAGGGACGCGATGAATGTAGCGAGGTGACTCAGGTCCAACGCGAGGGACACCGTTACGGGGCCCAGCGGTATGTTGGGGGCCAGTGGCGTCAGCTGTATGGAGAGGAAGCTCAACGCGTTACCGAGGGCGGCCATGGTGGCCGCGAAGGCGAGGGTCTTAGATTCTATCCGAGGATGCATCGATGGTCCCGGGGATTACGGGGCGCTCCACAAAAATACAGGTTGCTACAAAAAACTTAGTAGGATCTGCATCTTTCGATGAGCCGCTCCAGCGCCGCGACGGCCCTCCCGGCGTCCGCCTTCCTCACGAGTATATGGTCCCTGAGGTAAGTGGAGAGGGCGTATATGCTGACCCCCTCATCGGCCAGCACAGAGGAAACCACGGAGAGGAACCCAACCAGGGAGAGGTCCAGGACTACGTCGAAGGTGATCAACGTGTAAGGACCCTCCTCCCGGTACGAATTGAATCTACCTTTAAGCCTCTCCCAATCCTTCTCCTTGAGGACCACGGAGACCTCCTCGTGGTCGTAGGTGACGGAGCTCCACGGCTGAAGGCCCTTGAACGCCTCACGGGCGATCTCCTCCTCGGCCCTGTCTATGCTCACGACGACGTAGTCGTCGGTGTGGGTCTTCACCACGGTGGAGGCAAACACCGGCATCATCTCGGGGCTTGGCTCGACGGGCATCAGCCCAGCTCCTGAATCCTCTTGCCGCGGCTCGTGAGCTCCACGATCTTGGCTGTGAACCTCCTGTTACGTCTCTTGAGCTCTTGAAGGAGGGTCTTGGGCTTCTCCGGGCTTATCATGTATATGTCGAGGCCGACGAAGAGGTTCATAATCTTGTCTTCGGCGTTGGTGTAGTCCTTGAACTTGAAGCCCGACTTCCTGTAGCCGGTGGAGGCGTCCATGGCGTAGTTCTTGGCGTCGCTGCTGATCTTCTCGTCCAGCCGGATATAGACCTCGGCCCTGTCGATCTCCCCGTAGGGCAGCACCCTTCTTCTATGCAGGAAGCGGGTTATGGAAAGCCCCTCGTCCTCAAGCCTGTAGGTGCTCTGGTAGACCGGGAAGAAACGGGGGATGACCACGGAGAGGAAGAGGGCGCTGAAGGTGACTAATAGCTCCTCCAGGAACTCCGCCGAGTTGACGTTGACGGCCCCGGTCTGCACCCGCGTGAGCATCTGGTAGAGGTTCCACCCGAAGAGAGGCATGTTGAACGCTGGCACGAGGTACCCCAGCAGCCTTCTCCTGAGCATGAGCCGCATCGCAGGTATCTCTTCGCCTCCAGCCTCAGCCAAACCTATCCCCCAGAAATACGACTCTGCGAATAAAAAAGGCACCATCCAAGCACATTAATAGACAGGGCCGCGAAGTATTCCGGTATGACCGTCACCGTGCTCAGGCTCGGCCACCGGCCTCAGAGGGATAAACGCCTAAGCACACACGTACTCCTAGCCGCCCGGGCCTTCGGGGCAGACGGCGCCATCTACTCGGGCATCGAGGACCCGAGGCTTGAGGAGAGCGTGTCTAGGATAGTGGAGGAGTGGGGAGGCGGGTTCACGGTGCAGTACACGGATAGCTGGCGTGGAACAGTTAAAGCTTGGCAGGGTGAGGTGGTTCACCTCACCATGTATGGGCTCCCGGTTCAGGGGATCATCCAGGAGATCAGGGCAAGCCCAGAGCCCAAGCTCGTGGTGGTGGGCGGTCCCAAGGTGCCCCGCGAGATATATGACCTTGCCAAGTGGAACGTCTCGGTGACGACTCAGCCTCATAGCGAGGTCAGCGCCCTCGCGGTGTTCCTGCACATGTTCTTCGGCGGCGAGGAGCTGGAGAGAAGCTTCGAGGGCGCCCGCCTCAGAATCAAGCCCAGGGGCCGGGGAAAGGAAGTCGAGACGCTCAGCAAAGATTAAACACCGCGGAATGGCATAGTATCTAGGTTAGGAAAAGTCATGGCGTCGATCTACACTGTGAACGAGGAGACACTGCTTAACATCGCGAGGGTTCTCGGTGGCGAGGACGGGGTCAAGATCATCGAGGTCCTCAACGAGAGGGAGAACATAACGGTCGAGGAGCTGGCTGAGGTCACGGAGATACAGATAAACGACGTGAGGAAGCTTCTCTACAGGTTCTACAACCACAGCCTGGTGACTAACAGGCGTTTCAGGGACAAGGAGACGGGGTGGTTCATCTTCCAGTGGAGCCTCCAGCCCGAGCTGGTCGAGGCGTATGTGCACAGCACCAAGCAGAAAATACTGAAGAAGCTGGAGACTAGGCTCGACTATGAGCTCACCCACGAGTTCTACCACTGCGGGAACCCCCAGTGCCCCAACACCACCTTCGAGGACGCCATGGAGACGGTGTTCCACTGCCCGTTCTGCGAGGAGCCGCTGCACAGGGCAGACAACGCGCCGGTCATCGAGTTCCTGGAGAAGAAGATAGCCGAGATTAAGGAGGAGCTGGAGACCTGACCGTCCCCAGCCGGGACGAGGCTGTCGACCTGCTTCGCCGGGTCGGCTGCCCCAGCCACATCGTCGACCACTGTCTGAACGTGTCGAAGATAGCCGTCCGGATAGCGCGGCGGCTCAAGGATAAGGGCTACGACGTAGACGTGGAGCTCGTGGAGATCGGCGCTATACTTCACGACATCGGCCGAAGCAAGACCCATGACGCCGACCACGCCGCGGTAGGAGGGAACATGATCAGGGAGCTGGGCATCGCTGAGCCAGTGGCACGCATAGTGGACAGGCACATCGGGGCGGGCATACCGGAGGACGAGGCCAAGGCCCTCGGGCTACCAGACGGGGTGTATGTCCCGGAGACCCTGGAAGAGAAGATAGTGTGCTACGCGGACAAGCTCATCGCGGGCTGGCGCGAGGTTGATATCAGCGTCACCGTCGACGACTTCGCCGAGAAGATGGGGAGAGACCACCCGTCCATAGAGCGGCTGTGGAGCCTGCACCACGAGATGGAAGCACTGCTGAACGGCTGATGTGAAACAGTTTTAAGTTTCATGTTTACCCATTTTGGTGGTGGGGCCGGTCGTCCAGCCTGGTCAGGACGCCGCCTTTACGAGGCGGAGGTCGCCGGTTCAAGTCCGGCCCGGCCCACCA
>CAZTZC010000087.1:0-10200 GCA_964618045.1 uncultured Candidatus Bathyarchaeia archaeon | reverse complement strand
GCGCCCATGCCCGACCCGAACACCCCGAAGAACTCGCTGAACGCAGCCAGACAACCCACTATGATGCCGCCAATCACCGTGATGGTGGGTATATACCTGTTAAGCAGCCGCTCCAGAGGCTTCTTGCTGCGCCTGAACCCCGCGACCTGCATCCCCGACTGCAGAAGCTGCTCCGCCATCTGGTCTGCACCCAGACCCCCGATCTCCAGCCAAGTGATGCTGAACAGCACACAGAACCCGACGACTATCAGTAGATAGATAAACGCCCTCACGGGGTCAACCATCACACCCCCTAGGCTACCCGGCGACGAAGTGTAGTAGGCAAGCCCACCGATGGGCGTGACGCCGCCGCTCTGCGTCTGGTTGTACATGCCGAGCATGTTGAAGAAGAAGTTGCTGTTATCCGTGTTCCACCTGTTCCACGTGAACTGGCCGATGAGCTGGAAGTTGGCGAACATGGCGTACGCGAGGATCACGGGTATGTTGCTGACGTAGAGTAGCTTAATCGGCATCCTGCTCCTGTAGCCTCTGTAGCTGCTGTGGCTAATGGGTATCTCCACCCTCATACCCTCGATGTAGACGACGAACGCGAAGACCGCGAGGGTCGTCAAGAACCCGATCATGTCAGGCGAGTTGGCCCTGTAAAACCATTCCTGTATCGGCAGCCCACGCATGATGCTCTGCACAAACGCGATGACGGCGCCGTAGGCCCTACCCAAGGCGTCATAGGGCGAAGGAGCTATGCTGAAGCTCATCCACCAGATGTTCTGAGTGATGCCCGCAACGATGAACAGGCTGATGCCACTCCCTATGCCCCAGCCCTTCTGGACAAGCTCGTCGAGCATCATCAAGATTAAACCGGCGGCCAGAAGCTGAGCGAATATGAGGATCGACTGTGTCCTGTTGATGGCCCCATACACGCCTCCTATGATGTAGAGGCTGGCCTGAACTATGACCATGACGAACGAGAAGAACTTGCTCGCGGTGGTGAACAGACCCCTATCCTCTGGATCGGATCTGTCGAAGGAGATGATATCCGAGCCAGCGAGAAGCTGAATGATTAACCCAGCGGTGACTATCGGACCGATCCCAAGCTCCATCAACGTGCCACGGTTAGACGCGAAAATGATCCTCAACATGGCATAGGGATCAGATGCACCCTGTGTCTCGATCCCGTACAGAGGCGTCTCCGACATGACCAGATATATGACCAGTGCGGCAAGAGTCCACATCAGCCTGGTGTTGAAGGCAACCTTCCTCTGAGGAGGCTTGACCTCAGGTATAAATGGCGATATCGGCTTGAACAGATCCAGGAACCGCAAGTCTATCGTCCCTCTACGGCTCTATGATAGAGCCGCCTGCTTCTTCAATCTTCTCTTGGGCGCTCATGGTCGCGTAGGCGACCTTGACTTTGAGGGGGACGCCGACGCTTCCTCTCCCGAGGAGCTTACCGATGCCGAGGGACCCCAAGTCGAGCTCGTTCCCGCCCTTTACTCCATAGTCTCCGATGACCTTCATCGCGAGGTCTTCAAGCTCCCCGACGTTGATCGTCGCCAGCTTAGGCTCTTTGGCTGACGGCGGCAGGAACCCCTTCTTTTTGTACCTTTCTTTCTCGTATTTTACCGTCCTGATCCAGAAGTGTTTCCTTCCGCCGGCCTTGCCTTTGCCGCCACGGCCTCCGGCCTTCCTGTGCTGACCTACCTGTCCCCAGCCCATGTACCTTGAGCCTCTCTGCTTCCTCACCTTGCGTAATTTATGGGGCATGTCTAGCACATCCTCCTCGCAAGCTCGTTTATGGCTTCGCCTCTATACCCGAGCTCACCCTTGTTACCGTAGGGTCGCTTAACGCTCCTCTTGAACCCCTTCTTGGGGGGGTGAAGCCTGAAGAAGGGCTTGACGCCGTCAAGCTTGTTGATGTCCAGCTCGCAGCTGTGCAGCTTCCCAGCCAACTGGCTGAACCCCTCGAAGCCCAGCTCCTTTAGGTACTCCTCTTTGAGTTTGACGCCTCCGGGTGCCTCGCCGCGTTTCTCGAGCATGATCTTTATCGTCTCCAGATCCGGCTCGCCCCACGTGATCCAGTCCTTAGCCTTCTGAAGCATTCCAGCGTAGTCTGGCCTATCATCTAACAGTGTGGCATAGTTGTTTCGATCGATCCTGAGCATCTTGAGCGTGTCCTCGACCCGCTGGGGGACGTTTATGGTGCCTCTTATCCTGATGGCTAGCAGGCTTTTCTTCTCCATCCCTGTCACGCCCAGTCCCTGGGGGTCATTATGCTCATGGTCTGCTTCAGCGCCTCGAAGGTGGCGAACGCGAAACTGTTGGTGGTCGTGGTCTTGCCGATGCATTTGCTCCAGCAGTCCTTGATGCCGGACATCTTCAGAACGACCTTGGCGGTGTCACCGGCCACGAGACCAAGCCCCTGGGGACCCGGAAGCAGCGTGACCACGACGCTCCCGGCTTTACCTTTCACCTTGAAAGGCAGAGTGTGTCCTTCGCCGCAGTCGCATTCCCAGCTGCCGCAGCCCATCCTAACGGGGTGCAGGTTGAGCTTCGCCAGCCTGATACCTTTCTCGATGGCGTTCCTCACTCTCTGGGCCTTACCAAGCCCTACGCCGATGAGCCCGTTCTCGTTTCCGACGGCCACGAGGGCCGTGAACCTGCTTGACTCGCCTGCGTCTGTCTGCTTCTGGACAAGGTTGATGTTGATCACCTCGTCCTTGAGACCCGGCACGAGGACGTCCACTATCTCGACTTCCTTTATCTTTAAGCCTTCCTCGAAGATCTCATATATCGAGGAGACCTGCCCCTCGTACACCTGTCTACCGAGCTGGGTCTTTGGAACCCAGTTATCTAGCGGGTTCTCCCGTCTTCTACTCAATTTTGTTCTCCTCTATCCGTGCTTTGACCTCCTCGAAGTGGCCCGGTATGGCCTCCGGTCTCAGTCCTCGACGGAGATAGACCGAGAACCTTTTCTCGTACTCGAGGGGGTCTTCCATCTGTTCTGCGTATCCAGCGATTACGCTGCCGTTTATCCTCTCTGGAGGTGGAATAATGTCGCTGTCGCATGGAACGTCAAGTCCGGCGTCTAACGCGCCTTTCACCACGGCGAAAACCTTGTTTCCTGCCGTGGTTCTCTTAAGGCCCATGTCTAGGATGGCGTGCTCCACGCCAGCCGCCTTGGCCTTTTTTCCTGCTAATAGCCCCAGTAGGTAGGCCGCTGGGACGTTCTTGCCGCTCGCCATCCAGCCATAACTCTTCTTGAGCTCCATGCTGCTAGCCTGCGCGACGACGTAGTCTCCCTCTATCTCAGACCTCACCACCTGAACCAGTATGTTTTTTCCCGATACTCTTACGACGACTCTTGGGCGGTCGGCTGTCGCGAGCACCCGTCTCGCAGCGTAATCGGTCTTCTTCTCACGCCTGCGCCTGTATGGTACGCGGTACCGCGGTCCTTTAGCCAAAGGTCCGCCTCCTCAAGTTGTTGTCGCTGATGTACCGCTCGAGCTCTGATATGCTCCTGAACTCTCCTCCCTTAGCCTTCCTGTAGAGGCTTCGGTAGGTGCTTACGGTGATTATCCTTCGCTCCCTCAGCTCCATGAGACTCCTGCGCTGCGCCCTGATGCGGTTCATCCACCGCGTCTTCCGGGACACGACGCTGTACTTCTTGCCCTTCTTTGAGCCCTCGCTTATGCGCCTGCCTTTCTTCTTCTTCGCGGCGAGGATACGTGCTCTTCCCCTGCTCTGACTGTTCTCAGGGAGCGCCTTGATGGCTTTCTCGTGGACGAGTTTTCTGATCTCTTCTCTAGTGATGGCCATGCTGACCTCGTCTGCCTTCTCCGGGTCTATCCAGACCCTGTGGACGCCGCAGCCCAGCACGGTGGCGGCTAATTTTCGCTGGCTTCGTAGGTTCATCCCTATTCGTCCTCCTCATCTTCGAAGTTCTCTATCAACTCGATGATGTCTGCCTTTCTAGCTTTGGAGGGAACCTTGATGCCCATCTCCTTTGCGTGGGCCGTCAGCTCTTTCTTGGTCATAGCCTCGAGATCAATCTCTTCTTCATCGTCTTCTCCGAGCAGCTCTTCCTCGTCTTCTGTGACAAGCTCCTCGAACTCGTCCTCAGGCTCTTTTTTGCTTGGGTTGAGGATTCGGATGTTAAGCTCTTCGGCCTTCTCTAATATGGCTTCCCTTTTCTTGCCGCCTACCGAGCCCCCGATCCGGGCGGCCTGCGTTTCGGCGTCCACCCCTTCAACGTCCGCGGTGTTCCAGACCATCACCTCTTCTTTCCCAGAGGGATGGAGGCCTCTCACGGCGGCTGGTCCGCCGTACCCTACCTTGACCGACTTGGGCCAGCCCTGCTCCTCGGTTCGCATCTTGTTGTCGATGCCTCTTGGCTTCCGCCACTGGTCCTTGATCCTGACGAACCTCCATGACTCGAACCGCTTGAAGTGGGGCCGCTTCTTGCTGATCTTCTTTCTTAATTTCATTAAACTCTGTTTTTCGTCGCTCATCTGCCTCACTCCTTCTTGTACACGTATATGCCATCCAGGAACTTGCGGAGGTCCTTGTTACGGATGTGCGTGGCCTGCTGTATGTTCGCGGCGGTCTGGGCCACCTTCTCGATGTCGGGCCCGGTTACGATTATGTCGTCTCCTTCGACATGCACCTTTACGCCTTCAAGGATATTGGCCTCACGGGCCTCCTGCTCACCCACGAAGTTGTTTATCACGATCTTGTTTCCCCGATACTGGATATTCATGGGGAAGTGGATGAAAACTATCTTGAGTCTGTAGGTGAAGCCCTCTGTCACACCCTTGATCATGTTTTTAACATGGCTCGTTATGGTGTTGACTAGGGAAGCCTGTTTCTTCTTTGGGTTCTCCGCCCATACGCGGAGCACTCCATTTTGGTAGTCGAGGTTCAGCTTCGTGTGGCCGAAGTCCCTCTCTACCTTCCCGTTGGTGCCTGTGACTGCGACCTTATGCCCATCTAGGGTCAGGTCTACATCTTCGGGTACCGTTACAGAGTTTTCTACTATCTGAACAGTCACATCATTCACCTTTAGTACACGTAGGCCAGCAGTACGCCGCCCACGTTCTCTTCCTTTGCCTTGTTGTGATCCATGACGCCCATGGGGGTGCTGAGGATCACTACTCCAAGGTTTCTGCTGGGTAGGAAACGTTTCTCCCATTTCTCCATCTCGGAGACCTGGGTCTTGAACCGTGGAGTGACTGCCTTGCACTCGTTTATCCTACCGAACAGTTGGACCCTGAACTTACCCTGCCTACCATCGTCGATGAACTCTATCTCACCCACATAGCCTTTGCCCTGGATGAGACGGAGCACCCGGCCCACTAGGCCGGAGGCGGGTGTGATTATGCACTCGTTCTTCCTCCTCCCTTCGTGGGACATGATGGTGTTTAACGCGTTTACGAGAGGATCCATATTCTCACCTATACTTCTTGAAACCCATCTTCTCAGCTACCTCGCGGAAGCACTGGCGGCAAAGGTTTATGCCGTAGCGTCTGATGAGACCATCGTGATTGCCGCACCTGACGCAGCCACGGCTTCCTTTGCCGTATTTTCTTTCCTTGGGTTGAATCTGGTTACTCATTGATCTTGACCTACCTTGACTCCGTACTTTTCCTCTATGAACATCATGGACTCCTCCGGGGTCACTCTGTGGGCGCTGCCCACCTTCGATTGTGCTCTCTTCCTTCTGCTAACCCTATAGCCTGGCCGCTCCAAGGTGACGTTGACATCCATCCCGGTTATCCCGAGATTAGGGTCGTATCTAGTGCCTGGAATGTCGATGTGCTCCTTGATCCCGAAGGCGAAGTTGCCATTCCTGTCATAGCTGCGAGAGTTCACTCTGTTACCGACGGCCCTGAAGGCTCTCTGCAAGAAACCGTCTGCTTTCTCGCCTCGTAGCGTTACGAGGCAAGCCATGGGTTCATTCTTTCTTATGCCCCACCCTCTTATGGTCTGCTTAGCGACACGCTGACACGGCTCCTGTCCCGTGATCCGCCGTAGAATGGTCATCGCGTTGTCGAGGGGCTCCCCCGATGCGCCGACGGAGATGTTCACGACGACTTTACCTATCTTTAGCTGCTTCATGGGATTCTCCGACATCATTCTTCACCAGCCTGTAACGCTATCACGGGCGTCTTTGAGCCGACCACGAACACATACCTGGCGAGTGTCATGATATCTTCTCCCTCAGCCGTCCTAATGGTGCATGTCTTCTTCCAGCCAGGCTCGGGGCCCAACCCTATGATCATTCCCTGGGCGCCCTGGCTTCTGCCGCCCGTCACGATGCTCTGTTGCATCTCCTTGAACTCGATGTGGTCCACGATCTCTTTCTCCGGGACCTTGATCTTCAGCACGTCGTTAACCTTGTAGCTGTCTTCCTCAGCGGAGACCACTAGGTTGTAGCCGTCGTGGAGATTCAGCTGTGTCTTTCCCCCAGGTTGAGTCATCTTCCCAATGATCCTGACGAGCTTGTACTTAGCGTCGTCTTCGGTTATGGGCAGAAACTTTAATTTTCCTCCATGGTCCGGGAGGACTCTGAAAAACTCCTTCAAGTCTGGTATGTTTATGATGTCCATCAGCCCGACAGGGAACCTCTCGTCGAGCCTCGTCTTTCCGTCGACGATCAGTTTACCTTGTTTAATGAGGTACTTTGCCTCTTTCGCGGATTTCGCGTATTTTAACTCGTCTCTCAGAACGACGCCTGTGGGCATCGAGGTATGAAGCGAGTGAGGCCCAGAGCTAGTCCGCATAGACCATGCACCACTCTTCCGGTATACGGACCAGAAAGTTGGGCTCGGGGATCTCTTGAGGTGCCTTGAGGGTCCCTTCTTACCCATCTCTATTCCTCCTCCGCGCTGAAACTCTTGCGCTCCAGCACGTTCCTTCTCCACTCATCGTCAAGGTGGAGCCTGGTAATCATGACGTTCTCTGCCCTTATCGGTATCTGAACAGTTGATCCATCTAGCCGTGTCCGGGTGACACCCTCTATGTAGATCTTTCGATCCTTTGTATCCACCCTTAGGACCTTTCCCTCGGCGAGCTTCCTGTCGCCCTTGGTAATGTTGACCGTGTCGTTAACGATTACGGGCATAGATCTTGTGCCGTACTCGACTCTGAGGCTTGGTGACAGAGGGGCAGATAGATACTTTCTCTTCTTGTGGTTTGGCGCGTTGTACATGTTGCGTCTTGTCGTCGATGGTTTCTTCGTTCCTTTCTTCATCTAGACCACCATCCTCGCTAAGTTACCGAGCCGCGCCCATCTGTCAACGGCCTCCCTAGCCACGGGGCCTTTGATGTCGGAGCCTCTCAACGTTCCTTCCGGTGTCAGTATCACGGCCGCGTTGTCCTCGAACTGGACCCTGGTGCCGTCGACTCTCCGGTATAGGCGCTTCTGCCTGACGACCACTGCGTTGAACAGTTGCTTCCTCATCTCAGGGGTGCCCTCGCGGCACGAGACGATGACGAGGTCGCCGACCCCAACGGTGGGCAGCCTCCTCTTCCTACCCTTGTAGCCCACCATCTGGATGATCTTGAGGCGCCTGGCGCCGGTGTTGTCGGCGCAGTTGAGCACGCTACCAATGGTGAGGCCGCCAGAGATCCTTCGCCTCGGTAGAATCCTTCGTTTAATCCTCTTCGACATCCTGCTAGGCCTCCTTCAATACCTCGACGACCACGAAGTTCTTGGTCTTACTGAGTGGCCTGCACTCCGCTATCCTTACCGTGTCGCCTACCTTCACGGGGATGCAAGGCGTGGTGTGGGCGGTTATCCTGCTACGCATCCGCGCGTACCGCTCGTATTTCTTGTTGTATCTTGTGTATGACATCTGGACCACGACGGATTTCTGCATCCGCGTGCTTACCACCGTGCCCTCCAAGATCCTTCCCCTGACTGCCAGGGTGCCGTGGAACGGGCAGTCCACCTCTTCGCAATCCAGCTCCGGTTTCTTAAGCGTAATCAATCTTCGTCTCGCCCTACCATCTTCGTTTAATCTTTTTCTTTACCCGGTCCTCGGGTCTGCCTGAGAGGGCCCAGCCCTCGACTTTCACGGATTTACCGTTGAGCTTGAATATGAACACAGCGTTTTTCTTGGCAATGCGCTTGGCTCCGCCATCATCGATGGTGAGGGTGTTCATGGTCTCGTCTATGACGGTTCCCCGGATGTTTATGTTGCAGGGATTGCTGTCCTCAAGGACCTCTGCCTCCAGCCCTATGAGTTCATGACGGGTAATGTTGTCTGGGGTTCGGAGAGCCAACTCACTGCCCCTCCTCGTTCATAACCGTCAGGATCCTCGCAATGGTCTTCCTTAAAGCCTTGACTCTACCAGGATTCTCCACTGAGCCGCCGGCTCGGATCATGGTCTTGATCTTAATGAGCTCTGTTCTGAGCTCCTGGAGCCTCTCCTGCCTCTCCTCGACATCCATGTCACGTATCTCATCCATGCGAAGAATAGGCATCTTTACTCCTCCTCTTTCTCAGGCTCCTCTGTCTTGGCCGCCTCTGTCTCTTCTATGGCCGGCTCCTCTCTCTCAACGTTCTTAGGGACCGTCTCAGGCTTTTCCTCTGTAAATGATCCCTCTTCAATAGGGGTTTCTATCTCCTCGACGGATACCTCTTCAATGGCCGGTGCTTCCTCCACAACAGCCTCTTCCTCTGGTGCCTCTGTTTCAGGCTGTACAATGGGCACCACTTTTCCAGCTTCCTCCGCTGTCGGCTCCTCGGCCTCCAACTGAGCCTCCCCTTCAGGAGTCTCCGGTTCAACAACCATCGGTGGCTGATACTCTATCTCAGGCAACTCATCTAGGTTAACCTTGTCGGGGAACTTAGCATCCGGCGGCACGATTCTCACCGTGACGCCCAGTATGCCTCTTTTCATCTTGACGTGCATTGTCGCGGAGCGCACATTCCTAAGCGCAGGGTCACCGGACTTTGGCACGTAGCCCTCTACGACTTTCTCGAACCTCGACCTCGCGCTCCTCAGCGGCCCCTTCAGGATGACCTCGCACCCGAGGGCTCCGCTGTCCATGATACGACGCAGACTCCAGAAGATTGCTCTCCTGAAGTGAACGCCACGTTCAAGGGCGTTCGCTATTCGCGACGCCATGATCTGGGGGTTCATCTCCGGAACCTCCACCTCCACAACGGTTATCTGGGGGTTGGGTAGCCCCAACTCTATCTCCAGGCGCGACGAAGCAGCCTTTATGGCCCTTCCTCTTTTTCCTATGACTCGTCCTGGCCTCATGGCGAAGAGGTTAATCTGTGCCCCTAGAGGAGTCTTAGTTAGCGTTATGCCGCCGTAGCCCGCCTGCTCGTATTCCTCCATTAAGAGTTCGTCCACCTTGACGCGCTCGATGTTGTCCTGTATTATTCGTTTTACAACCGACATTAGTACTCCTCAACTGCGACCTCGACGTGGGTCATATGATTAAAATAGGGTGACGCTCTGCCGAAGGCCCTCGGGATATACTTCCTGATGACTCTTCCACGATGTACGGCCATATGGATGATGCGTAGCCTGTCTGCGTACAGCCCCTTGAACTCGGCGTTGGCCTCCACAGATTCAAGGATCTTCAGGATCTCCTGCGCTGCCTTCTCGGGATACCTACCGGCATCGTGTCCCTGCAGCCCCTTCCTATGAGGGCCCTTCCCACGATACCTGTAGTACGGCACCGGCTTCTTCAACTCTATGACGTCCCCCAGGAAGCCCTTCGCGTCTTCCAGCTTCATTCCTTTGATGTGGTGACAGATCTCCCTAGCAACCTTCGGCTTTATCCTTAGATCTCTGCCGCTAGCTAACGCAGTCTTGTCTGGGTCCAGCCCTTGCACCGAGTATTTCCAGTTTGGCATATACGCACCGTTCGCCTATTGTGAATCGAGGCTTGATATAAAAAGGTTCATGTAATTAAACATATCCCCGGGAAGGTGTTGATTCTAACAGATTCAATAAAAAACGCGAGGAAAGTGTAACGAGAAAAATGTGTATCATAAAGAGAGTAATATAATGGATAATGGAGTTTGGCTAAATATGATGTGGAAGCTACTTCAGCGGTATGTACATGCTGCTACGAGAGGCTCCTATGCCTGGGCGACCATGACGAACTCTGGTCATGCTGATGGCGTATTCACCGAGGTAATGCCCTATCATCTTCTCGGTTATATTGACCTCTTTAAA
>CAZTZC010000086.1:0-10219 GCA_964618045.1 uncultured Candidatus Bathyarchaeia archaeon | reverse complement strand
CCCCTCCTTCACGTGCTCCGCGTAGTTCAAGCCCAAGCAGACTATGTTCTTCCTGGTTCTCGGTATGGGGGCGGCGAGGCTGACTTCGCTGAGCTTCTTCAAGCCTCTGAGTTTTCCTGAGACCAAGTTTATCTCTGCCTCCTTCACCGTCTTTCCAACCTTCTCCATCCCTTTCACTCCCATGTCCAAGAGCCCAAGCATGGAGAGGTCTGATCCCAACGCCTTGTTAAGATCTAGCACGTGGTCCTCTACGACGGCCCCGAGTCCGTACCCATTCTTTGTTCTATGTGTGATGAGCTTCATGTCAGATATTGAGGCATGCATCAACTTTTAACACTATTCACGGTGGAAGGTAAACGAGATAACCATGAACCACGTGTATTGGGCTATGGAAATCAATACACATGAGAAAGCAGATCCGAGGCTTCTGGGGATACCAGTCCTTTTAGAGAACGGTACGGCGGTCGTCGAGCTCACGGCTACGGAGGAGATGGCCGTAGACGATAGAGGCCTCGTCCACGGTGGGTTCACCTTCGGGCTGGCCGACTACGCCGCGATGCTCGCCGTCAACGATCCTCTCGTGGTGCTCGGTTCTGCTGACGTCAAGTTCACTGCGCCTGTGAAGGTCGGAGAGAGTATGGTGGCTACAGGCGTCGTCGAGGCCGTGGACAGTGGGCGGCGCGACGTCTCGGTGGAGGTCTCCGTCGGCGAAAAGGTGGTGCTTAAGGGTACCATGGCGTGCTACGTGCTTCAGAGACATGTGTTGGACAAGTAGAAAGTATATATCGTCGCGAATCTTCATCGCTAAGCTTTTTATACGTTAGAGGGTAACTCAGGGGAAGTTTAGGTGATAACGTGCCAATTGTAATCGATCCATCGAAGGATGGCTTGGAGAAGGTTCTTAGAGACTACCAGATCGAGGCTCTCAGAAACGTATGGAAACACGACGGGGAGGGCCTTACTTCGCGAGAGGTTTACGAGGCTGTCAACGAGCGTCTCGACGACGGAAGGAGCGTGTCCCGCGCCTCTATAATCAACTTCCTCAACGCCATGAGTGACGACGGTGTTCTGGATTTCGAGGAAGAGAGTTGTAAGGGAGGCATGAGGAGAAGGTACAAGAAAGGGATGGACGAGGCCACGTTCAAGACGTATGTGGCGTCAACCGTGCTCAGGAGCCTGATGAGGGACTTCCCTGAGCAGACCGTGGAGGCGATAAAGTCCAACCTCGACGCCGAGTCCCTGAAGAGGCTCCACGACTAGCTCCAAGCTTATTTAATTTATTCACATATTTTCTTCATACACAAGATGAGGATCATAGTCGACGTCAAGGCGAGCTCAAACAGAGACTCGGTCGAGCTAATCGGGGAGGGGCACTACATGGTCCACGTGAGGGCTCCTCCTCGCAAGGGTAAGGCCAACGCCTCGATAATGAAGCTGCTGAGGAGGCATCTGGGGCGTCCAGTGACGTTGGTCTCGGGGCATACCAGCAACAGGAAGGTGTTCGAGGTCGTTGAGTAGTTGAGTTTTAAAGCCGCGTTCAGCCTGTTAGATGTGACTCGATTTGGTCGAGGTAATGAAGGGGTTAAGGGTCGTTGATATAGCTAAGGCGGACGGCCTGGATACCGAGGTGTATATTCTCGTGTGCGACGGCGGGCTGATCCTGGTAGACGTGGGCTTCACGCCCCAGTGCCTGGATAGCATCCAGGCGGAGCTTGACGAGATGGTGAAGACTTGGGGGGACATCGAGATGATAATCATCACCCACGCCCACGGCGACCACGTAGATAACTTGCCGCAGGTGAGGGAGCTCACAGGCGCAGAGGTCGTGATAGGGGAGGGCGACGAGGGCAGGCTCTACGAGCGCACGGGAGTGAAGGCAGACGTGGTGCTGGGGCACGGCGACTTCATCGGGGCCTGCGGCGGCGTCGAGATAGTGCATGTGCCTGGCCACAGCGAGGGTAACCTGTGCCTCTATCTGCGAGGATATAAGGCTGTCATCGCCGGGGATACGATGTTCGGGGACAGCGATGGTAACTTGGAGGCGCCTCCTGAGAAGTACTGCGAGGACGTTGTGGAGGCCTCGAAGAACCTGAGCATTCTAGCGGACTACGACTTCGACGCGCTGCTGCTGAGCCATGGGAAGAACATTATGGCTGGCGCGAAGGAAAAGGTGTTGAAGCTCATCGAGGCCTGCGCCTAGCCGAGCTTCGAGATAACTTCCTTTACAACTTTCCCGGGCTCGACGCCCAGCTTCTTTGCTTTGCTGGTGGCCGCCTTTACCTCGGCGTTGAGGACGTCGGTGAAGGAGTTGACGCCGCTCACTATGGCTGCAGCCGCTCCGAGCCTCTCGGCTACCTCCAGGTTGAGGTACCCGCACATGATGAACCCTTTTTCTCCCTTTATGAGGAGGAGCGGGGGTAGATCGGGTAGGGTGGACTTCATTCCCTGGAAGGTTTTCCCATCTATCGTGAATTTGTCTATCTCGAACATGTCGATCATGGAATGTGTCCCGTTACTTGTACTAATCTTCTTCGAAGCCGTCGAGAAAAATGGTGACCTGCTACAGGTCAGATCGAAAAAAAAATTTATTTGTAGACGAGGGGGAAGGCGGTGTATATCTTTACGCCGAGGACGAGGTTCTCGATGGTTATGTGTTCGTTTGGTTGGTGGGCTTGGCCGGTGAGGCTTGTGCCGTAGCCGAGGCTGGGTATTCCGGCTATTCTGCTTGTGCTGATGCCGTCCGTGCCTCCTGTGAGTATCTTCATGTTGACTGGTTTGCCTGTTGTCTTGTGTATGACGTCTTTGAACTGTTTGGCGAAGCTGCTGTCGGGGGTCTCGCTGAACCCGGCGGTGTCTTCGGGCTTGAAGTCGCGGTGCTCCACCTCCAATCCTTTGATGCCTGACTCCTTGACCAGCTCCTTTATGCGCTGGACTACTCTGAGCTGGTGGCTGCCCGGGGTGAGGCGTATGTCGAACTGGGCTTCTGCGTAGTCGGGGATGACGTTGGTCTTGACGCCTCCGTTTATGATGTTGCAGGTTACGCTGGGGGTGTAGTAGTTGTGGGCCATGAGCTTCTCCTGGCTGGGGGTGAGGTCCTGAGCGGCCTTGAAGAACTCGATGCTGTCCGTTATCGCGGGCTTTAGGTCGTCGGGGAAGTCCAGCGGATAGTCGTTGATCTTCTCCACCCATGGGATGCCGGCGATGAGTTTCTTTATGGCGTTGTCGCCGAGATACGGCTGGCTGCCGTGGGCGGTCTGGCCCCTGGCTACGAGCGTGACTCCGGCGCCGCCCTTGCAGCCCAGGTCGATGCTGGGGGACTCTGGGCCTCCGCCGTTGCCGTCGCCGATTATACATACGTCTGCCTTGAACCTGCCCGTCTCGGCTAGCCACCGGGCTCCCGCTCCTCCTCCTATCTCCTCGTCGGCTGTGAACCAGAACTCGACGGTGTTGGGGACATCCTTCATCTCTTTGATGATGCGGGCCGAGACCATGGCTGCGGCGCAGGAGCCCTTCATGTCGCTGCTTCCGCGGCCCCAGACGCAGCCGTCTGCGATGGTGCCGCTGTACGGCGGGTATGTCCAGTTCTCGGGTTTGCCCTCGGGGACCACGTCGATGTGGCCAACCCAGAGAACCTTCTTCTTTCCCTTGCCTTTTATCCGTGCGACGATGTTGGGCTTCTTCGGGTCGCTGGCGTGGACTTCGTTCTCGATGCCGTGCCCGTCGAGGTACTTCTTGATGTAGACGACAACATCGTCGGTGTACCCCTCGGGGTGTGCGGAGTTGAACTTCACGAGGCCGGAGCAGAGTTCGGTTACTTCGTCCTCAGCCTCTTCGGCTAACTTGGATATCTTGACTAATTCCATACTTAATGGTGGGGCTTCAAGTAAGAAAAGAGTTAGGGTTCAGGGATTGTCCGGCTCTCCATGCGGTCCCAGAGGCTCTGCATGGCCTTGGGCAGCAGTTCTTGTATGGGCAGGCTGTAGGGGCACCTGCTCTCGCATTGGCCGCAGTGGATGCAGGTCTCAAGCTTCTCCTTGGCCTCCTTGACGGAGTTGACGCGTCTTTCGGTCCACCCTGTGCGCCTGAGTGTAGACTCTGTCCGGAGGATGTTGCTTATGGGGATGCCCTGGGGGCAGGGCTGACAGTAGTTACAGGCGCGGCAGAACTGGTTGCCAAGCTTCTCCTTGTCTCTCTCTATTAGCCTTCTCTCCTCGTCGGTGAGGGTGTGGTCGCCCATCCAGACGTTGATGTTCTCCTCGACCTCGGCGACGCTCAGCATGCCAGGGATCACTAGATCGCAGTCGGGGTTGCTAAGTACATACTTGAGGGCCGTGTTTGCGTTGCTGAACGCTCCGCCGCCGAAGGGCTTCATGATGATGGTGCCCACGTTCAACTTCTTGCACGCCGGGAGCAGCTCATCAGCAGGCTTCGTGGTTAGGTAGTTGTAGGGAATCATCACGGTCTCGAAGAGCCCAGTCTTGATCATCTCGGCCGCGAGGTCCGGGCTGTGACTCGTGACGCTGATGTGGTTGATCTTGCCCTGCTCCTTCGCCTCCTCGACGGCCTCAAGCGCTCCGCCTGGTTCCCTCACCTGTCTCCACTGCTCCTCATTCTGGACGTTGTGGAGCTGGTAGACATCTATATAGCCGGTCCGTAGGTTCCTGAGGCTGATCTCAAGCTCCTCCTTTATCCCTTCGGCGGTCCTCTGGTGGCTCTTCGTCGCGAGTATGACGCGGTCCCTCACGTCCTCCAGCGCCTTACCGATGCGCTCCTCGCTGGTGGTGTAGCCCCGGGCCGTGTCGTAGTAGTTGATTCCCAGATCGTAGCACCGCCGGACCACGTCTACTGCCTCTTCCTCTGAGACGCGTTGAATGGGTATGCCGCCGAAGCCGAGGGACTTCACCTTGAGCCCCGTCCTCCCGAGTATGATCTCCTTCAAAATGATCCAGATAAGGTATGGTTGGCTCGATAAAAACCCTCAGCACGAGGCTGAATAGGTTTTAAAAGCGGCGGGACATCCTGAATACGATTCCAATGTCGCATCCTGTTGCACTAGATAAACCGGGTGAACGGGTTGTCCTGATGGGTAACGAGGCCATCGCCCGCGGCGCCATAGAGGGCGGGATAGCTCTCGCCTCGGGGTACCCGGGGACGCCGTCGTCGGAGATCGGTAACACCTTCGCCAGAGTCGCTAAGCAGCTGGGAATCCACTTCGAGTGGAGCGCCAACGAGAAGGTGGCCCTGGAGGTGGCGTTCGGGGCTTCCATGGTTGGCCAGAGGGCCATATGCAGCATGAAGCACGTGGGTGTGAACGTCGCGCTGGACATACTGAACGCCATCACCCTGAGGGGCGTCAAGGGCGGTCTCGTCCTGGTGAGCACGGACGATCCGAGCCAGCACAGCAGCCGTACCGAGCAGGATAACAGGTGGCTGGGCAGGCACAACGACGTGCCCATCCTGGAGCCCAGCAGCCCCCAGGAGGCCAAAGACCTCACCAAGTACGCCCTTGAGCTCTCGGAGCAGGTCAAGCTCCCTGTCATGGTCAGGACCGTGACCCGGCTCAGCCACATGAGGAGCGACGTGGAGCTGGGGGAGATGGAAAGGCTGGACAGGAAGCCTGCCTTCGACTGGGACGGCTTCAGCTATAGAGTCGCGGGCTTCGAGAAGCTCTTCAGGCGCCACAGGGAGCGTCACGGTAAGATTGACTCGGTGCAGGAGATATTCGAGGACTCCGGTTTCAACGAGCTGAAGCTAGACGGGAAAGAGAAGATCGGGGTAATCGGCGTCGGCTTCGCCATCACATACGTCAGGGACGCCCTGGAGTATCTCGGGATCGAGGACAGGGTTGCCTGGCTGAAGCTCGTCACGACGCACCCCATGCCTGAGAGGCTCGTCGCGAGGCTCATCGGGTCGGTGGACACGGTGCTCATAGCAGAGGAGGTGGACCCCTTCATCGAGCTCAACGTGAAGGCGCTGGCCAAGGACGTGAACCCAGATGTTGAGATACTCGGCAGGATGAACGGCTTCATCCCCCGCGAGGGAGAGCTGAGTCACGAGGTGATAGACGCCCGGATAGCCGAGCTTACAGGAGTGGAGCTGCCGCCCGAGACGAGGAGCGACCTAGAGGAGGTAAAAAGAGGGCTGTTGTTCGATAGGATGCTCACCATGTGCGCGGGGTGCCCCCACAGGTCCTCACTCTACGCGTTGAAGAAGGCGGTGCAGGCCGTCAAGGGCGACCTCATGAACGTTGTGGTCAACGGAGACATAGGCTGCTACGGGCTTGCGCACGCGCCGCCCATGGAGTTCGAGGACACATACTTCTGCATGGGGGCCAGCATAGGCGTAAGCCAGGGCATGCAGAGGTTCGGCGTCGACACCATCGCCTGGATAGGGGACGGCACGTTCTTCCACGCCGGCATCCCTGCCCTCCAGAACGCCGTCCACAACAAGGCGCCCATAAAGGTGGTTGTAGCGGACAACCAGGCCGTCGCCATGACCGGGTTCCAGACCAACCCCCAGCTCGGGAGGACGGCGACAGGCGACAAGGTTGAGCCCATCATGATCGAGGACATCGCCAAGGCCTCGGGCGTCAAACACGTTGAGGTCGTAGACCCATACGATCTAGACGCCGCCGAGGAGGCTTTCAAACGGATGCTGGCGTTCGACGGCGTCGCCATGGTTATCGCCCGCAGGGAGTGCGCCATGGTCGCCGTGCGCAACATGAGGCCAGAGAGGCCGCCAGTGTACATCGTCGACCAGGAAGCCTGCATCGGCTGCAAACAATGCCTAAGCACCTACGGATGCCCCGCGTTGATGTGGAACGAAGACATGCGCAAGGCCAGCATAGACACGACTCTCTGCATGGGGTGCACTAGCTGCGCCCAGGTGTGCCCGGTGGGCGCCATCCGCAGGAGGGACGACAAATAAAGACGTTCAAGATAGTGATATCTGGTGTGGGCGGGCAGGGGACCCTGCTGGCTTCGAGGCTGCTAGCCGAGGCGTCCATAAACGCAGGGCTCCACGTTAAGATCGGTGAGACCTACGGGATGGCGCAGCGCGGGGGCCCTGTTATGGGGCACATCCAGATAGGCGGGACGGCGCACAACCCCCAGATAAGGAAGGGAGAAGCCGACGTGCTTATGGGGTTCGAGCCTGCCGAGGCCGCTCGCCGCGGCGTGACTTACCTGAAGGACGGCGGCCTCGCGCTGGTGAATACGCGGGTGACTGCACCCGTTGAGGTCATCTCAGGCATGGTGCCTTACCCGGACATGGGTGAACTCATGGGGCTACTGGGTAAGGTCACCGACCGGCTGGTGGCCTTCGACGCCACGAGCCTAGCCGAGGATGCCGGCGACCCCATCGCCACCAACGTCGTCATGCTCGGGGCCGTCACGGAGAGCGGGCAGCTGCCCTTCGACGATGAGACTGTGCTCTCCACGCTTCGGAGAAGCCTGAGGCCACAGTTCCTTGAGCTCAACATGAGGGCTTTCGATCTCGGGAGGAAGGCGTTTAGGGAGAAAGCCTCCTAGTCTTCAACAATCATTTTATACCGTCTGGGGTTCGCCTTGACAGGCGATCACGTTGTCAAAGCTCAAAACCATCATCACCGTCGTCCTTGTCGTCATAGTCGCTGTCGCTGTAATTGGAATTCTGTCCTCGAAGCCCGTTGAGGAGCCCGAGGAGACGCCTGAAGTTGAGACATCTACCGGCGAGGAGACCGAGGAACAGGAGGAGCCGGAGCCCGCTGTGACGCGCGCCAGCAAGATACCCGGCGACGCCGTCAAGCAGACGCCTGAGATGGACCAGCATCCACCCGTACTCCACAACTTCCTCTGGGAGGACCCGGTGCCTCTGCCGGGGGGGATCAACTCCGCCGGCGCCGAGGACTCACCCTTCATAAGCCCCGACGGTGAGAGCTTCTACTTCTTCTTCACGCCGGACGTCAGGGTACCCGTAGAGAAGCAGCTTATAGACGGCGTCACCGGCATCTGGGTCTCCAGGAAGGCAGCCGGCGAGTGGGCTGAGGCCGAGAGGCTGTGGCTCATCGAGGGCGGTCTGAGCCTCGACGGCTGCGAGTACGTCAGCGACGACGAGATATGGTTCATGTCTGTGAGGCTGGGAAACATGAGGGAGATCGACCTATACGTCGCAGACCTCACAGAGGACGGCGCCACGAACGTGAGGAGCGGCGGCGAGGAGCTCAACCTGGAGGTTGGATTAGGCGAGTTCCACGTGAGCCCCGACGGCCAGCAGATCTACTTCCACAGCATGCGCGAGGACGGCCTCGGCAGCATGGACGTGTGGATGACCGAGTGGACAGGGGACAGCTGGAGCGAGCCCGTTAACGTGGAGGCCGTCAACAGCCCCGACAGCGAAGGCTACCCCTGCCTCACCCAAGACATGCAGGAGCTCTGGATAAACAAGTGGTACATGGGCTCGCCGGGAACTTGGAGATCCAAGTGGATGGACGGCTGGTGGAGCGAGCCCCAGCTCATCGTCAGCAGCTTCGCGGGGGAGCCAAACCTAGACGGCGACGGCAACATCTACTTCGTCCACCACTACTACAGGGACGGCGTCATGCTGGAGGCCGACATCTACGTCGCGTACAGGAAGCCCACCGTGAAGCCGGCCGAAGAAGAGTACTCGCCCGACAGGGGATTCCTTATGGGTTACCTCCCGACACCCGGGGAGGGGCAGGACTTCGACGAGGTTTACGCCTGGGCGTCAGACTCATGCGACGTGGTGCCCATCTGGGGCAGACCCTCACCCTTCTGGGAGAAGGCGGAGGACCTCGGCGGCTCATGGGGAGAAATCTTCGTTGAGCAGCTCACCCGCGGCAACGGAATGGCGCCCTTGGTCCACTTCAGCTTCATAGGCGAAGACATGACCCTCAGCGCCCCGCCGGGCACCAGTTACACCCTCAGCGACACGGAGTGGAGGCTCATGTACAAGAGGGCGGTGGTGGAGACCGTGGAGGCGTCGAGGCCTCGTTACCTCAGCGTCGGGAACGAGGTGAACAGGTGGTACGAGAAGTACGGCTTGGACGGCGCCAACGGGTTCACGCACTGGGTCAGCCTATACGAGGAGATATACGACGAGGTCAAAGAACTCAGCCCCGAGACCACGGTATTCTGCACCTTCAGCAGGGAGATAGTAAGCGAGTACAGGGAGGCAGACATGAACGTGCTCGACCTCTTCGACCCGGACAAGCTGGACATGCTTGTGCTGACGAGCTATCCCCACAGCGTCCAGGGAATCAACAGGCCCAGCGACATTCCATCTGATTACTACAGCGGCGTCGCTGAGAGAATGCCCGGGAAGTCGTTCGGGTTCAGCGAGATCGCGTGGCCTTCCATGGACGCCTTCGGAGGAGAGCAGTCACAGTCCGATTTCATAGCGTCTTTGCTTGGGCTCACGACAGGAAAGGGAGTGGACCTCAAGCTACTGATGTGGCCGTGGCTCCACGACCTCGGAGAGACAGACTTCACGGGGCTCATCGGCTTTGACGGCGTGGAGAAAGCGGGATTAACCAAATGGATGAAGCTCTACTCGACGCCGTAGCCTGCTGTCCATACGGGGAACATTTTTTGAGTGTAGTTGTTTAAACAAGTTTGAGTGACGGTTGATTTGGAGAGAAAGATCACCTACTTCAAAGACATGGGCATCGTAAACACGGATGAAACGCTCAGGATAGTCAAGAGGAGAGCCAACGAGACGGGGGTGAAGACGCTGCTGATAGCCTCCACATATGGGCACACAGGAAATAAGGCCCTAGAGTTATTCGGAGCAGACTACAACCTCATCGTGGTCGGCGGAAAGAGGGAGGAGTTCCCGGACGAACTATATAGGAGCCTAGTGGACGGCGGACACCGCGCGGTTTTCAACTCAGACTACGACTTCTCCTACCCTGAGATGGCGTGGGACACGCTGCGTAGGTTCAGCGAGGGGATGAAGGTCTGCGTGGAGATGACCCTCATCACAACCGACCTCGGTATACTCACAGCCGGAGAGGAGGTTATCGCCGTGGCGGGGACAGGCAGGTACGACTTCAAACAGGGGGGAGGCGCTGACACCGCCATCCTCATCGAGGCCGTCAGGAGCGAAGACTTCTTCCATTTCGACATGCCAGCCCTCCAGTCGAAGAAAGAGGGCAGAAGGATCAAAGAGATACTCTGTAAACCGAGGTGAGGCCGGAAGCAGGCTACCCCTCCCAGGGCCT